>NZ_CP096292.1:0-156586 GCF_049901975.1 Providencia sp. PROV272
TATCATTTTATGATCGCTACAATCTTTCACATGTGAAAGTTTGGGGGTGGTCTTGATCACCTGCGAGAAACCAAAATAGAGGTGGGTATGGCAAAAGTAATCAGCTTCGCCAACCAGAAAGGCGGAGTGGGTAAGAGTACCCTCTGTATCCAGCAGGCCTTTTATCTGGCGTTACAGAAGAAAAAGAAAGTGCTGGTCTTGGATATGGATGGTCAGGGGAACACGTCCTCTCGACTGGCCCCCAGACGAGAGCTTGAGGATGGTGACTACGAGCCCATCCTCACAGGAACCAAAACCGCAGAGCTGTTCGCTTACGAGCTGGACGGCATTGAGGTCATGCACTGCCCTTGCGGTGCAGACCTCATTCATACGCCGAAAAACGACCCGGATCTGTTTGAGATGGAGGCTGTGCCTCTTGACCAGGCCATGAATCCGGCTCGCCATTTGGCTGAGCTGTTTGAGAACTACGACTACGTGCTGATTGATTGTCCGCCTAGCCTCGGCAGAAAGCTGGTGGCAGCGTTGGTGATGTCTACCCATGTGGCATGTCCAGTAAAGCTCTCTGGCTTCGCTGTGGACGGCGTAGAAGGTCTCCTGAACACGATTATTGGTGTGCGCGAGGCGTACAACCAAGATTTGGAGATCCTGGGCATCGTGATCAACGACATGGACCGCTCTGTCAATCACGACAAAGCCCTCAAGTCGCTGGAGAACACAGTTCCGGATCTGTTGTTTGAGAACAAAATTATGCACCGGCCTCCGCTCGATACGGCGACGACTGATGGCATCCCTGTCTGGGAGCTTCGCTATGGACATGTCGCGGCCAAAGAAGTTGAGGCGGTGTTGGAAGAACTATTAGAGAAGGTGGGCTAAGCGATGGCATTGAACAATTTAAAAGGCCTGTCCGAACTTGCTAAAGCCGCCAAAGGCAAGAAAGGCAAAGAGGTTCTTACCGTACCTGTTGACGACGTTGTATCCAAGGTCCAGGTTCGTAAGCGCTTCCGTAACATTGAAGAGCTGGCGGCAACCTTGCTGACCGAAGGGCAGCAGTCTCCGATCATCGTGTTCCCGAAGAACGAAGAAGGCAAGTTCGTCATCCAAAAAGGGGAGCGGCGTTGGAGAGCGTGTAAACACGCTGGTATCGAGACCATTGACTTGGTGGTGAATGATAAGGTCCAGAACAACTTGGACGAGACTGCTGGTGAGCTGATCGAAAACATCCAGCGGGATGACTTGACTCCGGTAGAGATTGCCGAGGCGTTAAACCTGTTTATTGAAGAAGGTTGGAAGCAAAAGGATATTGCTGATCGGCTCGGTAAGAATATCACTTTCGTATCTACGCATCTGTCGTTGCTCAAGCTACCTGACTGTGTGCGTGAGTTATACGATAATGAAGTATGTTCTGATACAGAGACCTTGAATAACCTTCGTCTCTTGTTCGATCTGAATGAAGAAAGATGTCGCGCCGTCTGCGCGGTGGCTATGTCTGACGGGATTACTCGTAAACAAAGCCGTGAGCTGCTGAATGATGCCAAACGTATCAAAGACGAAATGGAAAAAGGCCCACTGACTGGCTCCCACCAGAATGATGAGCTTGGCGCTGGCAACACCGACGAGCAATCCCTCAACTCGGGTGGGGATGGTACGTCGGAACAAACCGGGAATGACGACCTGAACCTTGCCCAGGAGGAACTGGAAGGGGGTAAAAATTCCAATGGTCAGGACGATGATGACGAAGACCCTTTGCGTGATGAAGAGGGTGAGCACAAAGATCCTGTCAAGCAGCCAGATAACAGCGGCAAGGACAAAGATGAAGAAGGCGGTGATGCTCTTCCTCCTCTGCCGAAGGACAAGGAATGGAAGAACGTCCGGGCTGACAGTTTGATTTTTGCTGTCAACGTTAACCTGGATGGCGAGACCAAACGTGGAGTCATCATGACCGACCGTGTTGCTCTGGTTCCGTCTACTGTCTGGGTTAAAACGCTCGATGGCGAAGGCAAGGAAAAGCATGTTCATGTGCCTGTGTCAGACATTGAACTCCTGAGTGTCGAAGGCTAATAAAGGAGGCCCAGCCAGAGAGGTTGGGCCTGTCAAGAACAGGTGAATATGAAGATCTCACAGGACATGAAAAGAAAATTTGCTTTGGTGAATGCCCTGTCTAAAACGGAGAAGCCAAGTCTCCAAGACCTTCACAAGGCAACAAATATTCCTGAATCAACGATCAAGAGACAGTTGTCTGCCCTGCGTGATGAGTTCGGAATGAATATCTTGTTCGTCAGGGAGTCTACCGGCGAACGAGGTGCCACCGGCTACTACATGCTGACAGACTGGGGGATCTTAGACAGGTCTTCGTTCTTGAACCGGTACGGAAAACTGTAAGGTGCCATAGAGCAGCGCATTGAATGCAAAACCCGCCAATCGGCGGGTTTTTTTATGCTGCCACGGTAGCGGCGGTTGCTGGAGGTTTTTCGGCGTAGTAGGCGATGTTCTTGGTTCGTCTGCTAAGGGTGTCTATGCCGACGATACTCAGCGTTTTGGGAGTGGTATTGCGGGACTCGAAATAATGGAATAGCTGGATCATGCAGCACTTCACCATCAACGGATCGATGTCTTCCAGGTAGATTGAGGCTTCTCTCAATGCTTCGGGACCGTGGTTCTCGATCAGGTTTTCCATCCAGTGAATGGCGTTGATGCCAGAACCACAGCAGGGCTCATAAAAGTCTGCCGAAGACTGTGAGCCAACAATGAGTGACATCAAGCGGCCAATCTCTGGAGGAGTGGGGAAGTAATTGGTGCCCTTCTTGTGGAAGCCAGACATGCTTAGGACGTAACCCAAAACATCGCTGGTGGGGTCGCGCTTAATGGCGGCAGACAGGACGTGAGAGAGCTCGAAGGCGACCGGCTGAAGTTCTTCCGGGATCTCCTCCTTGGCTGGGTATAGGCCAGTCTGCAAGTATGCCCACTGGTCAATAAAGGCCTCAACAAACCGAGATGTGCCCATTCTGTATCGGGACTGCTCGATGAGAGATAAAGCCTTGGATGTAAGTTGCTGTGTTTCTGGTGACATAAGCGCTCCAGTTTGTTCTGACGAAACATTCAAGAGGTAGAAACGAAGAACCCCGCCGAAGCGAGGTTCTTTGCTTTCCTGCCTGATCGCCTTAATGCCGAAGCAAAGACGTCTTGATAAAGTCGGGGCAACCGGACATTTCCCGGTCGATGAAGTCCTGACGTTTCGCCAGCGGCCATTTCATGAACGCCGCGAGCGGGATGCGCTTATTCGTGTTAGTATTGCCTTGCAGCATAACAAAGCTCCTTAATTGCTTGATTGTGTTGTAAGGGCTGCAACGAAGGTCGAAGAGCGATGCGGCCCTTATTTATGATTATTACAGCATCATAAAATAATATCAAGGGACAATAAAACGATACCAAGAAACAAAACTTTCACATGTGAAAGTCTCCCCGCTGTCCACCTCGCACACTCCAAACGCCCAAATAACTTGTCTATCTGCCCAAAATGGGCGCGTAAGCGTCCGATAGAAAGTAATTGTTAGTGAGATATTGACTACACGGAATATGGCTATATCATAGAATCATAAAATGATACTGTAAAAGTGATATGTATGCCAAAGCAAGCAAATCATCTCCGTTTGAAGAAACCTTGCGCCAACTGTCCATTCCGGAAGGAGGGCGCTATCGAGCTGGTCCCTGGGCGATTAGAAGGCATCATCAACGACATCGTTGAAAACGACATGACGACGTTTCATTGCCACAAGACCGTGCATTCAAAGTCAGGTGGTGAATGGGATGAAGAGGGTAACTATGCACCTTCGGGACAAGAGTCGATGTGTGCCGGTGCTGCGGCTTACTTGATGAAAATAGGCAGGCCGACAGTGGCTATGCGAATTGCCTTTGCGTTTGGTGATGCAAAGGTGTCCGACTGGGACGAAGCTCAAGAGCTGGTTGTCGAGCCTTTGGTACAAGGGGACCGAAATGAGTAAGCGATATGCGGTAGTGCCGCATCCGAAACTGAAACGAGAGTACAAAGGTCGGCTGGTCAGAACTACTCGGGTACTAAAAAACGGCTGGGGGGTGATCCCTCTAGGGGCTGTGGCAACGGTCACGCATCAGTCTCCCAAGGGATCAGAACTGACCTTTGAACCATGCGACTGCTGCGGCCTGAAAGCCATTATCAGTCATGTAAGCATGGACTCCATTGAATTTATCGAACCGATTACTGAGGAAGAAGATGGACGAGAACAAGCTCAACATTGAAACGGTCGATGGGCACAACGAGCTGGTAGTCAGCTTTTTGTCCAGAATGGTAAGCCTGAGTGACGAGGAAAAGCAGACAGTATTGTCCTGCCTTCCGGGCACCGGCAAACAAACAATCACCCAGCTCTATGAGGCGCTGCGTTCTCAAGGGCACCAGGATCTTGCAGAGAAGGTCGAACCATACCTCCAGCAGGGGGTGTTTGGGCCGATCTTCGATAACGCCAAGTCCAAGGTGTTCGTTCGGGACGAAGCGCCTTTTTTCCTCATGGATGAAAATCCTTTGAACTGGGATGACGCTAAAGCATTCAATCGCCTACGTATGAGTACGACCTGTGTTCTTGGCCGTGGCGGCTGGACTATCGGTGAGCGCTTTGATGACCGCTTTGATACCGAGGTGGGCGGAACACAGCTTATCGTCACCCAGTCACTCAACGAAAAAGGTGAGATTGAAGGAGGACTTCCTACCTCGATGTCGCTGAATGACTTTGCTGAGTTCCCTAAACAGCCAAGGCCTCCTCAAATAGTCGATTACCAGGAAGACAAGCGATACACGCTTGAGGAAGCGGAAGCTATCCCTGAGCTCGCACCAGTGGTTCAGCGTCTGAAAGAGCGCATCGAAGAGTATGAGGAGAGAAGAGCCCATGATTGACATGACATGCCGCCTCTGTGCTGGTTCCGGTGTTTATGACTTTTCCCCTTCCAAAGAAACCTGCGGTATGTGCCAAGGGCATGGGAAATTTGCTGACGCCAAAGCAATGCTGGTGGCTGCCATCGAGCTGGCAAAGAAGCAACGCGAGCCGGTCATTGAAGTGGTAATGGGGTTGGTGCTCCAGGGTGTGGATGTTAGAGGGAAGGAGCCTGGAGAGCGGTTCAAGGCTGCTCAGGCCTTTAACGCCCCAGGGCACAACCTATTACGATACGGGTGGGATGCTTGGGAGCTCTATGCCCTCCATGAGGGTGTAAGTCCAGAACTTGCATCGCTTGGCCGAAGTGTGATGCGCGAGTGGCATAGCCATTCATGGGGCCGGTTCAGTGGAGAGGTAGGCTTTAACGCCGCCGAGATCATGATCAAACAGGCCAAAGACAACCCAGAAAAAGCAGAAGAGCGCTGGGCGTTCCTGCTTAGTGAAGAATGGATGGTGGAGTAATTGTCGTGACAGAACAAACCAATAAGAAATTGATGCTGGATGAGTCTCCAGATATGCCCCTGCAATTCAAGTGGAGAAAGTTTGGTGGTGCGATTTTTACTGCCACGCAAACAATGGAGCACGTCAAGGAAGGACGTAAGCTCGGGCCGACTCCAGCAGGGATGCTACCTCAAGAAGTGTGGCTGAACCGCCTGATCGCTATGGAAGAAACCCTGCCACGAGGGAAGTTTTTTGACAGATTCCGCCGCCGCGACAAAAACGAGCAGTATGACTTGGCCGCCGATCATCTCCGTCTTGTCGGACAGAAAAAGCGATAGGGGGATAGATGAAAGCCCAGGCATACCCACCATCAGTCATTCGTAAAGGCGCTGTGTTGTACGCAGCCCTTTATTACATCTCTGATGATGATAAAGCAAAGGTCGAGGTTACAGAGTGGATAGTTCGCTCTATTCAGAAACGACGCAACTCAACCAGCGATCAACGCTATGTCAATCTTGCCCAAAAGTTAGATGGGATTACGTGGGGGAAAAGGTCACGGAAGAATGGGGACTTTGGTTGGTTGCCATCTATACCGAGCTGGTGTTTGAAGCAGTTCCGGGAAGGTGGCGAATTGCCTTTTGGCGTTTATACGACGCGACTGGCCGCTCTCAAGTTTGCGAAAGTCAGCTTGCAGGAAGAGGTCCAATATTGCGAGGCCGAGCTGAAAAAGCCTCAGACAGAAGAGGATACTCAGGAACTCCAAGAGGAGCTGGCGGAGAACCAGAGACTTCTGAAAGCTGCTGGAGCAATGGTGAAGCGCGAGCAAAACAAGAAGAAAAGAGGTTGACCAATGTTACCGATCGTCTCCCCCTCCGTAGTAACCAAACAACTTGCGTTCAATCGAGTAGGCGATAAACGCAAGGTTAGGGTTTCGTCCAACTTTTTGGATGTTATGGGGTTCAAGCCAGGTATGGGCATCGCCGTTGAGCCAGGGGAGGGGATGGGCGGTTTTTCGGTGATCCCAGCGACCGATGAACTACAGACACACCAGGTTTATCAGCGCCGGTATCAACCAAAGAGTCGCTCCAACAACCCGCTGGAAACCGTTATTGAGTTTTCTGGACAAGGGCTCATAGATAAGTGCTTCCCTCGCTATACAGAGCGTTTCCACGTCGAAATGCGAAAAGGCCGAGTAGTCTTCACTCCTGTCGCAAACAGAGCCTTTGCCATTGCGGATCGGTTCAGAAAAACCAGCCCTTTCCGTGCCTTTGTGGCATTGACTGGCGGGGTAGACATTCATGTTATGGAAGCGCTTGGCTGGAAGGCTGAGATTGTTTTGGAGCATCGTCCAGTTGAAGCCAGAGACAGAGCATCCGGGCGGAACCTGAGTGAAGTACATGCGCTCAATACGCTGGTGAACAGCTCCCCGCGTATCCTGCTGAATGAAGACATTCATCACCTGGAGCTGGATCGCCTTGGAGCCTTGCTGGCGGAGTGCCCACCAATTGGTTTGGCCCATTACTCGTTGGGGTGTGATGACCACTCAAACGCCAAAAGTCCAAGGGACAAAGAGCGTTCTCTTGAGGATCTCTCCACCATGCTCGACATGGTTTACCCGGCACTAAAACAGATCGAGGTCGTGAACCCTGCCGTCGTGCTGGTGGAAAACGTCCCGAACTTCAAAGCATCCGGAGCCGGGGCGATGATGGGAACGACACTGCGGCGGATGGGGTACTTCCTCACTGAGATGGTCTTGAACGGTCTGGATTTCGGCGCTTACCAGGGGCGAGAACGCTATTACATGGTGGCGTCGGTCTTCCCTGGGTTCGTTCCACCGAAACCTGAGCAGAGAGCTGGTGGACGATTGTGGCCGGTGATCGAGAAGCACCTCGGGGATTGTGCTGACGTCACAGTGTTGAAGTCAATTCAGGCCAGAGAGTCAACTTCTCGCAGGATGCCTGCGTTCTTGACGAGAGAAAGCACCAGTTGCCCGACCATCCTCAAGTCTCAGGATCGTGGGGTAAAGGATGCAGTGTACATCCAAGACGGTGGCCGCATTTACAAGCCATCGGTCGATCTGGTTCAGGAGTTGATGTCGATACCTGATAGCTTTGATGTTTCGTGGATGGCAAAAGAACAAGCGACAGAAACGCTTGGGCAGAGTGTGGATTACAGATTGCATTCAGCGGTCATGGCCGCAGTTCGGGATCACCTGAATGTGAATTGCGGTCGCCATACCGTGGTGCAGCACGGTATCAGAAGTAAGGAAGGTAGATAATGGCAGTCATTTACTACGGCGAGGGAACCCATGACGCCGGTTTCGTCGGGTTCCGTGTCGCACGAACAGTTGGGGTGGCGGATGATTACCGGCAGGAATACTTCTCCTTGAGAGAGTATTCCTACGCAACAGCTCACCGGCTGGCCTACAGCTTGGACCGAAAGTGGGAAGCTGAGGCAGAAGAGGTGAAGCGTCAGAATAAGACTTGTAAGCGGCGACGCAACTCCGGGCCAAACATCATTGCTGAGGGGCTGAGGGCTTATATCAGCATTGAGAACCGGAGCCGGATGGGGGTGAAGAGAACCTACTTCGCGCCTTGTTTTCTCGTCACAAAGCCAGGCTACGGCAATGGGGATATTGCTTTCAGGATTTCCACTCATGGCTACGCAGAAGCCTACGAAAAGGCGGTGGAAAAATATTGTGAGATCCATGATTTGACGGATGAGCAGTATGTTGAGTTGCTTGACCGTATGCCGAGTACAGAGGTGTTCACTGGATACCTGCTGAATGCTCTTTTAATGCGCGGCCATCGCGCTACAAAAGCTGAAATACTGAGTAAGCTGGGGGCTGAGAAGAATGAAGAGGACATTGCCAATGGCAAAGGGAAAAGCGGCCAGAACAGAGTGCGTTGCCCAGAGTATCGGTGGGCGCAATAACAGCGCCACCAGCTTTTGGGACCGTATTTTAACAGTTGAGGAGACGGCCACACTCATTGGCGTCAGGATCTCTGAGCTCAAAGACGCGGTGCGCTATCAGAAACTCCTGAAAGGGAAGGCAGCTCCAGAAGTACATTCGGTATCAGGAACTGGGAAACTGTTTTTTGATGGGCGATCCATTAAATCGTTCATAGAGGACTAACCGGTGGATCTGGATCAAAAGCAAGAACCGTGGATCAGCGTCAACGACAAGATGCCGGTCGTCGGTGTGCCTGTTCATTGCCAGCTTAAAGGATGTTGGTCGGGCAAAATTGTTGAGTACGACTTGATCCATGTTCAGGAAGATGATTGTTCGTGGCGAACGGCGGACGACAACTCGGAAGTCAGCTATGACTTCGATGTCATCACCTGGAGACCTATTTAGGTTTGGGAGTCTTGCATTATCCGGCGGTTATTGCCGTGAAAATACGGATGTTCAAACCATGTTTTATAGCAACACCTCCTTGGGGGCGGAATTATGTTTTTTGATAACAAAGTAGAATCTCACTCGCTCGTAATGGGAGCCAGCGGGAAGGGTAAATCGGTCTTGTCCGAACAAGTGCGGAAAAATGCGAGGCTGCGCGGTGATCTGCTGGTGGATACTGAAATGTACCGTGAAGGTCGAGGGTTGAAACCATACGAGCATGAGTACGCTCGTCGCTTAGTTCTGGGGCTAAGTGGACCGTTGCCGCGTGAACTGCGTGGGAAGCCGGTGACGGTTATCTCTGATGTGTCCAGGCCAAAAAAGGTAAAGCGTCAGCCAAAGCAATTTGTTAAGACCGTGAATGGCGTAACCCTTGAACGCCAATTGGTGGCCGATGCAAGAGATCAGTTGGAAATGCAAACAGGCGTCTGGCTCAAACAACCACAGCTCATCGAGCTGATGGAAGAGTCGGGCATAGACGAAACTCTGGCCGATTTTGGTGAGGCTGAAACACAGATCCGAGAAATGCTGGCGGATGCGTTGGCGATGAAACTGGTAGGACGCTCATGGCCCAAGTGTGGAGCCCTCTATAACGCGGCAGAAAAGTCCGACGTTAACTTCTCCTCCGAGCTTGATGCTGCGGCCAAAAAAGCTGGATACATGGTTCGCTAAATGGGATTTGGTGTGGACAAGATAGATCGGCAAAGTTGGCTCGTTAAATTCAGGCGAGCGAAGTGTCAGGACACTTTAGACACGATGAGGGATGCGGCCATTCGCAACTATGAAGGGAATATTCGTGTTATCGCGGATATTGTATTGGCCCATGAGGCGAGAGAGACAGAAATTGAAAAAGGGATGTTTTGTCGAATAGTTAGATAGTCTGATGGGCTATCAGGTGGTGATTATGAAAAAGAGAATACTTCATCTGCCCGTAAAAAAGATTTACTTCGATCAGATCAAATCTGGAGAAAAACCAGATGAATATCGCCTCGTTACAGACTACTGGATAAAAAGACTAGAGGGGCGCGAGTATGATGAAGTCCATGTTAAGTGTGGCTACCCAAAGGCTGGAGATATGTCCAGGATAGAGATTCGCCCTTGGCGTGGCTTCTCAAGGAGTGTTATAACGCACCCGCACTTTGGAGATTGTCCGGTTGAAGTATTCGCTATCCATGTGAATTGAATGGTGTATGACAACTGTGCTTGGTAGGAAAATCAGGTATCAAAAGAAATTGGGTTATTAAAAATTAGGGGCCATCGGCCCCTTAATTGTTTTAGTCTGTGAACATTGAACAATCGAGGTGGGATAGTGCTTGTTCGTAGCTGTCTTTGTTGTTCGTCTTACGTAGTTCCACCAGCTCAACAATCACTGGACTTAAAGCCAGAGATTGAGGCTCCCAGACGCGCTTGCATTTGACCGCCATGTTGGCATTTACGTCTGTAACAACGTAGAGAAACTCAGGCGCTTCTTTCAATGTCCCCAGGCCCTTTGCCATATCCACAGCCTCAGAGTTCTTATAGCTTCGAGTAAAGCTCAGCTCGTCTTGGGGAATGTAGCTGGCAGTCGCCGCAGCCAAACCTGACACCATGCCTTTACCTGCGCTTTTTGCAATGGCCGAGCTGGTAGCTAAAGTTGGCATTACGGCCTGCCCCATTTGGCTGGCGGATGCCGCCGCCAAGCCTGAGGCGATGTTCTTCCCTGCATCTTCGGCAGTGGCTGAGCTGGTGGTGAGCATCGCAGTTAAAATGATTGTTCCAAACATACTTAATTCCTCTATCAATCCATAAAGTCCGACTTTTTGAAGGGCATAGTGCCTTTGCAATCGGGATAGGCGGTGCAGCCCCAGAACTTAGAAGCTCGCTTCTTGCCGGGCGCTTTTCCTTTCCTGAGACGCATCGGGCTACCGCAATCTGGGCAGTCTGGACAATCCTCAGCCGCGATACGCTTCTCGGGTTTCCCTCGGTTGTCTGGGAACGTCTTCTTGCAAGCCTCGTTCTGGCAGCCCCAGAAAAATCCGTTCTTCCCTTTGATCCGGTGCATCTCTCCACCGCAGTTGAAGCATTCGTGTGAAGGCGGCTTAGCGCCCTCGAAGGCTTTAGCCATCGCGCCACCTTCTTTGGTCAGAACCGGTGCGGGCACTTTGAGCTGCTCAACCATTTGGCAGATCCAGGTGGAAATCTGCTTCATGAAGACAGACATATTCCCGGAGCCGGAGGCGACTTTCTCAAGCTCCTGCTCCCAAGCCGCAGTCATGCCGGGTGATTTGATGGCTGGTGGAAGCACTGCGATAAGCGCATGAGCCTTATCAGTTGCAAGCAGTACCTTTTTCTGACGTTTGAAGTAGCCTTTATCAACAGCGCCCTGGATGATGCTTGCGCGTGTTGCTGGAGTGCCTAAACCGGCTGTGTCTTTGAGAATTTGCTTGAACTTCTCCTCAGTCACGAACCGGGCAATGTTCTCCATCGCGGCAAGCAATGTGGCTTCGGTGAAGTGCGGTGCTGGCCGCGTCATTTTGTTTGCCAGCTCGGCACCATTAAGCAAAGCGGGTTCGCCCTGGCTAACCCTGGGGAGCTTCTCTTGTTCAACCGGCGCGTCGGTGTCTTCCCCCTCGTCCTTGGGACTGCTTTCACTATCAGAAGCAAACAAAACCTTCCAGCCTTGTTTGGCAGGTGTCTTACCAGAGGCCGCAAAGAGGTGACGCCCACACTGCACCTCGATGGAGGTTTTGGTGAACTCGAACTCGCTGTAGAACTGCGCGATGTAGAAACGACGGATGGCGTCGTAAAGATTGAACTCGATCTCAGACATGGCACTGATGTCTGTTCTGGCCGGTGTTGGAATGATCGCGTGGTGCGCGGTCACTTTGGCGTCATTGAATACCCTGGCCTTGCGATGAGGATCTGCGCCAGCCACCAGCCCAGAGACGTTCTGATCGGACAAAATGAGCGCCTGGAGAATGTCCGGAATGTCTTCCTTTTGGCTCTCGGGTAGATAACGACTATCAGTACGAGGGTAGGTGGTCGCTTTGTGCGTCTCGTACAGAGCTTGAGCTGCATCCAGTACCTGCTGAGCGGTGTATCCCCATCGTTTGCTTGCGTATTGTTGCAGCGACGTTAGATCGAAGGGGAGGGGGGCTGACTCTTTACCTGGTTTGGTTTCTGCTTTGCTGATAACAGCATTGGCACCATTGACCTGGGAGGCTACCTGCTCGGCATAGGCCTTATTGACGCACCGGCCTTGCTCGTCACTGCACTCTTCTGGTGGTATCCATTGGGCGGCAAACTGTCCATTCTGTACGGACACGTTCACACCCAGAGTCCAGTATGGTGAGGGGGTGAAACCGGCGATCTCTCGGTCCCGTTGACAAACAAGAGCGACGGTTGGGGTGATAACCCTGCCAACGTGAAGAGTGTGGTTGAAGCCGACATCTCGGGCCAGCACTGTGTAGAGGCGGCTCACGTTCATGCCTACCAACCAGTCAGCGCGTTGCCGTGCCAATGCGGCGTAGTAGAGTGAGACCGTATCCTTGCCATCCTTTACGTTGTTCAGCGCTTTCTTGATGCTTGACTCATCGAGAGCCGTCAAACAAACCCGGCGAATAGGGCCAGAGTAGCGGAATCGATCCAGAAGCGAACGGGCGATAGCCTCACCTTCTCGGTCGTAGTCCGTTGAGATGTAGATGGTGCTCGCCTTTTTGACCAGTCCCTCAACAATTTTGTACTGTTTGAACGCACTCTTGCGAACGTTGTACCGCCATGACTCTGGTGCAATAGGGAGGGTCTCCAGTGACCATGACTTGTAGCGTTCGTCATAATCGTCTGGCATATACAATTCCAGCAGGTGGCCGAACGCCCACGTAATAACGCGGTTTCCTCCATCATGGAGAAATCCATCACCTCGTTGGGAGGCCTTCATTACGCCAGCCAAATCTTTGGCCTGAGAAGGCTTCTCGCAGATATAAAGGTCCATTAAGCAGCTCCTCTCATCTTTGATTCCAGATTCGCCAGCTCAGCCCAGCTTTGGGCCAGACCTTTGACTTCGGGGTAGTCTCTGGAGAGGTTTTCGAGGACTCCAGAAATGACATAGGCCGCTTCGCGGGAATTACCCCTCGAACCGGCCTCCTGGAGCATGATTGATAAAGCGTCGAAGAGCTCAGCCTTACGGCTTGGCTCTGTCTGGTTTCTTATTTCAGAGCTTTGCATGGGTTCACCACTGAATAGGGACGCACGGACTCGCGCACAATGCGGCGATCTGCGTCAGTTACAGCCTGGCTGGTGCAAAAGTGCGTCCAGGCATTCAGATAATCTTGATAGGTGTGGGTAGGTGGTATGCAGCCGGTTACAACATCCTTGGGGATGTTTGTAGTCCCCTCGGCTTCCACAAAGCGCCAATCGTGCTCGTCCATACCTTTGCCGCCATCGCAATAGCGTTCCCAGCGTGACAACTCGTACAGCGAGTAGCCTTTGCCTTTATTCATGGACTTGAAGGTATTGATGGCTTCGTTCACATCCCCGTGCTGCTTGATCCCTGCTGGAGTTTTATCTGAACCAGCGGAGTCATCTTTGACCTTGTTCATCGTTGCGCTGACATTACCGTCGCCCAGCACATGGATATAACCAGGTTGACGTAATGCAGCACCACCGCGCCCCATGTTGTCCCATGCCATCGACAGTTCCCGGCTAACTCGGGCAGGTTTGTCATTTTCGGCAGGGGCAGTCTGGGGCTGAGGCTTTTGCTCGGGGGCGTTAGAGGCACACCCGGCCAGAATTGCCACTCCCAGAATTGCTATCAGTTGTCTCATCGTGTCGTTCCTCATCAAAAATTGTCGATGAGCCCATTCTAAAAGGGGGGGGATGGAAAGCTGGTTTCTCAAACTGCCCAAATTGGACAGATAGGCGTGTGTGCGATCTAAAGGTGTTTTGAGAGCATGTAGCGACGAGAAATACGATAGGAATATGGTCAACCTACATGCTGAAAGCCCTTAACAAGTTATTTGGTGGGCGAAGTGGAGTGATCGAGACCGCGCCGAGCGCCAGAGTGTTGCCGCTTAAAGACGTGGAAGATGAAGAAATCCCTCGATACCCACCTTTTGCCAAGGGCCTGCCAGTGGCCCCACTAGACAAGATACTGGCAACCCAAGCTGAACTGATTGAGAAAGTGCGGAACTCTCTCGGTTTCACTGTGGACGACTTCAACCGGCTTGTTTTGCCGGTGATCCAGCGGTATGCCGCGTTTGTTCACCTGTTGCCAGCTTCCGAATCACACCACCACCGTGGCGCTGGTGGTCTGTTCCGACATGGGCTTGAAGTGGCCTTCTGGGCAGCTCAGGCATCTGAGTCAGTTATCTTTTCCATCGAGGGGACGCCTCGGGAACGCCGTGACAATGAGCCGCGTTGGAGACTGGCGAGCTGTTTCTCTGGGCTGCTGCATGATGTGGGTAAACCGCTCTCGGATGTGTCCATTACGGACAAAGACGGGTCAATCACATGGAACCCGTATTCGGAGTCACTTCATGACTGGGCACACCGTCACGAAATCGACCGTTACTTTATCCGGTGGCGCGACAAGCGACACAAAAGACATGAGCAATTCTCGCTGCTGGCGGTGGATCGAATTATTCCGGCTGAGACTCGGGAGTTTCTGTCCAAGTCTGGCCCGTCCATCATGGAAGCGATGCTGGAAGCTATCTCAGGAACCAGCGTCAATCAGCCTGTGACCAAGCTGATGCTTCGCGCTGACCAAGAGAGCGTCTCACGGGACCTTCGCCAGAGTCGTCTCGATGTGGACGAGTTCTCCTATGGTGTGCCTGTCGAGCGGTACGTGTTCGATGCCATCCGCCGCCTGGTTAAAACCGGAAAATGGAAGGTCAATGAGCCAGGCGCGAAAGTCTGGCACCTCAACCAAGGTGTATTCATTGCCTGGAAACAGCTTGGGGACCTTTATGACTTGATCAGCCACGACAAGATCCCCGGTATTCCACGAGACCCTGACACACTGGCCGACATTCTCATCGAACGTGGTTTTGCTGTACCAAACACGGTGCAGGAGAAGGGTGAACGTGCGTACTACCGCTACTGGGAAGTTTTGCCTGAGATGCTCCAGGAGGCGGCGGGATCGGTGAAGATCTTGATGCTCCGACTCGAATCAAACGACCTGGTGTTTACGACTGAGCCTCCTGCGGCTGTTGCTGCGGAAGTTGTTGGTGATGTTGAGGACGCTGAGATTGAGTTCGTTGATCCTGAGGAAGTCGATGACGACCAAGAGGAAGATGTGTCAGCTCTGAACGATGACATGTTGGCCGCAGAGCAGGAAGCAGAGAAAGCTCTAGCTGGTCTTGGCTTTGGTGATGCGATGGAGATGCTGAAAAGCACCTCAGATGCTGTCGAGGAGAAACCAGAGCAAAAAGATGCTGGATCAACGGAATCATCTAAGCCTGACGCTGGCAAGAAGGGTAAGCCGCAGAGCAAACCGGGCAAAGCAAAACCGAAGAGTGATACAGAGAAACAACCCCACAAACCAGAGGCAAAAGAGGATTTGTCCCCTCAGGACATTGCCAAAAACGCACCACCTTTGGCAAACGACAATCCGTTACAAGCACTCAAGGATGTTGGGGGTGGACTGGGGGACATCGACTTTCCGTTTGACGCATTCAGCGCATCGGCAGAGACAGCCAGCACTGACGCAACAAACTCAGAAATCCCAGATGTGGCAATGCCCGGAAAGCAAGAGAAGCAGCCAAAACAGGACTTCGTTCCACAAGAACAAAACTCCCTGCAGGGCGATGACTTTCCAATGTTCGGTAGTTCTGATGAACCGCCATCATGGGCGATTGAGCCGCTCCCTATGCTGACTGACGCACCAGAACAAACAACACCAGCGCCAGCAATGCCACCTACGGACAAACCTAATCTGCATGAGAAAGACGCAAAGACCTTACTCGTTGAGATGTTAGCCGGGTACGGAGAAGCATCGGCGTTGCTTGAACAAGCGATCATGCCTGTTTTGGAAGGTAAAACGACGCTGGGCGAAGTCCTATGCCTGATGAAGGGTCAAGCCGTCATTTTGTACCCGGATGGCGCTCGGTCGCTGGGTGCGCCGTCAGAGGTTCTCTCGAAGCTGTCCCACGCCAACGCGATTGTTCCAGACCCGATTATGCCAGGTCGCAAAGTTCGTGATTTCAGCGGAGTGAAGGCAATTGTACTGGCGGAGCAGCTTTCAGATGCAGTCGTAGCGGCCATTAAGGATGCCGAGGCGTCAATGGGGGGATACCAGGATGCCTTTGAGCTCGTCTCTCCCCCTGGCTTGGATGCAAGCAAGAATAAGTCTGCACCGAAACAACAAAGCCGAAAAAAGGCGCAGCAGCAGAAGCCTGAGGTTAACGCCGGTAAACCCTCGCCTGAACAAAAGGCGAAAGGTAAGGACTCCCAGCCACAGCAGAAGGAGAAGAAGGTCGATGTTACTTCTCCGGTTGAAGAGCCGCAGCGCCAGCCGGTCCAAGAAAAACAGAACGTGGCTCGCCTTCCTAAGCGGGAGGTTCAACCAGTGGCTCCTGAGCCCAAAGTTGAGCGTGAGAAGGAATTGGGACACGTCGAGGTGCGAGAAAGGGAAGAGCCAGAGGTTAGGGAGTTTGAGCCGCCTAAGGCGAAAACAAACCCGAAAGACATCAACGCGGAAGATTTCTTGCCGTCTGGTGTTACGCCTCAGAAAGCACTCCAGATGCTCAAGGACATGATCCAAAAACGCTCGGGCAGATGGCTCGTGACACCTGTCCTGGAAGAGGATGGCTGCTTAGTAACCAGTGACAAAGCCTTCGACATGATTGCCGGTGAAAACATCGGCATCAGCAAACACATCCTCTGCGGGATGCTGAGCCGGGCACAGAGACGGCCTTTGCTCAAGAAACGTCAGGGAAAACTGTATTTAGAGGTAAATGAAACATGACAATGAGTTATGACCCGCTCGCCTACGAGATGCCGTGGCGGCCCAACTATGAAAAAAATGCTGTAGCAGGCTGGCTTGCCGCCTCCGGCGCGGCTTTGGCCGTAGAGCAAGTCAGCACGATGCCTCCGGAGCCCTTCTATTGGATGACGGGGATCTGTGGCGTGATGGCGATGGCTCGTTTGCCAAAGGCTATCAAACTTCACCTGCTCCAAAAGCATTTGAAGGGGCGTGATCTGGAGTTTATTTCTATTGCGGAGCTCCAAAAGTACATCAAGGACACGCCGGACGATATGTGGCTTGGTAGTGGGTTCCTGTGGGAAAACCGCCATGCCCAGCGCGTGTTTGAGATCCTGAAACGCGACTGGACTTCCATCGTAGGGAGAGAGTCCACGGTCAAAAAGGTTGTCCGGAAGATACAGGGTAAGAAAAAGGAGCTGCCAATCGGCCAGCCCTGGATTCACGGGGTAGAACCCAAAGAAGAGAAGCTGATGCAGCCACTCAAGCACACTGAGGGGAATTCGCTGATCGTTGGGACCACCGGCTCGGGCAAGACCCGTATGTTCGACATCCTGATTTCACAGGCCATTCTGCGTGGGGAAGCCGTGATCATCATAGACCCGAAAGGGGATAAGGAGATGCGGGACAATGCACGACGTGCCTGTGAAGCTATGGGGCAGCCGGAAAGATTCGTCTCATTTCATCCAGCATTCCCGGAAGAGTCGGTGCGTATCGACCCTCTGCGTAACTTCACCCGCGTGACTGAAATTGCAAGTCGTTTGGCAGCGTTGATCCCGTCCGAAGCAGGGGCCGACCCGTTCAAATCATTTGGATGGCAGGCACTGAACAACATCGCTCAGGGCTTGGTCATCACTCATGATCGTCCCAACCTGACAAAGCTCCGCCGATTCCTTGAAGGTGGCGCTGCTGGCTTGGTCATCAAGGCCGTTCAGGCTTACTCAGAGCGAGTTATGCCCGACTGGGAGGCAGAAGCAGCGGCTTATTTGGAGAAAGTCAAAAACGGTTCGCGTGAGAAGATCGCTTTCGCGTTGATGAAGTTCTACTACGACATCATCCAACCTGAGCACCCAAACTCTGATCTGGAAGGCTTGCTGTCGATGTTCCAGCACGACCAAACCCACTTCTCCAAGATGGTGGCGAACCTCCTGCCGATCATGAATATGCTGACGTCCGGGGAGCTAGGCCCTCTGCTGTCTCCAGACTCATCTGATCTGAGCGACGAACGCCAGATCACTGATTCCGCAAAAATCATCAACAACGCTCAAGTTGCTTATCTGGGGCTCGACTCCCTGACCGACAACATGGTTGGTAGTGCTATGGGGTCCATCTTCCTGTCAGACCTGACAGCGGTTGCCGGTGACAGATACAACTACGGCGTCAACAACAGACCCGTAAATATCTTTGTTGATGAGGCTGCTGAGGTGATCAACGACCCGTTCATCCAGCTCCTGAACAAAGGTCGCGGTGCGAAACTTCGTCTTTTCGTTGCAACTCAGACTTTTGCTGACTTCGCAGCTCGACTGGGTAGCAAAGACAAAGCGCTCCAAGTGTTGGGGAACATCAACAACACGTTTGCTCTGCGTATCGTCGATGGTGAAACACAGGAGTATATCGCAGATAACTTGCCGAAGACCCGGCTCAAGTACGTCATGCGGACTCAAGGCCAGAACTCGGATGGCAAGGAGCCCATTATGCACGGAGGCAACCAAGGCGAGCGTTTGATGGAGGAGGAAGCTGATCTGTTCCCAGCCCAGTTATTGGGAATGCTTCCGAACCTGGAATACATAGCCAAAATTTCAGGCGGAACAATCGTAAAAGGCCGTCTGCCCATATTGACCCAGTAAGAGCAGAGCTATGTGTGACAAGAAGTATAGAAATTACGAGGTAGCCATCATGGTCGATGTGAACCCTTTCGACAGGGTTATGAATGAATTGAAAAGTCGTGGCCGCAAGAACGCTCACATCCTGAGCATCCTCCAATTCGACTGGCCTGCATCGGAGGCCATCATCGAGAAGCTGAGCTGCTACATCACAGACGGGATTAAGGCTAATCAGGAGCCTGTGATTTACCCGATCATTGAAGAAGCTCTGCATCGCTACAGCCAGCTCGTGTTTCATGAGCAGAGAGAGAAATATGAAGACCCGGCCAGAATTGGGGCATTTCTGGAAACCCTGATCACCGAAACCTGCCGGGCGTTGGAAGTGCAAATTGTCGATAGTGGCGGTGATTCATGGTCTGTCGATTCAGGAGAGTCGTTCTCACTGTGGCTTTCTTCCCATCCAGGAGAACTATCCATTAACCCGCAGCCCCATGAGGATGAGACCTCTTTGCGTGGCTTGCTGTATGAGCTCATCACCTGTGAGAGCGTGAAAACTGTTTTAAGGAGAACCGACTATGAAGAAGCCGTGGTTGCTGGTCGCATGGCTGCTGGTTATTGAGTTGCTGGCAATATTGCTGCTGATCCCTGGCGACTGGACAGACAGAGCCATCAAAAGGGAATCCGAGCTGGTGGAACAGAGTCTTGGTGTCGAAGCAAGAGACTGGATACAGAACAAAGCATCTACCTGGTTCAGGTCGAGCGTTATTGATTCAGGATTCTATGAGGGGATGTACCAAACGCTGATCCCATCAGAAGAGGAGCGCCAGAAGTCCAAGGGGATGCAGGACATGGGCAAGGGCTGGTTTGTGTGGGTCAAAGGCCGCATGGAAGCCTTTGTCAACGTCATTTACCAGTTCTACACAAGGTTGGCACTGTTAGCCGCGTGGGCTCCCTATATGCTGATCCTGTTCGTACCTGCGGTATATGACGGGATGATGACATGGCGAATTAAGCGGACCAACTTCGATTATGCGAGTCCGGTTCTCCATCGTTACAGCGTTCGCGGAACGATGTACCTGATGGCCGGATTGTTCATCGCGTTCTTCATCCCCATAGCGCTCGATCCGGTTGTCATCCCGATGACAATGATGACGTGCTGTGTCCTGGTTGGCCTGACGTTCGGCAACCTCCAGAAACGGGTATAGGGAGGGAGGATGAGCTACTCCGTTATAAATCAAGATGGGGTGCATCTGTGCGACATCCCATTGAACGTCTACCAGGTGATACGTCGCCAATCCTTGTCTGCGTTGTGGCTTTACTGGGCGCAGAGCTTGAATTTGGTGAAGGTGCTCATTGCTTGCGTCGGAAAGATGATCTTTGTGATGCCGGTAATGTGGTTCTGGGTGCTGGTGGTGTGCCGCTTGGTTGAACCAGAACGTATCTCAGACGTGTCAGGACTTATCTCTCCGGACGTGATCGGGTGGGCCGCTGGTGCGGCCATCACCCTCATTATCTTTTCCGTATTTACACGCCCAGCGTTGTACGGATACCACAACTTTTTCAAGCAGCATATTTGCTCAAGAGTAAAGCAAGTAACGCCGGAACTCAGAACAGTCACTGGGCCACTGTTCTTTTACCGAAACGAAATTGGAACGATATAGAGAGGAACCATGAAAGTAACTAATAGACTCCAACTGCTGGCACTGGGGCTGTGTATAGCCGGTACTGCCATCGCGGCTCCTGATGTGCTCAATGACGACGCAAAGCTCAAGAACCTTGAGAAGGTGTGTCCCGACTGTCAGATGGTGGCAAAAGATGTACTCAATCTGCGGGTTGAAAACTGCCAGCTCAAAGACACTTCCAGTGCAATGATGATTGGCACCATGCAAAATGACCCTATGTTTTCGTTTATGCTGGCTGTACACACAGCGGCAGGCTCGGAGGCATACAAAACGGTAGTTGGTGCCGCTGGCAACCATGTTGACTGTGAAAACCCGTTGAACTGGATCAAGCTGACCCAGCAAGCGATTAAAGGTGGCAAAGTCTAATGCGTAAGAGAGATTTCTTTTTTGGAGAGGTGTATGAGGGGAGTGGAGGAGCCACTCTACGACTGAGTGATATGGAACCATTGGCAAGAAAAGTGTCGGCAGAGTTCTTCACTGCACAACTGAACCGTATACTGAAAGAGCATGACGGTCAGTTGACGCTCAGCGATGGAACGTCGTACCCCAGCTTTTGGAGCTTCATCGACAAGGTTGATCCAGAGCAGGTTGGTTTCGTGGAGATCTACGCTCGGCAGGATGTTAACGATAATGTTGAAGCGACACTGGCGTGTGACATCGTTTTGGTAAATGGTGTGATCACCGTTAAACCTCA
The DNA here is from genome assembly GCF_049901975.1 of Providencia sp. PROV272. Lineage (NCBI taxonomy): Bacteria > Pseudomonadati > Pseudomonadota > Gammaproteobacteria > Enterobacterales > Morganellaceae > Providencia > Providencia sp. PROV272. Next base: position 20,953 of record NZ_CP096292.1, read on the forward strand.
CTGGTGTGCTTACAAAGACATCAGGGCTGACGAAGTGATTTCCACCTTACTGGTGCCTTTGCATTTGAAGGCTCTCCAGGGTAAGGCTTACATTCGCTGGGATGATGGTGAAACCGAACCTCTGTTACAAAACGACGACTATCAGGCTGAACTTGAAAATGTGTTTAGTGTTTCCAAGTACCCATCAGCCATGAGCTGGGGCGATACAGCAGACCAGAAGGTTAAGCAGTACAAGATGGACCTTGAGTGCGCCACAGATGTTGGTCGTCGAGGTGTCTCATCAGAGCAAGCATGGGATGCTTATCGAGAACTCCGTTACAATAGAACAGTGTGAAACAAGCGGCCATCGGCCGCTTTGAACTTTCACATGTGAAAGTTTTTCGCCTCCCGCTCTTATCATCTCCTCGAATAAACCTCCATAAAGTGCCCAAAATGGGCCGTAACAGCACTGTTCCTAGATTGATCAATTAAGAGACGATTACTCCGTGATGACGACAAGTTATTTGGAGGGTCTATGTCCGCACAAGCTCACGTCAGAGAAAGCGAAAGCTCATCTGGTTCATTCATCTCCTGGCAGTTCCTTGTCTGGCAGGTGATGTTCGTTATAGGTGTTGTTGCAGGGATGAACCTGGAACACGCATTCAATTTTCTAGGTTAATGGGAGGAAGTGTGAACCTTAATAAACAATTTTTCTGGTTTTTGATGAACGCGGTGCTGATGTGCATCTTCATCGTTCCAGTGGCCGTCGCGTTTTGGCTGTCTGCTTTTGCGGCAGGTTTTGACTGGAGTCAGTGGGTTAAGTTGGCTGCTGATACGGCCAACAGAGCTGCAAGTGACCCGGCCAAGGCTCTGGGCACGGTTCAGACCTACTGGGGCATTCTCAGCTTCTTCCTGCTGGCGGCGTACAGTCTGATGTTCAAGTTTAAAGCCAATGCTAACAAGGAAGTGAAAACTCTGGAGGTGGCCCGACCAGCCAATGAAGTTAGCGTTGCGGCTTCGGAAAAACATTCGGAAGCGGTTCCTCAAAATCAATAACCGATCCAGTAAACGCAAAAAAGGCGGCTTAGGCCGCCTTTTTTTATTTGTCGCTGGAAGTGCCCGAAAAGGGCGCGAAGCCGTGGCAGAAAATCAGTGACCCTGAATGAGAATACAGGCCACTAGGAAAAGAAGAGGGTTGCTATGAAGCCTGTAAAGATACCGCGCCGGGTCGATGAGCCCCCGCATCTGCTGTTGTGGAGCGCAGATGAGTTGGCCCCGATGCTTTTGGGGCTAACGATAGGGGTCATCATCGGTAAGGCTCTGATCTGCTTTCTGGGGGGGTTACTTGTAACCAACCTTTATCGCCGATTCAGGGATAACCATCCGGATGGATACCTGCTCCACATGATCTACTGGGCCGGGTTCATCATGACCAAGGCCAAATCTCTCAAGAACCCGTTTGTCCGGAGGTATTTGCCTTGAACCTGAAAAAGTATCTCAAGACCTGGGAAGGGACCCAAACAGAAAATAAGTGGGGGCGAATCTTCCAGGGTGGTCTTATTGCTATCGTTTTCCTGCTGGTGGTCCAAGTATTCAGCAAGGAAACCATCGTCACTATCCAGCCTTTCACGCTCACGGAAGAAGCCTGGGTGACGAAAAGTAACGCCTCTCAGTCCTATAAAGAGGCTTGGGGTTTCGCTTTTGCTCAGCTCCTTGGCAATGTGACGCCAGGAACCGTTGACTTTGTGAAAGAACGGATCACCCCGCTTCTCTCCCCGAGCATCTATCAGGACGTGATTGATGCCATCGAAATTCAAGCTCAACAGATCAAGAACGACCGCGTAACCATGCGGTTTGAGCCGCGTTTTGTTGAGTACGAGCCCAAGAGCGACAAGGTGTTTGTCTACGGATATTCCTACGTCAAAGGGGCTTCTTCTAACGAAGAGCGTAGCGAACGCTCCTACGAGTTCGCCATCAAGATTTCAAACTACGCGCCCGTGCTGGACTACATCGACACCTATGTAGGAAAGCCACGCACCAAAACTGTTTTGGAGCAACTCCAGCGCAAAGAAGAAAACCGGAGAAAGCATGAAGAACAACGCTAAACTTTCGCTCCTGGCGCTGTCCTTGGCGCTTGGAACTTCAATGGCCTATGCCTCGGATGACATTCCTGTTGTCCCGGCCAGTGTTATGAAAAAGGATGTTCCTGCCCCTGTGACGTCAGGACAAAGCTCCCATGAGGTTGTGGGCAGCATGAATGAAAACCCCTTACTGACGATGAAGCCGGGGGTTAACCAGATCATCCCGATAGCCGTTGGTCATCCGAACCGAATCGTCACGCCTTTCAGCAATCCTGAGATCGTTTCAACATCTCTGACCGGGGCGACGGATAACGGCCAGTGTGGTGAGGTCTGCATCAAAGAGAATGTGGTCTATGTCGCCACGGATAAGCAGTATCCGGTGACTATGTTCATTACTGAAAAAGGCTCGGAAGCCCAAGCTCTCAGCCTGACGATGGTTCCCCGTCGTATTCCGCCCAGAGAAGTCTTTCTCAAGCTCGATGGTGGTGTAGGTATCACTGGTGCTTTTGCCAATACCAAGGCTGAGACCTGGGAACAGAGCCAGCCTTATGTCGAAACCATCCGGTCGGTATTCCGCAAGATTGCTCTTGGTGAAGTCCCTCAAGGTTACACGTTGAACCGCATCCCTGCTGGTGCTGCGGTGCCGAGCTGCGCTCATCCTGGGGTAAAGGTGGATTTCAGCAAGGGGCAATACATGATGGGCCACCACCTTAACGTGTTCATCGGTGTCGCCCTGAACGTCTCTGATCAGCCTATTGAGTTCAAAGAGGCGTTGTGTGGGAGCTGGGATGTGGCTGCGGTGACTACGTGGCCGCTTAACGTGCTTGAGCCCGGCCAGAAGACGGAGATCTATGTGGCGAAGAAGCAGAAGCGTGGTCTCGCACCAACGTCTAAGCGTCCATCGCTGCTGGGAGGTGCCCAATGATTAAGCGATTTTGGACACAGTTAGACCCCAACAAGAAGCGTTGGGTGTCTATCGCTGGCGGCGTCTTCGTTCTTTTTGCGGTCGTGACAATGTTCTCTGGTGAACCCAAGAAAGAAGAGAAGCGCGGTCGCCAAGAAACCATCAAGCACGTTCTCACAGACAAAAACACCCGTGAGATCGGGATAGATTCGTTGTCTGCCGATGTGAAGATGGTGTCTCGTGAAAACTCCGACCTGAAAAAGGAGCTGGAACGAGTCAAGAAAGAGCTGGAGGAAACCAAAACCACTGCCGGGAAATCCAGTGATGTTGGCCGTGAGATGACCCGCCTTCGTCAAGATTTGGACCGCCTGACCCAGAAGAACATGGAATTGGCTAAGAAAGTCGAAACCGGCGCTGCTGGTGGAAAAACATCCTCTTCATCAGAGGATGCCAGAGCCGATGTTAATGGTGCATCTGGTGGTGATGGTCAGTTCATGGAGAAAAAGCTCGACTACAAAGATCCTGCATCCTTTTTTCGGGACGCACCGCTTCCTGACTCGAAGGGTGGGGCTCCTGCAACTGGCAAGGGAGACGGTCGTGATGCAACTAAACCAGGCATCCAAATAGTGAGCTACTCGCAGAAAGCGCCAGAAGTTGAAGAGAAGGACAACAAGGATGATGAGTCTATCTACCTACCTTCTGGCTCCATCCTGACAGGGGTGCTCATCAACGGTATGGACGCACCAACATCTCAAGGTGCTCGTCGAGATCCGTTCCCTTCGACCCTCAGGATTCAGAAAGAGGCTATTTTGCCTAACCGCTTCCGTGCGGATGTTCGTGAGTGCTTCCTGATTGTTTCAGGCTATGGAGATCTCAGTTCAGAGCGAGCGTACCTGCGTGGCGAGACCTTCTCGTGCGTTCGGGATGATGGGGGTGTCATAGAAGCGAAGCTGGATTCCTATGCAGTGGGTGAAGACGGTAAGGCCGGTGTCCGTGGTCGCGTCGTATCGAAGCAGGGGCAAATCATCGCCAAGAGCTTGATGGCAGGCTTCCTTGGTGGCGTTTCCGAAGCCTTTGACGTCAATCCTGTGCCGGTCGTTAGCACTAACCCTGGCTCAAATACCCAGTACCAGTCTGTGTTCTCCGACCAGATGTTGCAGGGAGCAGCAGTGAAGGGGGCCAGTAAGGCGCTAGATCGCATCGCTCAGTTCTATATCGACATGGCCGAAGGCATCTTCCCTGTTATCGAGGTCGATGCTGGCCGTCAGGTAGACATCATCGTGACCAAAGGAACCAAGCTACAAATTCGTTCCACCGGGGGAACCAAGAAATGAAAAATTTGAACATTTTGACCAGAAAGGGCAGTTCCAGAGGCGAGGCTCAAAAGGAACAGGCAGTAAGATCCGCAAAGATGTTGGGGGTGGGTGCAGCGCTACTTATTTTGTCGGGCTGTTCGACGTTCAACATCGGCAAGGATGAGTATAGCTGTCCGGGAATGCCGAATGGTGTTCAGTGTATGTCAGCGCGAGACGTTTACGCCGCAACCAATGACGGAAATGTCCCGCGTCCAATGAAACCAGAGGAAGTCGAGGCCAAAGCGGAAGCGGATGGCGAAGGTTCCTCAAACGTTTCAGCGAACTCATCTAGCTCCGGAGACCCGGTGATTGACAACTATGTCGCACCGCGTCTTCCGGATCGCCCGATTCCAATTCGTACACCAGCACAGGTTATGCGGATTTGGGTAGCTCCCTGGGAGGACACCAATGGTGATCTCATCGTGACAGGGTATGTCTATACCGAAATCGAACCGCGCAGGTGGGTGATTGGGGATGGCACACCGCAAAGTGAGCCAGTTTTGAGACCGCTGCAAACGGTACAACACGAACCGAAGTCTGAAACAACCAAATAGGAGATGTTCTTGATGAACGCAAATCAGTTGGCGAATGCCTCAAGTAAAAACAACGCACTCTTCCTCTTCCTGGGGTTGATGGTGGTAGCCTTCCTGCTCGTGCCGGATCAGGCCCACGCTGGTACTGGTGGTACAGCGTTTGACGACGTATGGGTAACTCTCAAGGATTGGACCCAAGGTACTTTGGGTCGAATCGTTGCGGGTGCGATGATCCTGGTCGGTGTTGTTGGTGGTATCGCTCGCCAGAGCCTCATGGCTTTCGCTATGGGTATCGGTGGCGGTATGGGCCTGTACAACTCCCCGACCGTAGTGGAATCCATCATGTCTGCTACTCTGGAACATGCAGAGAAGGTCATCCCGGCTGTTGTGCAACTCAGCAATGGCCTGGGGGTGTAAAAGACACCTTGCCGTTAATCAACGGGTGATAGGGGCAGCCTAAAAGCTGCCCTTATTTTTTGGCAAAAAGTCCAGTCATAACAAATTCCAACTATTTCCCTAGATTCTACGTCAGTACTTCAAAAAGCATAATCAAAGCCTTGATAAATATGCATTCCTTCGAAATTCAGCTTTCACCCATTGGGTGAAAGAAAAGTGCTCAAAAATATGTTAAATTATCAGCTTTTATGACTCGATATATGGTAAAATAATAGTAAGAAAAGTAGTAAAAAGGGGTTCTAATTATGATTAATAAAATTGATTTCAAAGCTAAGAATCTAACATCAAATGCAGGTCTTTTTCTGCTCCTTGAGAATGCAAAAAGCAATGGGATTTTTGATTTTATTGAAAATGACCTCGTATTTGATAATGACTCAACAAATAAAATCAAGATGAATCATATAAAGACCATGCTCTGCGGTCACTTCATTGGCATTGATAAGTTAGAACGTCTAAAGCTACTTCAAAATGATCCCCTCGTCAACGAGTTTGATATTTCCGTAAAAGAACCTGAAACAGTGTCACGGTTTCTAGGAAACTTCAACTTCAAGACAACCCAAATGTTTAGAGACATTAATTTTAAAGTCTTTAAAAAACTGCTCACTAAAAGTAAATTGACATCCATTACGATTGATATTGATAGTAGTGTAATTAACGTAGAAGGTCATCAAGAAGGTGCGTCAAAAGGATATAATCCTAAGAAACTGGGAAACCGATGCTACAATATCCAATTTGCATTTTGCGACGAATTAAAAGCATATGTTACCGGATTTGTAAGAAGTGGCAATACTTACACTGCAAACGGTGCTGCGGAAATGATCAAAGAAATTGTTGCTAACATCAAATCAGACGATTTAGAAATTTTATTTCGAATGGATAGTGGCTACTTTGATGAAAAAATTATCGAAACGATAGAATCTCTTGGATGCAAATATTTAATTAAAGCCAAAAGTTATTCTACACTCACCTCACAAGCAACGAATTCATCAATTGTATTCGTTAAAGGAGAAGAAGGTAGAGAAACTACAGAACTGTATACAAAATTAGTTAAATGGGAAAAAGACAGAAGATTTGTCGTATCTCGCGTACTGAAACCAGAAAAAGAAAGAGCACAATTATCACTTTTAGAAGGTTCCGAATACGACTACTTTTTCTTTGTAACAAATACTACCTTGCTTTCTGAAAAAGTAGTTATATACTATGAAAAGCGTGGTAATGCTGAAAACTATATCAAAGAAGCCAAATACGACATGGCGGTGGGTCATCTCTTGCTAAAGTCATTTTGGGCGAATGAAGCCGTGTTTCAAATGATGATGCTTTCATATAACCTATTTTTGTTGTTCAAGTTTGATTCCTTGGACTCTTCAGAATACAGACAGCAAATAAAGACCTTTCGTTTGAAGTATGTATTTCTTGCAGCAAAAATAATCAAAACCGCAAGATATGTAATCATGAAGTTGTCGGAAAACTATCCGTACAAGGGAGTGTATGAAAAATGTCTGGTATAATAAGAATATCATCAATAAAATTGAGTGTTGCTCTGTGGATAACTTGCAGAGTTTATTAAGTATCATTGCAGCAAAGATGAAATCAATGATTTATCAAAAATGATTGAAAGGTGGTTGTAAATAATGTTACAATGTGTGAGAAGCAGTCTAAATTCTTCGTGAAATAGTGATTTTTGAAGCTAATAAAAAACACACGTGGAATTTAGGAAAAACTTATATCTGCTGCTAAATTTAACCGTTTGTCAACACGGTGCAAATCAAACACACTGATTGCGTCTGACGGGCCCGGACACCTTTTTGCTTTTAATTACGGAACTGATTTCATGATGAAAAAATCGTTATGCTGCGCTCTGCTGCTGACAGCCTCTTTCTCCACATTTGCTGCCGCAAAAACAGAACAACAGATTGCCGATATCGTTAATCGCACCATCACCCCGTTGATGCAGGAGCAGGCTATTCCGGGTATGGCCGTTGCCGTTATCTACCAGGGAAAACCCTATTATTTCACCTGGGGTAAAGCCGATATCGCCAATAACCACCCAGTCACGCAGCAAACGCTGTTTGAGCTAGGATCGGTTAGTAAGACGTTTAACGGCGTGTTGGGCGGCGATGCTATCGCCCGCGGCGAAATTAAGCTCAGCGATCCGGTCACGAAATACTGGCCAGAACTGACAGGCAAACAGTGGCAGGGTATCCGCCTGCTGCACTTAGCCACCTATACGGCAGGCGGCCTACCGCTGCAGATCCCCGATGACGTTAGGGATAAAGCCGCATTACTGCATTTTTATCAAAACTGGCAGCCGCAATGGACTCCGGGCGCTAAGCGACTTTACGCTAACTCCAGCATTGGTCTGTTTGGCGCGCTGGCGGTGAAACCCTCAGGAATGAGTTACGAAGAGGCAATGACCAGACGCGTCCTGCAACCATTAAAACTGGCGCATACCTGGATTACGGTTCCGCAGAACGAACAAAAAGATTATGCCTGGGGCTATCGCGAAGGGAAGCCCGTACACGTTTCTCCGGGACAACTTGACGCCGAAGCCTATGGCGTGAAATCCAGCGTTATTGATATGGCCCGCTGGGTTCAGGCCAACATGGATGCCAGCCACGTTCAGGAGAAAACGCTCCAGCAGGGCATTGCGCTTGCGCAGTCTCGCTACTGGCGTATTGGCGATATGTACCAGGGATTAGGCTGGGAGATGCTGAACTGGCCGCTGAAAGCTGATTCGATCATCAACGGCAGCGACAGCAAAGTGGCATTGGCAGCGCTTCCCGCCGTTGAGGTAAACCCGCCCGCCCCCGCAGTGAAAGCCTCATGGGTGCATAAAACGGGCTCCACTGGTGGATTTGGCAGCTACGTAGCCTTCGTTCCAGAAAAAAACCTTGGCATCGTGATGCTGGCAAACAAAAGCTATCCTAACCCTGTCCGTGTCGAGGCGGCCTGGCGCATTCTTGAAAAGCTGCAATAACTGACGATGAGGCCCAGGATATTGGGCCTCCTTTCTTTCTCTTTTTTTCCTGTTGTCATCTACACTTAACAAAAATACAGCAAGGAAAATCCCATGCGCATTTTGCCCGTCGTTGCTGCAGTTACGGCTGCATTCCTGGTTGTCGCGTGTAGCTCCCCGACACCGCCGAAAGGCGTTACCGTGGTAAATAACTTTGATGCCAAACGCTATCTGGGAACCTGGTATGAAATTGCGCGCTTCGACCATCGTTTCGAGCGCGGATTGGATAAAGTGACCGCAACATACAGCTTGCGCGACGACGGCGGCATCAACGTTATTAACAAGGGCTATAACCCTGACAGGGAGATGTGGCAGAAAACGGAAGGGAAAGCCTATTTCACCGGCGACCCAAGCAGAGCCGCGCTTAAGGTTTCTTTTTTCGGCCCCTTCTATGGCGGGTATAACGTAATTGCACTCGACCGGGAATATCGTCACGCGCTGGTTTGTGGTCCGGATCGCGACTACCTGTGGATCCTTTCACGGACCCCTACTATTTCAGATGAAATGAAACAGCAAATGTTAGCCATCGCGACCCGGGAAGGGTTTGAAGTGAATAAACTGATTTGGGTGAAACAGCCTGGCGCTTAGTGAGTGCTCAGCTTCAGACCAATAATGCCAGCAACGATCAGCCCAAGGCTCAGCAAACGTGCCGGGCTGGCAGACTCACCCAGCAGCAAAATCCCTGTAATGGCCGCCCCAACAGCGCCAATACCGGTCCAGACCGCATAAGCGGTTCCTACAGGCAACGTGCGCATTGCCCAAGAGAGCATGGCGATACTGACGATCATCGCCGCAATAGTGATAATGCTTGGCGTAAGACGCGTAAAACCGTGGGTGTATTTCAGGCCAATCGCCCAGACAACTTCGAGCAAACCTGCAATTAATAAAACGATCCAGGACATATCAGGCTCCAGAACAATGGGGCCGTCCCCGGTGAAAGAAGCGTTTGCAGGTCGTCCTGCAAAGCTAATGTGTGAAATGGCATTTTTGCCCGGAAGAAAATGAATTTCAACCTTTTTATTCACCGCCTGCTAAAAGCAAGAATTAAGCATAATTAGCGGCGTAGTTCCCGCATTTGGCACTCATCGGAGTTCTCTATGATGAAGGGCTTTCTGAAACCAGAAAGTCGATTGCCCCTCTTCTGAATGCGAAACGTTTATGCTTAAAATTTTAGTGATTGACCGGTGCCACTTTACCCGCACAGGGATAGAGGCCTTGCTTAATCATTCTGGCAGGTTCAGCTCCTCATTTCTGGTATCAGGAATCAATAATCTCCTGTTAGCAAAAGAGCATATTTTGCAATGGAAACCGCATCTGGTGATCGCGGATTTATACAGTTTTATTAGCGAGACGCACTCCAGTCCGCCAATTAAACCTTTTTTTATGAGTTGTGGCGTCATCCCACTAATTTTACTGCAATCAGCAGACAGACAGCATGCACCCATCGTGCCCTCTCAATCCGTAGCCCATTCGGTCTTGACCAAGCACACCACGCTGAACACACTCTCCCACACAATTCAGGATTTCCTTATTTGCTCAAAAAGGGCACTTCCACAGCCCATGTTTATGCACTCCCTCCCGTAACCTCCAGCATTGGGTTCTTGTAACTCAAAACGAATGGAGAATGCGATGATCAATTTCAAGCCTAAAATTCCGGCGATGCTTGGGGCTCTGGCGGTTCTTACCGCTGGTGCTGCTCATGCAGAGCTGCTGGAATACACCTTTAAGGCTCCAGATGGTACGCAACGGTCTCTGACTCCGAATGCCAACTATGCCAACCCAACGGGCAATATCTCGTTTGCCTTGAGTGCCGGTATCGACCGAAAGGTAAAGATTTCGGTGCTTCGGTCGGATGGAACAGTGGTTTCGACAGCGACCAGCCACCTTCTTGGGGCTACTGATCGCATCACAGTGGGTGGAAAATCCTACTATGGTGCGGAACTTCAACTACCAGCTCCAGTTGGTGGGGCATACACTATCAGGGCGGAAATTCTTGCCTCTGATGGTTCTACAGTACAGACGGATGAATACCCTCTTACTGTCGATGTGACGCCGCCAACCTACTCTTCGCTTGCCCCGGTTTATAGTAACTATGGGCAGGTTACTAGCGGTGATGTTTGGAAACTGGGTCTAGGTGGCTCTGAGGATAATGCCTTTTTGCTGTCAGGAATCTCTGATGAGTCACCCATCAAAGGCGTCAAAGCAAAGCTGTATCGTCAAGACGGTTCACTCTACAAAGATGTATCCGTGAACTACGATGACGCTAACGGACAAGCTAGACAGTCTTTCCAATCTGGCTTTTTCCCAGCCTCTGACTTGGATGAAGTGTTTACACTTCAGTTTGAGATAAGCGATAGCGCTGGAAATAGCTATCTTTCACCTCGTCAAAAAGTGATGTTTGATAGCATAACCAATGCTCCGTCTGCACCTTTTGGTGTTTATGACCCTTCAAGTACAAACAACTTAGGCCCTGGATTAACCGGATTTGTTGCTTACACTGAGGGCATGACAGTTAAAACTAACCCAATCAAGTTAGCTTGGCGTGTTCCGCGTGATAACTGGCATGAGTATAGAGAAGGTGGGATAAATATGACCAATGCCTTGGGAGAGATGTCCAAGGTAGGAGAAGATGCCAGCTATGTTTATCTCGTCACAACCGCACCTTATGGCAATACCGACGGCAATTATTGGCGTTGGGTGAACTTCGGCCAGTGGGGGGGAGGCGGTATTGCTTATAACCTCACACTCTCTCCATCAGCGCCTAAAAGTCCCAGACTTTTGGGTGTGGACTACAATTACAGTGATATAGGATGGTCTAGTTTTTACCGCTACTGGGTGAACAATTCTGTTCTTCCTGTCACTGTTAGTAGTATCCGTGTCAAAGTTGAACCAAGGCCTTACGTTCAAACTGCCGTTCACAGGGGAAGCTGTGAAATTCCTGTTGGTCAAGATAGCTGCGTGATTGCAAATAGCTTCACAATGGCTAAAGGCACAACAGGGTACGTCCACGATAATGCGACAGTTTTCAATCCGGATAAATCTCTTCGCTCGAATCCTCTTTGGGCAGAGGTTAACTGGAACGATCAGCACTACCCTCAGCTAAGTCAGCAGTTCGATCAAAATAGCAAGGTATTTACCTTATTCGTTAACCAGCCAGGACGAGGCGCTTACTTTGATAGGCTGCGTCTGCGAAGTGCATGGATTGAAGATAGCAAAGGCAACAAGCTGTCTCCAACTGGTGGGTTAATAGCCAACAACTGGGAGAACTACACTTACCAGTGGGATCTTAAAACTCTCCCTGAGGGGCAATACAGTCTTGTTGCCGCAGCAGAGGAGATGCACGGGCCTTTAACGCGACAACCAATGTTCCAGATAACGTCTGATAGAACGCCACCAACCATGACACTCAGTGTGGCAGATGGAGCAGCTATCCAGACTCTAGATGATGTTGTTATTACCTTGGCTGATGCTATCGACCCTTCACCTAAATTGACCTCTATTGCCCTTGTAGGGGGGCCTGCCAATGACAAGGTGCAGTTGTCTTGGCGTGAGGAGTCGAAAGGTCGATTCCGCCTTGAGTACCCGGTAATGTTCCCTTCTTTGAAGGAAGGGGAATCTTACACGCTGACTGTTTCCGGTGAGGATGCACAAGGCAATGCGGTTCAAAAGGCTGTTGGCTTCGAGTACAAACCTCGTCAGGTAATGCTGGCGGATGGGATGGATGGCAAGGTCATGGTCCCCGCTGTCACTCATGAATTTGTTCATGCAGATGGCAAACGGATCATCGAAACCAAGCCGCTGACGCTCAGTGATGGTGCTGTCGTGACAGGTTCATACGACGTGTTTGCGACCCTACGTTCTGATGCGAAAGTACCGCTGGTGGTTAATGGGGTGCGTATCGAGCCAGGCCAGACAATGGGGATCATGAGCCAACATGATTTCGGTGCGTCAGGTGGTCGTTTGAGCATTCCGGTTAAACCTGCTGTTCCTGATGTGGTCGGCTCTTCCAGCCTTCTTGTCATGACCTCCGCGCCGAACTCACCCATCTTGGTTGTGGACATCAATACCTGGAAAGGGACGGCTAAGCTCTCTGCTGAATCATGGACAATTCGCCAGGTCATTGACCCAGTGAAAATCTATGCCCTGCCAGAGTCGGGTGTGCCTTGCCGGTTCACCACGAAAGAGGATGTGGCTATGGCCGCAGACCCAATTCGTGACCCGGTGTGTTTGCTCCAGTGGGACAGAACTCCAGATGAGGCTGAACAAACTACGCAGGACAACAACGGGATGAAAGTTGCTGGGCTGGTGGGGCAGGCTGTGAGCATTGGTGAACAACCTGTCGAATACAGCCTGTACCTGTTCAGTGGTGACGGTTCCAAGGTAAAAGTTGGGTCTGGCTCTCAGAACCTGACGGTAACTACTGCCTATGGCTCTGTTGGCTACACCCCGATTGATGACATTGCTCAGGTGAATCGCGTCATTGAAGATTTTGATGTGAACTTCAAGCAGAGCAAGGGGCCAGACTGTTCTATAACCCTCAGCGCAGACCGTGCGAAAAAAGAGGCCGCGAACAAGGCTGTTGGTAGTGCAAGCCGTGCCTGTCTGTTCGAGTGGCAGCAGATCCCCGATGGATTGGTCCAAGACCCGTTATCGGAATCACCTTCGCTCTCTGGTTCATTGGCCTCCAACGGCGTTCATCCACTGGGGTGGCGGGTAAGTATTTTCACCCGTAACGGCACTAGGGTGACGTTGAACGACGAGACTTTCAATGTCGAAGCGGTTGACCCACCAGCTCCGACCGTTGAACTAGCCTCCGACTACAACTTCAAAGACAACATCTACTTGGTGCCGATGACAGGTAACTACCTGGGTGATGCCATTATCAACTCTGAACGAGCTGATCTGGATATTGCCATATCGCGCAACTCGGATGTTCTTGAGTCTGAGACCTTCACTCCGGGATGGGGTGCCACCAATAAGGTGTATCGCCGCATCAATACCGATGAGCGAGCGTTGTGGGAGGAGACCACCTACAAGGTGAACGCGGCCTACAACAAGGTGCCTGATGTGAAGACTGAGGTTGTCTACCGGGCTATCTCTGCACCTTCTGACAGTATCCGTCCTATCGTTGAAGTTAAAGGTGATACCGCGATTGACACCCAGGCATTGCCGGTTAGGGTTCTCATCCGTGATCAGTACAAACCTGATGGTGACTATGACGCTAACACGATGGGGGTGTGGAAAGTACGCCTGATCCAGCAAAAGGCCTACAACGAGACGGTTGCGCTCACTGATTATGCGGAAGCATCGAACGGTGAAGCTCAGTTCTCAGTAGACCTGTCTGGTGTGGATACTTCCTCCGTCCGTATCGCTGCTGAGGCTGTTCTGGAAAGCCCTGTTGAGGGTTACAACCGCACAGAGTTGTCTATCAGACCTGCCTTCTTGACAGTGCTTCGCGGTGGTGCCATCGGTGCTGGCGTGGAGGCTCGCAAGTTGTCTGGTGAAGCTCCGTTCACTGCTGTGTTCAAGCTATCTTTGGACGACCGTCAGGATCTCCGGGCTACCGGCCAGGTTGTGTGGGAAACCAGTAAGGACGACGGTAAAACCTGGGAGCAGTTCATCCCAGAAGATCGATACAAGTATCAGCTTGTGAAGACCTTCGACAAGGGGGAGTACCAGGTTCGGGCCAAGGTGGTGAACGTCAACTCAGGTGCGGAAAAGTACACCGAAGCGGTCAGTGTTGTCGCTTACGACAAACCTGATATTGCTGTTATCGGCCCGACCACGTTGTTTGTCGGAAGTGAAGGCAAGTACACAGCGAACCTGACGTTGAACGATGAGCCAATCTCCGGTGGCAATGCCATTGTTGAGTGGTCTACTGACGGTGGCAAAACCTACGCGCAGACAGGGGATAGCATCACGCTTTCGAGCGATGAAGAAACCCGATACCGCCTGTGGGCTCGTGTGCGCTCTGCCACGGCACCGGCTGATGACGGCTATGCCTATGAAGTTGCGAAAACGGCGGTTGACTTCCGAGCAGTGAAGGCACCTCGTCCTTACGTGACAGGGCCGCGAGTTATTGAGACCGGTAAGAAGTATGTGTTCAAAGCCGAAACCAGCCTGCCTTACCGTGGGATGGACGTGAAGCTGAACGGGTTCTTCACGCTGCCTGATGGCTCGATTGTGCAGGGTGATACTGCTGAGTACGAACCCTCTGACACTGACCTCAATCAGGCTACTGTAGAAACGAAGTACACCACCTGGATCGAAGGATACCGAGATCAGGGTGCAGAGGCTTCGCATAGCCTACGCTCCCGCGTTTGGCAGTATGTATGGCCGAGCTTCGGAATGCAGGTTAGGAAGAACGCAGACGTGGCTCCTGCGACGATCACCGCGTCAGTGCGGCCAATTGCCTTCAACGGCAAGCTGGAAGAGCCGACCTACGAGTGGGAGTTGCCGGAAGGCGCTGTGATTCAGGATCAGCGGCAGGATATTGTCCGGTCCTTTGTGATCAATGAGCCGGGTGATTACAACATCAAGGTCACTGTCCGTGATGCTCGCGGCCATGAGACCGTGATCGAGCAACCGCTCAAGATCGGCCAGGCAGCGCCCTATGCCATTGACCTGCAATACTCTGGCTCGAACAAATACGAGCGTGAGCCTCTGGATGTGCTGTTGCGACCGTACATTTCTGGCGGCCACCCACGCGACCGTATTTCGACTCGTGTTTATTCGGTAGATGGTACACCGTTGGAAAGCAGTGGTTACTACGGCAGAGCAACTCTGGGCGCTGGTGAGCACAGCATCAAGCTGAAAATAACCTCAGAAATGGGGCATGAAGCTGAGGGCGAGGTGAACATCAATGTTGCAGAGAACAAGTTGCCTGCATGTAGCCTGAGCTCACGAGAGACCGTTGGGTCGTGGATCGTCTATGCGAACTGCGAAGATACCGATGGCCGCATGAAGTCCTACGAATGGACCATTGCCGGTGAGTTGCAGAGCATCAGCTCTGATCGAGTGACTATCAGCAAGGGCACCTATGAAACGATGCCGACCATCTCTCTGGTTGGGGTCGATGACTCTGGGGGCAAATCCGAAGCTGTTACCATGAACTAAGGTTCATTCCTCTCAAAGCCCGGTTCAGACCGGGCTTTTTTTTGTATCGCGCTGGAATTGTCCAAATTGGGCTATTACAGAGGCGAGTCTATTTCCATCCCCCGGATACACTGCCCAGCATCCAGTAATCCAATCTTAGGGGATAGACATGCGGACAAAATTACTTGGGGCGCTGATGGTGTTCGGGATTATTACCGGCACGGCTCATGCGTCATCGAAATTGGAAATCACCGATCCCAGAGCGGCGAAGATAGAGGACATTGTAGAGCTACCCATCAAAGGGGTTCGAGCCGTCCAAAGTGATGGGCAGATCATGTTCCTCTCTGAAAACGGACGATTTGTTATTTCAGGACAAATCTACGACCTGTGGAGCAAGAAGCCCCTCAACACGATGTCCCAAATGAGGGATGTAGCGGAGCGTATCCACTTCAAGAGCATGGGCATGGATGTGGACACGCTGAACACTGTGTCGATGGGGCGTGGTGACAAAGAGGTGGTGGTCTTTGTTGATCCTAGGTGCGCGGTTTGCCATCAGCTCATGGGTGATGCCAAATCGCTGGTGGATGATTACACCTTTAAATTTATCGTGATTCCAGCTCTGGGTGCTGAGTCCAACCGCCTGGCAAAAAACTTGTACTGCGCGAAAGACAAAACCCACGCGCTTGATGCGCTGATGAATAACACCCTGGGTTCCCTTCCTTCAAAAGAAACCTGCGACCCCGGCCAATACGACCAAACGCTGCTGACAGCTCATTTCATTGGGATTGAGGGCGTTCCGTTCGTTGTTGCTCCGGATGGTCGTGTCAGCAAAGGACGTCCGAAGAACCTGAAATCATGGTTGGAGAGTGCTGAATGATCGTAACCATCAAAAAGAAACTCGAAGAAACGTTGATCCCGGAGCACTTGCGAGCTGCCGGGATTATTCCTGTCCTGGCCTATGACGAAGACGATCATGTCTTCCTTATGGATGATCACAGTGCAGGCTTTGGTTTCATGTGTGAGCCCCTGTGTGGTGCCGATGAAAAAGTTCAGGAGCGAATGAACGGTTTCCTGAATCAGGAGTTCCCGTCGAAGACTACGCTCCAGTTTGTCCTGTTCCGCTCCCCGGACATCAATCAGGAGATGTACCGGATGATGGGTTTGCGTGATGGCTTCCGTCACGAGCTGCTGACATCTGTTATCAAGGAACGGATTAACTTCCTCCAGCACCACACGACAGATCGCATATTTGCCAAGACCAACAAAGGTATCTACGACAATGGCTTGATCCAAGACCTCAAGCTGTTCGTTACGTGCAAAGTCCCCATCAAGAACAATAACCCGACTGAAAGCGAACTCCAGCAGCTCGCACAGCTTCGCACGAAGGTCGAATCATCGCTTCAAACCGTTGGTCTGCGTCCTCGCACAATGACGGCGGTGAACTACATCCGGATCATGAGCACCATCCTGAATTGGGGGCCAGATGCTTCATGGCGACATGACTCTGTGGATTGGGAGATGGATAAGCCCATCTGCGAGCAAATCTTCGATTACGGCACCGACGTGGAAGTCAGCAAGAATGGCATCAGGCTGGGTGACTACCACGCGAAAGTCATGTCAGCGAAAAAGCTGCCTGACGTTTTCTACTTTGGTGATGCGTTGACCTATGCCGGGGATCTCAGCGGCGGCAATTCCAGCATCAAAGAAAACTACATGGTCGTGACCAATGTTTTTTTCCCTGAGGCAGAAAGCACGAAAAACACTCTGGAGCGCAAACGCCAGTTCACTGTAAACCAAGCCTACGGGCCGATGCTCAAATTCGTGCCGGTGCTGGCGGACAAGAAGGAGAGCTTCGACACTCTCTATGAGTCCATGAAAGAGGGGGCTAAGCCAGTCAAGATCACCTACTCGGTGGTTTTATTTGCTCCAACCAAAGAACGTGTTGAAGCGGCGGCGATGGCCGCACGAAACATCTGGCGTGAATCTCGGTTCGAGCTGATGGAGGACAAGTTCGTTGCTCTGCCGATGTTCCTCAACTGCCTGCCATTCTGTACCGACCGGGATGCAGTGCGAGACCTATTCCGCTACAAGACCATGACAACCGAGCAGGCTGCTGTGGTCCTGCCGGTGTTTGGGGAATGGAAGGGGACCGGGACCTATCATGCAGCGCTGATTTCCCGCAACGGCCAGCTCATGAGTCTGTCTCTTCACGACAGTAATACCAACAAGAACCTGGTGATCGCAGCCGAATCCGGCTCGGGTAAATCGTTCCTTACCAACGAACTGATTTTTTCCTACTTGTCCGAGGGGGCTCAGGTCTGGGTTATTGATGCCGGTAAGTCCTACCAGAAGTTGTCGGAAATGCTCAATGGCGACTTCGTTCACTTTGAAGAAGGAACGCACGTCTGCCTCAACCCGTTTGAGCTCATACAGAACTACGAGGACGAAGAAGACGCGATAGTCAGCCTCGTTTGTGCGATGGCTTCGGCTAAGGGCTTGCTGGATGAATGGCAAATCTCTGCGTTGAAACAGGTCCTTTCTCGCCTGTGGGAAGAGAAAGGTAAAGAGATGAAGGTTGACGACATCGCTGAGCGCTGCCTGGAAGAAGAAAATGACCAGCGCCTCAAGGATATTGGTCAGCAGCTCTACGCCTTTACGTCGCAGGGCAGCTACGGGAAATACTTCTCTCGCAAGAACAACGTCAGCTTCCAGAACCAGTTCACTGTACTGGAGCTCGATGAACTGCAAGGGCGTAAGCACTTGCGTCAGGTTGTACTACTCCAGCTTATTTACCAGATCCAGCAAGAAGTATTCCTGGGTGAACGTAACCGCAAGAAAGTCGTCATCGTGGATGAGGCCTGGGACCTGCTCAAAGAGGGCGAGGTCTCGGTCTTCATGGAACATGCCTACCGCAAATTCCGTAAGTACGGTGGCTCCGTTGTCATTGCAACGCAGTCCATCAACGACCTCTATGAGAACGCAGTGGGCCGCGCCATCGCGGAGAACTCGGCCAGCATGTACTTGCTCGGCCAAACCGAAGAAACCGTGGAATCTGTTAAACGTAGCGGTCGTCTGACCCTTTCAGAGGGCGGGTTCCACACCCTCAAAACGGTACACACCATCCAAGGCGTGTACTCAGAAATCTTTATCAAATCGAAGAGCGGTATGGGCGTCGGTCGCTTGATAGTGGGCGACTTCCAGAAGCTACTTTATTCGACCGATCCGGTGGACGTTAACGCCATCGACCAGTTTGTGAAACAAGGCATGAGCATACCTGAGGCAATCAAGGCCGTAATGCGAAGCCGTCGGCAGGCTGCATAACCAGGGAGACAGTAATGGACATTAAATCAATCGCAATCGCCGCCATTCTCGGTGCCGCTGGTGGCTTCGGCGGTAGCTACTACGTGATGAGCGAACAAACGGCAAGCATCCATCAGCGTTTGAATCAAACCCCGCCAGTGGTCGTGGTTGACTTCGCTAAAGTGGCGTCGGCGTATCCCGCTGGTGCCTCTCAGGAGGAAGTTGAAAGGCTGATGGTCAAGACCAATGACGCAATTTTGAAGTTGAAAGACGCAGGTTATTTGGTCCTTGACGCAAGTGCTGTCGTCGGGGCTCCAAGTGACGTGTACCTCCCTGATGAGGTGCTGAAATGAATTTTCCACTCAAGAAGTATTTCGTCAAAAAGGAATCCTGGAAGCGCTTCGGGGTTAAGGCAGGTGTGACACTAGTGGTTCTTTGGGCTGCTGGTGCGGCCTTTGCCAGCCGCTACCGTATTGGCATTGATCCACAACAGGAGAAGTGCCTGCCGGGTTACACCTTCTTCCTCATTGATCTGAACGACCAAACTCTGGAGAGGGGAGCGGTTTACGCCTTCCAAGCCAAGAACATGCAGCCTTTCTACAAGGACGGGACTCGCATGGTCAAAATCCTCACCGGTATGCCGGGGGATAAAGTCGAGATCAACGATAAGTGGAAGATCACCGTCAATGGTGATGTCGTCGGAGAGGGGCTCCAGCTCGCAGGGAAACTACATCTGCCAGAGAGCCACTTTTACGGCAAGACCACGCTGAAAGAGAACAACTACTGGTTTATGGGCAAAAGCCCATTCAGCTTCGACTCACGTTACTGGGGGACTGTGAAAAATGATCAGATCATTGGCCGCGCATATCCCCTGTTCTAAGAGCGTTCTGGTGGCGTTGATGTTCTCTGTGGCTGGCGGGGCATACGCTCAAGAGTCTCCGCTCACAGAGCAGGATAAGGCGCTTATTGAGCAAGGAAAGCAAATTGCCCAAAAGGCCCAGAAGATGGAAATGCCATCTCTGTTGCAAAACCAACACATGGACGAGGCTCAGGCCGAAGCCAAGGCATTTTTCAAGCAGCTCCAAACTACTAACCCAACGCTCAAGGAGATGCACCGGAAACAGGCTGAAAAGGGTATCTACTCTGACCATCGGATACTGGTTTTCGCCTCGTTGTCTCTTGGCGAACAGGGGTTAGATGACGTCCTAACGGCGGTGTCAGGCCAGCCTGATTCTGTAATTGTGTTCCGTGGCATCCCGGAAGGAATGAACTTGGGGCAGGGAGTTAAAGCTATTCAGGCGCTCGCGGCCAAAAAAGACCCAGTGCCGAACATCATCATCAACCCTACGTTGTTCAAAACGTACAACATCACAGCCGTTCCCACGATTGTGATGCTGGAGGATGAGCCGCTGCCTGGCG
This sequence comes from Providencia sp. PROV272, assembly GCF_049901975.1. Lineage (NCBI taxonomy): Bacteria > Pseudomonadati > Pseudomonadota > Gammaproteobacteria > Enterobacterales > Morganellaceae > Providencia > Providencia sp. PROV272. Next base: position 41,091 of record NZ_CP096292.1, read on the forward strand.
AACAACCAAACGTCGTCGCCCAGGTCTCCGGGTTGTCCGACCCGGTATGGTTGGCTCGGGAAGTGGATAACGGAGAAAAAGGCGATCTCGGCGTTAAGGGGCCGGTGGAGAAAATCAGTGAGCCAGACCTTATTGATGTTGCCAAGAAACGCCTTGCCAATATCGACTGGGAAGAGAAGAAGAAACAGGCTATAGAGCGCTTCTGGACCAAGCAGAATTTCAATGAGCTGCCAAGAGCGCCAAAATCTCGAACACGAGAAATTGACCCTAGCGTCATGATCACCAGTGACATCAGCACTCCGGATGGCACTGTGTTCGCTCACGCGGGTGACGTGATCAACCCATTGTGCGATCCGAAGGAAGTTTGCAAGCCTGGAACGCGGCCATTTACCCAAGCGGTCGTAGTTTTCGACCCGCTGGACAAAAAGCAAATGGAACTACTCGCCAAGAAGCTGCCTGAAATCAAGCTGGAGCCTGGCGTACAACGGATCACCTATATCGCCACAGAGTTCGACAAAGACAAAGGCTGGGATTCCTACAAGAGTGTCACCGACAACTTTGACGCGCCGGTATATCTGCTGACGCCAGATCTGATTACCCGGTTCGAGCTGGAGCACACACCGAGCGTCATTACTGCCAGAGGCAAGAAGTTTGTTGTCCGCGAACTTGCTGAGGAGGGCGGTGAATGATTTTTGCCCCGGCTTTCCAACCAATTAAAGACGTCGGCACAGGTTCGTTTGTCGCTGCTGAGGTACTGGCTCGTTGGTACGACGAAGGCCGGGTTCTTACACCATCCTCTCTGTCATCTCCTCCTTATTGGGGACTGGTGGATATGGAGATGGCACGGTTCATTCAGGACAACCTTCATTATTGCTTGGATCTGTACCCGGCTCTCTTTCTGAATGTCTCCGAACAAACTTTGCAATCAGACGTCATCTTCAAGGCGTGGTGTAGGGTTGTCCGCGACATTGCTAAAAATCACTCATCACGGCTTGTCATCGAGATTACAGAGGGCATTCAGGACGCCTCTCTCGCATCGAGATGGGAGGCTCTGACCGAAATAGGGGTTGAGCTGGCGCTGGATGACTATGGAGACAAAAACTCTTCTCTGGATCGCCTGAGCCGTTATGACTGGCACTATTGCAAGTTTGACGCGAGAAGACTGCGGTCGCTTGAAGACTACCCGGCCATCCTCCACTGCCGCCGAAAAGGCATACAGCTCATTGCTGAGCAGGTGGAGAGCTTCCCATTGGGGGAGAGCGCCAAATTACTTGGACTGTCATGGCAACAAGGTTTCTATCACGGGAAGCCTGCTGTCATGGAGAAAAATTTGAATTACGTAAAGGCCTTACCATGATGCAAAAAATTCTACGGATCATGGCCGTTAGCGCGGTCTTTTGGGTTGGTTCGGTATCGGCTGACCCTGGGTGCCAGAATGCGGAAGTGATCGGCGGAAAACTGATTACTGACATCTGCTGGAGCTGTATTTTCCCTATCAAAGTAGCAGGGGTTCCTATAAGTGGTGGAGGCGGATCATTCCCGAGTGAAGCCGTAAGCAACCCTCTGTGTATGTGCGAGGATAATCTAGGGGTCCCTCGGCCTGGAGTCACCACTTCTATGTGGGAGCCAGCACGGCTCGTTGAATTTCAGAGAGTGCCTGGCTGCTCATCAGTCTTGAATGGTGTCAGGTTCCCGTTTGATAGGACTAACCAAGGGCATCATGGCATGGGAGACATGGATGGTGGTGATGGTTCTTTTATGCACTATCACTACTATGCGTTTCCTCTGTTGGTGATGCTCGATTTATTTATTAAGCAGACCTGTAATGCTGATGGGTATATGGATCTCGACATCATGTACATGTCGGAGCTCGACCCGACCTGGAACAATGATGAGCTCGCTTTTTTTACCAATCCAGAGGCGGCGGCAGTAGCAAACCCAATTGCGGCGGCTGCGTGTACTGCTGATGCTGTCTCATCAACCGCTGGAAAACCTTTAAAACAGCTTTTCTGGTGTGCTGGTTCATGGGGCACCCTGTATCCATTTAGTGGCAACCAGAATGGTGGAAAAGGTGTTATCCGCGATAGCAGTCTTCTTAGCACAAGGGTTCTGGCTGCTTTGCATCGCCGGGGGTTAGCGTGGAAGACAATGGGTTCTGAGGCTATGTGTAGAGGCGTTATTAGCCCAACACTACCCAAAACGCAGTACAAATTCACGCTATTGCATCCGGTTCCAGAGACAAACTCATCTCACGTAATTGGCGAATCCACTCTTACGTGGGGTCTGGCGCGAACTATACCGGCAATTGGGCAAGACCCTATTTACACCATCTGGCGATGGAATGATTGCTGTAACAATTGAGCAGACCCTAACGAATTTGCACGGGCATTTTAGATTATGCCCCAAAAGGGCCACTACACGTACAGGTGGCCCTTGTCTTCTCAGATAGCATGGGAAGGTTGAAATGGAGAACACAATGCGAAGTCATAATTACTTTATGAAAGCTGTGGCCTCGCTGTTGACAGTAACCATGTCTGCGCTGCCGATACATTCCTACGCTAACGGTAGCCAAGACCAGGACATCACAGCGGTGGGTAAAGAGGCCCAGGCTTTCGGACAAAACCTCTCAAACTCATTCAAGTCGAGCTCGGGGACTGTGCAAGATGGCACAATCTCTATGCCGACGTTGAAAGACGGTCAATTCCAAATGAACGGGGGGAGTCAGATTAATGTCAATGATCTATTCCCCGGAACGAGCGGGACCAACAATAAACCTGATAGTTATTACTTCCCTGATGCCAATAAACCTGATGTGGGCGGTCTGCAAGGCATTTACGACTCTGGCGATGACATGGACAGCGTGGGGAATAATGCAAAAGGGTCGCTGTGGAGTGATGCCAATAGTGCTAATCCATCAATCTCTGGTGCGGCATACAAGGTTCTTCTCGATGCCTCTAATCGATCACGCCCTGATTTCAGTAATGACCCGGTACTAAATCTAAGCAAAAAGACCTATGAGGATATGGACCTCATCGCAGGTGGCTTTGGGGATTGTTCTGCCGAAACAACCATCAATCAGAATACTATCAACGCCCACATTCCAGAGTATGAACGGTGTCAGCGTGTTGTAGATCAAAGCGCGGACTGTGAGGTTGTCCATGACTACGACGCCTCTGTGGTGAAGCACTATGATGGTCCATATAACCTCAAATCTTGTGGAGAAGGCTGTACTGAGTTGTGGATTGGTCGAGTGGGGGACAACTACTGGAGTGGTAACTGCAAGATTTATGAGGAGTACACGCGGGTCCAAGTCAGCAATCCAGATGCCATAGTGTCTGCAACGCTTGAATACGCCAAGTGGGATGACTACATGCAAGTGTGGGTCGGTAAGTCCGGCCAAGAGACTAAAGTGTGGTCTGGCCCAGATGGCAACTTCCCTCCAGAAACAGCCGGTAGATGTGAGCTCTCCACGAGTTGGGAGCGAAACCCTAATGTTGATGTCACTCCCTATTTTAAGAACGTGAAAGATGGTGATGTTGTTACGTTTAAGATCCGCGTTTCAGTAAGTGGCGAAGGTGAGGGTTTTGGCCGCATAAAACTCCGCTATGACCCATCGAAAGCCATTACCAAGGATGAGTGGGCTCCACAGAGCTGCATGGATTCAGCCAAAGGGGTGGTAGATGGTTTTGCGGAAGGCGAGATCACATGTATAGATGACCCGACTGATGCTACTGGCTGCACAGTCATCAATGGGATCAAAGTTTGCGAATCTCAACTCAAGCCGTCACCTTTGCCTGGTATTCCAAAACTATGCAAAAAGGTTCGAGTTAAAGCTGACTATGACTTCTATAAGGGGCAAATGGACTGCTGGACAGACCCTCAAGGTGAAACGCACTGTCCGGTAAACACGGGCGGGAATCTCGATAGCTGTCAGAAATATGAAGAAAACCCTCAGTGCGGCTTCATCAGTTCCAAATGTGTTGATGGTGCTCAGGGAAGTTCTGGTACGTGCTACGTCCACGAGGATACTTATGACTGTGGTACAGATGTTTCTGTTCCGACCTTGGAAAAGGAAACTGAGTACCAGTGCGGTGGGCCTATACGCTGCATGGGAGATGACTGCCTTGATTTGACCAAAACACAAAGCACTGATTTTGCTCGCGCTACTGCGTTGCTCAATGCAGCCCAATTCATGACGCAGGATATGAGCTGCACAGGCCAAGATGGGGATGACAATCCTACCGGGGATGAAAACGTTATTTGCTCTGCTTTTGCAGGGGAAGCTGGCGAATGCAAGATAGCTGTTGGGGGAGTTTCTGATTGCTGTGAAAAGCCAACCAATATATCTCTTGCCGATTATCTGAACCTAATAATGGCCGTTCCAAAGCTCGATGGCGCAGTGATGGGGCTGACTGATGGTAATGCGCTTAAAGGTGCTTATCAGGTACTTAGGGAACCTGCCCTTCAAGGGTGGACAGAAGTCACAAAACCGTTCACAAGTTATATAGAGAACGTTTCAGGTGCTGTTGATTCGTTCTTCCAGCCTGTAGAGCAGTTTGTTGATCAACTCATTGACCAGCTCAAAGAGCAAGTCAAAGAAGTGATGATGGATGTCATGAAATCAGCAGGCCAAGATGCAGCAACAGAGCAGGCGGCTGCCGCAGCATCTGAACAAGCTGCCGAAGCAATGATGGAGACTGCGACAACATGGCTTAGCACTGCCATGACGATATATACCGTCTATGTCGTTGCGATGGTGATGATCCAGATGATTTATAAGTGCGAGGAAGAAGAGTTCACTATGAACGCAAAAAGAGCGCTCAAGAATTGCACCTATGTAGGCTCTTATTGTAAATCTAAGGTGTTGGGCGCTTGTATTGAAAAAAGAGAAGCGTATTGCTGCTTCAATTCTCCGCTCTCTCGTATTATACAAGAACAGGTTCGCCCTCAATTGGGGCAGAACTTTGGAGACCCCAAAAATCCTCAGTGTGAAGGGATTCCACTAGATAAAATTGCCGAAATTGATTGGAGCAAAATTAATTTGGATGAGTGGCTTGGGATATTACAGCAGAACGGTAAATTCCCTGATCCGGCCTCAATAAATCTCGACTCGCTGACTGGAGCAGGGAATGACTTCAATATTGACGGGACGCGGAAGAATGCTCAGGAAAGGGCGTTGGAGCGGTTGGAAGGGATTGATATTGACGCGAAGCGAAAAGAGGCGACAAACAGCATAGACCCTCAAACAGGCGCGCCAACTGGTGGTGGATAAAAAAAGGGGCCTTTCGGCCCCTTTCTCATGTAGATTGATTACGCTTCTGGGTAAACAAATAACTCTGCTTTTCCCTGATCAAGAAGGTAAGGGAAAGCAACTTTTTCGCCATTATCCAGCTCAACCGATTTTGGAGCAAGGTAGAGGTAGGCCCAAGCTGGTAGCTGTTTGCTAATAGCTGCGTAGATCGCTTGCTGAGGAGCATGGCTTGCTGCCCCATTACCGACATTCACAAAGTTGTATGCGGTCTCATGGCCTGATGTGAAGGCATACGCTGTACCTTGAACGCCAGAGACAAAATTAGGAGCTGACCCTAGGCGAGGCTCCACGATTTTCACCTTAACGGAACACATGTCAGCTACCTTACTTTGTCCGTTCACCCACGTCGGGCAACCCCATTCATTCTTGTAGAACTGATAGGTTAGGCGACCGTCTTTGTCATACAGAAGCGTGAAATTGGCACCCAAATCAGTCAGCGCTGACTCAATGGAAACTTTCACATGTGAAAGAAATTTGGCCTGAGCGTCTGCCGGTGAAACTGCTTCGTTAGCAGGCATCCAAGCGATCAAGCTATTGCGAGCGCCATGCTGTTTGGGGCCGATAGCCCAGTTCGCAAGGTTGACCAAGCCACCTTGCCAGTCGGTCATTCCGAGCTGAGGGGACATGTAGCCAGACAGCACGTAGGCTGCCCCAAACGTTTTGGTGTCGGTCAGACGCTCCAGCTTGTCACGCGGAACAGAAGCGTCTTGGATGCCTGTTACCAGGCCACCGGCCTCCGCGATGTTGTAAGCGCGACTGTGATTGGTTTTGTACGCTGTGGGTTCGTAACTGCTGGTGGATGCACAGCCAGATAGAGCTGCTACAGCCAGAGCCACGGTGGTGATTAAAGCCTTTTTCATGTTGTTCTCCGTTCTTACCTGAGTTGAATCTGATTTACTTCGATAATATCACAGCATCAAAAAATGCAACCATAAAAGACAAAAAAAAGCCCCTCGGGCGAGGGGCAAAGGTTTGGGCTGGGTTATGCTGCTTTTGTTTTCTCGGCTTCGTCTGCGATTTCCTTGTCGCCGGTTGCAGATTCCGGAGCGGCTTCGGCCACTTCACCTTCTTTGCCTTTGCTGTGGGCGGAAATGCGAGCCCGTTTCTCGATGCCGATGATTCGACCGGCCAGCTTGATGAGGCGTTGCTGCCATTGGTAAGTGGCGTCGGTGCGCTGCTTGCTGGTCAGTACGGTGTTCAGCCAGAGAGTGTCAACGATCCCCATCAGGGTATCCAGTTTGCGGATCAGGTGTGCAAACTGAGCAACCTGAGGAGAGTTGATCTCGATGGTGTATTCATTCGGGTTGGTGTAGCCGGGCATCATGTCGATGCCGTTGTCTTCCATCAGCTTGTTGAGCTGGGCGGTAGCTTTGTCCAGGTCTTCGGAGACCTTGGAAATGTGTTCCAGGATGACGGTTTCAACCTGGTCGATTTCGTCCTGCTCACCGATGATGCGAAGGATCACGTCGATGGAGAACAGGGAGTTGGAAACTCGCTCAAAGCTGCGTTCCATGACGCGCTGAGCTTGGAGGCTGTTTACTTTCAGAACTTGCTTGAAAACAGGGCGAGAGTAGTGGTTGCTGCGGTCGTTGTTTGTGTCCAGTGCTACTTGTGCTTCTGCCATTAGAGATACTCCTAAATTTGAGGTACAGATAAACGCACTGGAAAGGATAAATGCGGTCAATCTGTAACCTGACCTCTCGAAGTGCCCAAAATGGACAGTTACAGCGTTTTCTGTTTAGCAAAGGTGAGCTATATTTGAATCATCTTAGTCGCTCTGCGGCTATAGGTGAGATAGCTGGTCTCCGAAAACAAACAGCATCTAGTCTTATGCCGTATGGCATTACTTAACCCCAAGCCGGGGGCTTCTCCCGGTTTTCGGGTGTTGCCCCTGTTTTTTTTACATAGGAGCAACACCATGCACATCATCACTTTCATTGTAGTTCTGCTTGCATCTCTGGGCGCACTGTACGTAGGCGCGAAGGCATTTGCTTTTTCCTTCATCGTTCTCGCTAAAGTGTTCCAGCGTATCGGTTTGTTCCTTTGGAACAAATTCGCAGTTCCTGCAATGCGGTCTGTACAGGCCGTCATCAAAGAACGTGCTGCCAAGGCTGAACAAGCCAAAGCAGTCGTTGAACCTGAGGTAACTCAAGTTCAAGAAGTCGCTAAACAAGAACCTGACTGGGATTATCTCGAAATCCCGACTTACCTTCGTAAGGGCAAGGAACTTGTTTGGTAATAACTGTCGCTGAGTAATCTTCGACACTTTCAAACCCATCGGGGCAACCATACCCCGACGGGGATGTTGCCCCTTTTTGCTTAGGAGCAACATCATGGAAATCGCTATCATCGCTTTGTGTATCCCTGCTGGTTGGGCAATCTCTCGTCCTTTCGTGAGAATCGCTGAATCGTTCGGTTACTGCTGATAGTCAACGCAAAGGGAGGGGGCAACCCCTCTCTTTCTGGTCAAGCCTCTGTGGCTTGTCCTCAAAGTCTTCTGGTGTCAGTTGGCTTTGACGACAAGCTACAGGGGGAATGTCGAATGCAACAGAATCTTCATGTTTACGACGATCACGCAGGCATCATCTATCTGGCTGATGGACGCGAGGTGAAATTTGATCCGAAACTGTATTCCAGCTCCTACCAGGCGCACAGTGAAGCAGTGAAGTGGGCCAAAGAAACCGGGGTCATTGGTCAAAACGACGATGTGGTGATGTTCGTCCATTGAGGGAGTAGCCTCCAGGAGAGGCTACTCTCCTCGCTCCTTAAAAGTCTTCTTACTCATGGTGAATACCATCAGTAAGCAGATTTTGTTCTCTTCGGAGAGCGAAAAGTGCGATAGCTGGTCGCCAAAAACAAACAGCAAATTAACGTTAATTTACTAGCCCAACCGGGCGCATCCGCCCGGTTCGGGACGTGGTGCGCCTGTCACAATAGGAGCGCACCTATGTCTCAATACTCTCAATTCTCAGTAAGCAAGGTTTTCGGTATGCCCAGCATTCCGGAGAAGGTAACGGCCATCGGCTACGCTGACGGTTCAAACCCTTTCATCCCTGCCACTGATACCAACTACGTTTTCCGCAAAGAGTTTCTGCGAGAGGTCTTGGCCTATCTCAAAGAGCCTGGCGGTGACGCATTGTTCGTAACCGGCCCTACCGGGTCTGGCAAAACCTCAGGTATCACCGAGATCGCTGGTCGTCTCAACTGGCCTGTTCAGCAAATCACTGCCCACGGGCGGATGGAGCTGACAGATCTGATTGGACATCACGCTCTGGTCGCGGAAAAGCCTGGTCAACCACCTGTCATGAAGTTCATGTATGGACCTCTGGCAGTCGCTATGCGTGAAGGTCATCTGCTCCTCATCAACGAGGTGGATTTGGCCGACCCTGCCGAGCTGGCTGGTCTCAACGATGTCCTTGAAGGGCGTCCCCTTGTGATCGCTCAGAATGGCGGGGAAATCATCAAGCCGCACCCGATGTTTCGTGTGGTCGTTACTGGTAACTCTACGGGGTCCGGTGATGCTTCTGGTTTGTACCAGGGGGTGATGATGCAGAACCTCGCAGCTATGGATCGCTATCGTTTCACCAAAGTAGGGTATGCGGATGAGGAAGCTGAACTCAGCATTCTTGGCCGTGCTACTCCGAAACTTCCGGAAAATGTGCGGAAGGGAATGGTTCGGATTGCTAATCAGGTCCGCAAACTGTTTCTTGGCGAAAACGGTGAAGATGGTCAGATCAGCGTCACCATGTCCACTCGGACGTTGGTGCGTTGGGCGAAACTGTCTCTAGCGTTCCGTGGTGCCCCAAATGCTCTTGAATACGCCTTGGATCAAGCTCTGCTTATCCGTGCGGCCAAAGAGGAGCGTGAAGCCATCCTGCGTGTTGCGAAGGATGTGTTCGGGGACCAATGGCGCTAAGAGGTGACGCATGAAGAAAAATGACTGTTTGTGCCGTCGTTACACTGCTAAAGAGTGGGGCAATGACGAAACCACAATAGAAGTCTTCATTGGCTACAAGTTGCTCCGGGAGCCCAGCTCCTCGGAGCCAGGCCAATTCACGATGGTCGAGCTACGCCGAACCGTCACTGATGGGAAAGCTGAAAATTGGTCTGAGACAAAGCTCGAAGGACCTTTTGAAGCTAACGGCCCAGACACGATCCCAATGTCCTACAAGGACAAAGAAAGCCAGTATGTGTCACAGTTTCTCAGCCAGGGGTACACCTTTCTGGATGAGGTGCTGGTAAACGCAGAGACACAGACGGTGCTGGAAGGGGGGAATGTTTCAGCCGGACAAACAGCCAGCTTGGGATCTCTCAACTGGCTGTTATCTCCGCCCTCTGAGTTACCTCCAGGTGACATAAACCTCTTCAAAGGTTTTGTTGCTGGGGTTTTTGCCAAAGGAGCCGGTTTAATCGGCTTTGAGGTTGCTCGGAGCGAAGGCTCAAATGACTTGCTACCCAGTGTGCTGATGCGTACTGACAGCGGTTATGAGCTTGGGGTTAGCACTGGACTAGGCGAAAACACTATCCATCCAGCTACGCTGGAAGGCGCTGGTGAACTCCGCCCGGAACATGGTCACAAACCCCTGCTGATGTTGGTTTACCTGCAACAGCGTTTCGCGGATGACTTTTCAAACGTAGAGAAGCCGCTGGTGGCATTCTGTGATGAACAGGGTGATACCTTCGACTACGAGCGTTTTGATTCACTAAAACCCCTCATTGAACGGTTTGGTTTCAGCTACGACGAAGTAAGAGCAGATGCAGAAAGGCTTGGCCTTGTATCTGAGCTGATTCGCCTGGCAGAGATCGACGCCGAACAAGAGGATCACTTTTTTTAACCCTTACGGGGGCTTGCTCCCCGAAAGGGGCGTTGGCCCTCTCCAAATAACTTGGAGGTCATGATGTCTAAAGGCGTCAACAAAGTAATTCTGGTCGGTAATCTCGGTTCTGACCCGGAAATTCGCTACATGCCAAGCGGCACTGCCGTTGCCAACTTCAACGTTGCAACAACGGATACGTGGCGCGATAAGCAGTCTGGCGAGCAAAGAGAGCATACTGAGTGGCACCGTATTGTGCTTAAAGGTCGTTTGGCGGAAGTCGCTGGTGAGTACCTGAAAAAGGGCTCCCAAGTCTATCTCGAAGGGAGCAACCGCACCCGGAAGTGGACTGACAGCCAACAAATCGAGCGCTACACCACCGAAGTACACTGCGTTGAAATGCAGATGCTTGGTGGTCGTGGAAATGCACCTCAGGACAACTCTCAACGTGCAGCGCCCCAAAAAGGGCAACGTACAGGAGCCGGTACGCAATCTGCTCCTGTGCAGCAATCAGCACCGCAAGGTGGTATGGGCGGAGGCTATGGTCCCGCTCCTGATGGCTGGGATGATGACATCCCGTTCATGCGGCTGCACCACTTGGCTGGCGGGTAACACCGCCAACTCTTACTAAACCCCACGGGGGCACTCATGCCCCGAGGGGGTCATGGTGTCCTCAAACCGTTCATTCGTGAATTGGAGAAACACCATGTCTGATAACAAATCTCTTGTAACCCGTATCGCAAGCCGGTTTGGCGTGGACACCCGAAAGTTCTATGAAACTTTGAAGGCGACCGCATTCAAGCAGCGAGATGGAAGTGCCCCGACCGATGAGCAGATGATGACGCTCCTGATCGTGGCTGAACAGTACGGTTTGAACCCTTTCACTCGGGAAATCTATGCGTTTCCTGACAAGCAAAATGGGATCATTCCGGTAGTAGGTGTTGATGGTTGGAGCCGCATCATCAACGAGCATCCCCAGTATGATGGCGTCGAGTTCGTGTATTCGGACAAGATGGTCAGAATGCAGGGGGCGAAAGTTGACTGCCCTGAGTGGATTGAATGCGTGATTTACCGTAAGGACAGATCTCGCCCTATCCGCATCAAGGAGTTCATTGATGAGGTGTACCGTGAACCGTTTCAGGGTCAAGGTCGCAATGGTGCTTACACTGTTGATGGCCCCTGGCAAACGCACACCAAGCGTCAACTCCGGCACAAGTCGCTGATCCAGTGTTCTCGTGTCGCATTTGGTTTCTCTGGTATTTATGACCAGGATGAAGCTGAACGCATCCGTGAAATGGAGCAGGCATCGGCCATTAACCCGGCTATTGCCAATCTCCCTTCACCATCTCAAGTTCAAAGCCAAGAGCCTTTGGCTATTGAGCACAAAGAGCTTGACCCGATCCTAACCAAACTCGCAAATCGCGCCATTGCTGAAAACGCATGGTCTGCGGCGCATGAGTATGTGAAGGGACGGTATGAAGGTTCGGAACTGCAATATGCGACTCAATTCCTTCGTGACAAGGAGATGGATCAAATGGAGCCTCCGAAACCTGACTACCAGGAAGCGCACGAGCAAGAGTCCGCCGCTGGTGGTTCTGCAAATGCTGAACCTGGTGCCGAAGAAATGCCGCCTTTGAGTGACGAGGACATGATCCCTGTTACAGAAGAGGAGGGCGCGGAAGGCAGTTACTACTAACCCCAACGGGGGGGACTCCCCCGCTGGGGGAGATCTCCCTCCTAACCATTGGAGAGAGGTCCATGAAAATAGTCAACCTATCGCAACGCGAGGAAGATTGGCTTGATTGGCGGCGTCAAGGTGTAACAGCCACTGACGCCGCTATCCTGCTCAATCGGTCTCCGTACAAAACACGATGGAGACTGTGGGCCGAGAAGACTGGGTATGCGCGTGAAGTCGATCTGAGTCTTAATCCGCTGGTTCGCCGGGGGATAGAAAACGAAGATGCTGCAAGACGCGCTTTCGAGGAGAAGTATGATGACATGCTGCTCCCCGCCTGTGTCGAATCGGTTCAATACCCGCTCATGAGGGCCTCCCTGGATGGCCTGAGAGATAACGGGGAGCCCGTCGAGCTGAAAAGCCCGAGTGCGACTGTCTGGGAAGATGTTTGTGCTGAGAAAGCAAACAGCAAGGCATACCAGCTTTATTACCCGCAGGTGCAACACCAGCTCCTGGTAACGGGGGCCAAGCAAGGCTGGTTAGTCTTCTACTTTGAAGGTCAGATTCAGGAGTTTCCAATACTCCGAGACGAAGCCATGATTCAAGAAATCTTGGCCGAGGCTAAAAAGTTCTGGCAACAGGTAGTAGACAAGAAGGAGCCCGACAAAGATCCAGAGAGAGACCTGTACATACCGCAAGGTGAAGAGGTCAACCGTTGGATTGCTGCTGCTGAGGAATACCGCCTCTATGATGCAGAGATTCAGGAGCTGAAACAGCGACTGTCTGAGCTTCAAGAAAGGCAAAAGCCTCATCTCGACACCATGAAGTCCCTCATGGGGGAATACTTCCATGCCGACTACTGCGGTGTGATGGTAACGAGATACAAAGCGGCTGGCCGGGTAGACTACAAAAAGCTGTTGGCTGATAAGGCGTCAGGCGTGAAGCCTGAGGATGTTGACCAGTACAGAGAGAAGTCATCAGAGCGGTGCCGTGTAACGGTTACTGGCTCTGTGAAGCCACGGTACATTGTTGATGAGGACGTGCTTGCTCCTCTTGATGATTTGCCGGAAGAAGTAGAGACGTTCTACTGGTGAGTGGGGGATTTTCCCCCGCTTTCCCTTGGGGATTCTGGGAGTCTCCAACGGAAAGCAAGATTTTGTTCTCTTCGGAGAGCGAAAAGTGCGATAGCTGGTCGCCAAAAACAAACAGCAAATTAACGTTAATTTACTAGCCCAACCGGGCGCATCCGCCCGGTTCGGGACGTGGTGCGCCCCCAACTTTTTGGAGTGCATCATGACTAAAGTGAACCATCTACAAAGCCTCTGTGTTATCCACGTAGACTTTGACATCTGGAGTGGACAAACCCGTTTGTCTGCATCTGATCTCAAGCTGGGCGAGGGTGGTGAAATTCCACCTGAGAAAGTAGCTCAACTGGGAAGTAAGAAGATCTGTGATCCGGCTAAGCTGAAAGGCTTTCATCGCCTGAAAACAGAAACTCGTCGCCTCCTGCTGAAATTCGGTATGCCGTTCATGAACGGATTTGCCGTACCCGTCAGCAAGACCGATGAAATCTGTAACAAGCTGAATGACATCAACTTTCAGTTTAACCAACTGAAACAGGATTTCATCAAAGGTTACAACAAAGCCGTGGATGAATGGTGTCAGGAGAACCCTGAGTATGAACGAGCTATCCGTGCCGGAGCCCTTCCAAAGGAAACGGTCGAGGAGCGGATTGGCTTTGAGTACCAGGTGTTCATGATCCAGCCTGTGAACGAAGATGAGGCCAACGCCAAACGCCTTAACCGCAAGGTTGAGCGCCTGGGTGACGATCTCATCTCCGAAGTGGTTCAGGAAGCGAATAAGTTCTATATGGAACGTTTGGCCGGTCGAGACCAATGTGCGGTCACTACTCGGCAGACACTCCGTAACATCCGCGACAAGGTGGATGGGCTTAGCTTCCTGAACAGCGCTTTTAACCCTCTGGTCAAGCTGCTCGACCAAACCCTCCGGGGATACGAGCAACATGCCGATGGCCGAAACATCGTTGCGCCTTTCTTTTATCAGGTCGTGGCCGCAGTGCTGATCATGAGCGAGAGGGACCGCATCGAGCAGTATGCCAATGGCTCGATTACTGTAGAGGGCATGGCTAATGACATTGGCGGTTCGGGAGCCCAGATGGGGGACCGTTCTAAAGATGAAAAGGCCGAACAGAAAAGCGATAAAGCCGGTGAGCTTATCCCTGCAACAGAGGGTGGCGAAACCAAGCAGCAACAGGTAGGTGGTACTGAATCTGTTCAATCAGAACAGACTAACAGCGGTGGTAACTCTGTTGACCTGGATGAAGACATCGACAACTTCTTCAAGAGTTTTGCAGAACGAGGCGAGGGTGAATCGGAAGATGAATCCAATGCCGGTGATGTGGTTCGAGAAGAGCGTGTTGATGTTGAGGATGAGCTGGTTTTGCCTGAGGAAACTCCGGTAGAGCAAGAGCCTGTCCAAGAGGAGACGACAGAGGAGCCTCTCAACCAGGAGCTGCCTAAAACTGACGACGATGGCGACTATTTCTTCTAATAGTCACTTCAACTAAACCGACCCGGAGGGGATAGCCATTCCCTCCAGGGGTGGACTATCTCCTTCCCTACCAGGAGAAAAGATATGTCCAAAAAACGCACCATTTACAGCGCTCTACCAATCGTGGCCGCAGCCTATGGTGAAAAACTCGGTGTCAAAGTCGCCATCGGTAACGATGACGCATACACCGATGGTAAGACCATCGTGGTTCCGAATATCCCCGACGACTATCCTCACATGGATGCTGTCTGGGGGTATTTGGCCCATGAAGCAGCCCATGTCCGGTTTACGGACTTTGGTGTTGAGCGCCGCAGAGGTCTTCATGCTGAGTTGTCCAACGTTTTGGAGGACTGCCGCATAGAACGGGCCATGATGGAACTCTTCCCCGGTACGTCGCAGACCCTGAATGAGGTTGCTCGCTATATGGCTCAAGCTGGTCATTACGAGCACGTCACAGACAAAGAGGCCCCTGCCTCCATTCTGACAGGGTTTTGTTTGTACTGGTTGCAAACCAAGGCTGTAGGGCAATCCGTCCTTCAACCCTATCTCGATTCGGCTACCCCCGTATTCGAGCGCGTGTTCCCTCAGGGTGTTGTTGTTCGGCTGAACGCTTTACTGCGTAAGGCTGTGAACACTAAGTCAACCGCAGAGGTGACATCCTTGGCCGACCAAATCATCAAGATGATCGAGGAGGAAAAGGAGAAAGAAGAGCAAAAGCCCCAGAATGGTCAGGATGGTAACAACCAGCAGAATGCTGGTGGCAACCAACCTCAGAACAGTCAGGGCGGAAGTGGTAACGATCAAAACCAAGGGCCTGATGCCAATGGTGGTGATCAGCAAGGTAAAGACCAGAAGCAAGACGATGCTAACGGGAAATCTGATCCGAAAGGACAGGGCGACCAAGGCAAGTCGGATACTGATGGTGGCAGCAAGGCAGGACAAAGCCAGGCTGGTGGCAATTCTGACGCGGCGAAACAAGACGCGGCCAAAATGCTCCAGCAGGTTCTGAATGCCGGTGCCGGTGATTTGCGTGGTGACGCGCATGATGCACTTAAAGCCGAGCTCAACCGGGTGGCTCAAGATAAGGGGGACAGTAGCTATATGACTGTTCGCTCTGCTGTGAACACCCAGGACAACCCTGCTGTTGGCAAAAGCCTGGTAGGGGATGTGAAGAGCACCACTTCAAAGATAAGAACGCAGCTCTACGGATTGGTCCAGGCCAGCCAGCGAGTTGCTCACCGTAACCAACGATCAGGGAAGCGTGTGGATGCTCGGAAACTACATCGTGTAGTGACGGGTGATACCCGCGTATTCCTCAAGCCAGAAGCCAAGAAACGCCCTAATACGGCGGTTCACATCCTGGTTGATATGAGCTCCTCGATGGCCTACAAGGCCGCCAATGGAAAGGAGCGTCAAGACATTGCGCGGGAAGCGTCCTTGGCTATTTCGATGGCTCTGGAAGCAATACCCGGCGTAAACCCGGCAGTCACCTTTTTTGGTGGCAACCGGAACCAGCCAGTGTTCAGTGTCGTGAAGCATGGAGATACGGTTCAGAATCGGGCCGGTCGGTTTGGGTTCAAAGCAACTGGCGGTACGCCTATGGCGGAAGCTATGTGGTATGCAGCTTTTGAACTCACCAAGACCCGTGAAGAGCGAAAAATGTTGATCGTAGTGACTGACGGGCAGCCTCAAAGCGCCCCGGCATGTCGCTCAGTGATTGACCTCTGTGAACGAAGCGATGTTGAGGTGATCGGCATAGGGGTAGAGACTACCGCAGTGTCAGGACTGTTCCAAAAGAACATTGTCATTGATGATGCGGCAGCTCTGCAACGCACACTGTTTAAGTTGATGGAGCGGTCATTGACTGCTTTTGCAGCTTAACAGGAAGTGAAACGACAAACGGCTATCCCTTCGGGGGTGGCCGTTTTTATTTGGAGAGTCTATGAACCAATTCCATTCATCTTTGGATTTGTATCATCGGAACAAAGGTAGAAGGGCTACAGTGCCGGAGACGCCTTTTTTACTGCTTGCTAAGCGCATTCCTCCGATGTACTGGAGACTGTTCCAGGGTGTTACTTTGGATAGTCGTATGGGATACACAGGCAGGCGGCAGTTCCACCGTCTTGGGCAAGCAATCGACTGGGCAAAGTCATCAGTTGGCGATTCCTGGTCAAATAAGCGCTTTCACAAGCCGGTAGGCCTCGATGTATTGCTGGCCTGTACTGCGAGTAAGGTGCCTGAACATCTGGTCGAAGAACTGAAAAGACGGGGCAGTTGATGCGTCTTTGAGCTTTGCACCCGAAAAGGGCAGTTTGAGCGTTCCTGTTCACACAGCTCTCGTGGAACAATCAAAGTGAGGAGGGAATACCCTCCCACTTTCTCAGAGGCCTTCATTGAGGGTTGCTGAGAAAGTGAATTTTGTCCTCTCTGAGGGCGAAACGTGCGATAGCTGGTCGCCAAAAACAAACAGCATTCAACCTCAGCCTAAGGGCGCACTGCGCCTGACAGGCTCTGTGTGCCCAAGTTACTTTAAGGAGCACACATGTCTCATCTGAACAATCTCAAATCCGTAATGATCTCTCTCGCCGCCGAACATAAGCTGCCTGAAATCTACCAGGATGACATCACTACCGATGTGGAGTCTCTGGATCGATTCGATGGTTTACGTCTGGTCTGGCTGTTGCGGTCTTGCGGCAGCGTATTGGTGCCAGCGGAAGTTGGCGTTAATCCGATCTATATCACCCATTGGTTGTGGTCTAACCACGGTCAACAGGTGGTTCCATTCTCTGTGGATACCCGCACGGGGTTGATTGAAAAAATCGACTTCGAGCAAGCTGAAAAGCTGATCATGCAGATGCCTTGCAACCTCTCTTCATTGCAGAACAAGGAATACTTGGTTGACCAGGTAAACCGAGTATTGCAACGAGGTTGTGAAATGCGTATCTGGGGTATCTTCGAGTCTCCAAGCTCGGTGGAATCCGTTGGTGGTTGGAAAGAGTGGCAGAGCTATTTCAGCTCTACTGGGAATCGACTGATGGCCGATTTCGTTGGTAAAGCCATTCGATTCACCAACCCTCGATAAATCGCCGTTCAACCATTAACCCTAATTAACCCTATGGGGCTCCGATAGCCCTGAGGGGACGGGGCTCCGCAATCGCAATAAGGAGTCCCTATGAAAAACCTATCAGCTTTGGAAGCAGTTCTTGACTACGACAAACCTTCTCGACGTTTTCTTGATGAGCTCAACGAAAACCAGATGAAGGATTTGTCCGGGGAAATCTTCGCCAAGCTCTACTGGAGCAAGCGTAATCCCCAGTGGTACGAGAAAGACACCAATCGGCTGTTTGCACGACTTCGTTGGGTTCAGCGCATCATCAAGAAGCGCTTGAAAACCGGCAAGGTTAAACCTGAACTGACAGAAAATGGTTCAGTGATGGAGCGCTTCAACTTCCCTTATGGTGACACTCTCGATTTCTTCCATCGGTACTTGCGACATCCCAAATGGGAGGTTGTGTATCAAGAATCGGGGTGCAGTGCCTTTTGGAAAAATGAAGCAACGCTTGAGCTATGCACCTACTGCGAAGGTGATGTGGTCATGATGAAGGCTCCTGATGAAGCAACCTTCTTTCGTGATTGCAATCGCCTTAGCTGGTGGTATGCAGATAACGCTTGATCTTAATCCCTAACCAGGGGCGAACCGGCCCCTGATGGGAGCATGGTGCGCCCCATCTATGATGGAGGACGCCATGTTCAAATCATCAGTATGCTCCTACGAAAACAGGGGGCCTTACGGAAACAACAAGTACCGAGGCAACTGCTCGGGCTTTATCGTTAAAGACTTCATTGAGTCTTACATGAGAAAGCCGAACGGGCTGGTGGCAGACCCAAGTGTTGGGGGTGGCTCTAGCATCGACGTTGCCAATGAACTTGGTGTCCGTTTCAAAGGGACAGACTTGCATCAGGGGTTCAACCTGTTGCGGGATGACTTCCTTTCGTTCCTCGGAGAGCCTGCACACCTGATCTGGTGGCACCCTCCTTACTGGGACATGATCCAGTATTCAGGTAAGCAGTGGGGCGAGCCCAACAAATGGGATATGAGCCGCATGAATTTGCCTGAGTTCGTTGAAGCCCTTGAGCTGGCCGTTATGAATATTCATGACGCCTGTGAGCGAGGAGGGCATTACGGAATCCTCATGGGAAACCTGAGGCGCGATGGGGATTATTTCAACCTGTCCAGCCTTGTGGAACGTATCGCACCTGGGAAGCTGGTGGATGAGATCATCAAAACACAGCACAACTGTGTGAGTGACCGAACTCAGTATTCCGGGAAGCTGGTGCGTATCGCCCATGAAAAGCTGTTGGTGTTTCGTCGTAACGACGTTGCCTCATCGCTCTGTCTTCTTGCTGCCGTACACCGTCGAGCAACCAATATGGTTTCGACTACGTGGAAAGCTGCAATACGCCGAACCCTACAGGGGAAAACGTTGAAGCTGGAGCAGATTTACAAAGAGATTGAACCCTACGCAAAGCATCGAGAGAACAACCACTGGCAAGCAAAGGTCAGGCAAGTTCTTCAAGATGCCAGGTTCTTTATTCGCATCGAGGTAGGTGTCTATGCACTTGCTGAGTAGCCCAACCGGGGCGTGACATCCCGGAGGGGATTGGTCGCGCTCATCAACAACAAAGGAGCGTGACCATGAACGTACAACTTCAAGCCAGCAACAATGTGCTGTTGGCGCAAATCGAAAGCAAAGGCCTCACTGTTGAAACGCATTGTCGCAGTGGCTTTTGTGGCATGTGCCGGGTTCGTCTACTCGAAGGTCAAGTGGCTTATGACGAGACGCCCATCGCATTTGTCAAAGAAGGGGAAGTGTTGGTTTGCTGCGCTAAAGCAAAAACCGATGTGACCTTGGAAATTTAACCCATCCGGAGGAGCCTTTCCTGCGGGTGGGGCTCCTCTATCCATTACGAGGAGAAACACTATGTCTATCAATACCAAAGTTGAACAAATCGCATACGGTCATGCTACCGCTCTAGTGCTCAGTGAACTGGGCCAACAAGAGAATTGGTGCAAGGCTTATGAGTATTTGTCTGAGTGTGTAGAACGGGGAGACGAACCTGAGGATCTGGTCGTTTGGCAACCGTTTGAGCACTGGGAATGGAAAGACATTCTGGAGCAGATCGAGAGCGAAGCCGAGTCTCTGCTTTCGACTATTAAGTCGGTTTTAGGCTTGGCCCACAAAGGCATCATTCAGTCAGCAATTGACTGCTCTCTGGATTCGGACATGACCCAGCTTGACCTGATTGGAATGGTCGAGCTCGGAAGTGAAATCGAAGATGGGGAGTGTGCTGGAGGTGGCTATGCAGCTTAACCGATACACGGCCAGGGAGTCTGACAAAAGTCGGATACTTCGGACCATAGGCTGGTGCAAGCGCAACCACCTTACACTTGCCGGTCTTCCATACGAGGACAATCTTGCAGGAAGTGATGGGATCAGCATAGAGATCATCACTCCTCCTGGTATGTCGCGGGAAATGTTGGAGCAAGCCGTCAGAGAGGGGTATTCAGAGCGAGATGTCGTAAGGCATCGCATTCTGGAGTGCCCTGTCGGTTGGTTCATGGAAGCTGATGGCAAGGCATTTGATCATGAAGTGTTCCACGATTACGTGGTGGCTCATGGTTATGGCGAACCTTCCAGCGAAGCCTATGAGCTGGCGGAGCGGTGGTTCTGGCAGGGCAACGATTATGCGTTGATAGCTGCGGAAATAGTTGCTCGTGATCTTTGTGTTCGTGATGACGAAGATGAGGACTGATCCTATGGATGCTGTAGCGCATATAGCAGCAGATAACCTTGTACCGGCATGTGGAGGTGCAGAGAAGCCGTTTACCGTTAGTGGTAGACAGTGGCTTTACTGCTATCACCCAGCCAGTGGGAGGCACTGCTACTTAGACCTCGATAATGACCGTCCAGTCTGGCATCGAGGATTTCATCCTGCTTTTCATCCTGAGCTTGAGTTCGCTGATGAAGCTGAGTTGCTTCGACCAGTTGAGCGAAAGCCTGACCATGAAGAGCTGGAGGATTTTTACTTTTAACCCACGGGGCCGCTCTTCCTGATGGGAGACGGTCCTCCATTCTCAAAGGAGAAGACCATGAAAGATCACAGTCAAACGATTGTGTTCCCTGGGAACAATGTTGAATCACTTGCTGAGGCTAACGCCATGTTGAGCGCTGTGTCGGAAGATGCACGTAAAGCCAGCAATACGGAAGACAAACGTGACCTTGAATCGCTTCAAGGCTGGCTGGAAGAGAACATCAATTCTCAACTGGCAGGCGTGAAGTAACTATGACTGTAACCCCACTGGGGGCTTCATGCCCCTGTGGGGGCATGGTGCCCGTAAAAGGAGTCACCATGAATGCAGTGAAGATGATCCAGAAGGAAAACCAGCTTGAGCTGCCGCTTTTCTTCCTGGATGAAGAGCCGAAGACCGCAGAAGTCATTCCATTTGAGCCAAAGCCTGAATGGACTGATGATGAGGTAAGGCAGTTACGTGATGGGCTTTTATGGCATAGCCTTAGAGTCCTTGCTGATGGTCGAGCTGGAAGTGAAATCAAGCAGGAAACGATGGCTTGGGTGATGTCCGATGAGGTACATCCATTCTCATTTGTGGTCTGCTGCGATGAAGCAGGTTACGATCCATCTGGAGTAAGGGAAGGCGTGAAGTCTATCCTAAACCGCTTAGCGCGGGTTAAAGCGGGGGGTTAACCCCCTGCTTTCCCAGTGGCATCGACTTTCACATGTGAAAGTTTGTGCCCCTCGGAAAGCAAGATTTTGCTCTCTGTCGAGAGTGAATAGTGAGGTAGCTGGCCTCCCCAAACAAACAGCATTCTACATAACCCTTGGGGGATCACTGCCCCTCGGGCTGGTGGTTCCCTGACAAACATGGAGCCACAACTATGACTACTCTTGCCAGCTTTGCGAATCCGATTTCTGTTATTCAACGCTCACCAACCAGTGGGGTGTTTGGCACAAATCAGTTCGTAGGAGACAAAGAGGGATTTGTACAAAAGGTGCTCGGAAAGTGGTACTGCAATCCAGGGAATACCATTCCCGTTGAGAGCATGTCCCACCTTGAGCAGGCGGAGAAACTGTATGACTTCTATGTCAAGTATCTCCAAGTGAAAGAAAAGATCTCTGTGAACCTTGGCCGGGTGCTGCATAAGCTGTACAGCACTGGTTCTATCAAGGAAGCAGAGATCGTGCTTGAAGCAATAAAGGCTCAGGCTGGCGTAACAGCTTGAGCAATCTACTAACCCTAAACCGGGTGCATCCGCCCGGTTCGGGACGTGGTGCGCCCCCAAACTATTTGGAGTGCATCATGGAAAAACATAACCTCAAATCCGGATTCAGCATCTATTTCGCTGACGTCCATTTCGAGAAACAAGTCTACGCATTCGGCTCAGGACTTGGCTTCACCTCTGTGATTTACGCCTACTCGCTGGGCCGAGATCCGGAAGAAGCTGAGAAGCTGGCGCTTGAAAAGTACGACTCTGACGAAACGAAGGTGAAGAAGGTGCATGTCAATCTGGCTCGCAGCCAGGACATCAACCGCTACACCTTCCCTGAACAAATGGCTGGCTTTGCTAATGCCATTCAGTCTCACGGCATCGCTGTGAACTGAGAACCACTTTAAACCCATCGGGGCCATTACTTCCCGATTGGGACGGTAGTGGCCTCTCAACCGAAAGGAGAGAGCTCATGGCTACTATCGTAAACACCAAGTTAGGAGAACATCGAGGCAAGAAGCGCGTCTGGCTGGAAGGCCAAAAGCTACTGCGTGAAGGTTACTATCCTGGCATGAAGTATGATCTGGAGCTGAAAGATTCCCAGGTTGTGCTTCGCGTCAAAGAGGAGGGTAAGTTCACCATCAGTAAGCGTGAGCGCAATGGCCGGGTGTCTCCAATCATCGATCTGACCGTGCAGGAGCTTGCTACCGTTTTTGACGGTGTAGAGATGCTCCGCGTGTTCATCCGTAACGGCGCAATTGTGATCTCTGCTCACCATCAACAAGAGCGAGTGATCGAGCGCGTCAACCGGCTTATCAGTAAGCTGGAGAATGGAGAATCGCTTTCGGTATGCAGCCTCTTTCATGGGGGTGGTGTGCTTGATAAAGCGATTCACGCCGGTTTTCACAAGGCGGGAATTGCCAGTGCCATATCTGTGGCCGTGGAGATGGAAGGGAAATATCTCGATTCGTCTTTGGCAAATAACCCGGAGCTTTGGAACGAAGATTCTATTGTTATCGAATCGCCAATCCAGGCTGTGAATCTCAGCAAACGCCCACCACAGGTGGATGTTTTGATGGGGGGCATACCGTGTACCGGCGCGTCAAAGTCAGGTCGCAGTAAGAACAAGTTGGAGTTTGCCGAATCGCATGAGGCGGCAGGTGCCATGTTCTTCAACTTCCTGCAATTCGTAGAAGCGCTAAACCCAGCCGTTGTGCTGATTGAGAACGTGCCTGAGTACCAGAACACCGCTTCGATGGAAGTGATTCGTTCGGTGCTCTCTTCGTTGGGTTACTCCCTACAAGAGCGCATTCTCGACGGCAATGAGTTTGGGGTTATTGAGCGCCGCAAGCGTCTTTGTGTTGTTGCGCTTTCCCACGGGATCGACGGGTTTGAACTTGAGAAGGTTCAGCCTGTTCGCACCAAGGAAAGTCGCATACAGGACATCCTGGAGCCAGTTCCGCTCGATTCTGAACGTTGGAAGTCATTTGACTATCTGGCTGAGAAGGAGTTGAGAGACAAAGCTGCTGGCAAGGGGTTCTCTCGCCAGCTTCTGACTGGCGACGATGAGTTTTGCGGCACCATAGGTAAGGACTATGCAAAATGCAGAAGTACCGAACCTTTCATTGTTCATCCAGAACAGCCGGAGTTGTCTCGCATCTTTACACCGACAGAACATTGTCGAGTGAAAGGGATACCAGAGGAACTCATCCAAGGTCTGTCGGACACTATTGCCCACCAGATTCTCGGGCAATCGGTAGTCTTTCCCGCGTTCGAGGCTTTAGCCCTCGCATTAGGGAACAGCCTGTGGAGCTGGGTTGGAATGATGCCAATCATGGTCGAAGTCGTGGATGAATCACAGCCGGTGATCGGTGGTGAAGACTTCCATTGGGCAACGGCATTGGTTGACGCAAAGGGCACTCTCAAGCTGTCACCGGCAGCGAAAAAACAGGGGATGCCCTTCAACATTATGGATGGTCAATTGGCTGTCTATTCACCTAACGGAACTAAAAAGAGCTGCGGCCATGAGCCTTGCGAATATCTCCCGGTAATGATGTCCGGAGACGCAATCATGGTCACTTCATCTTTGGTTCATTAGTAACTCACCGGGGCAATGCCGAAAGGCCTTTGCTCCGGCCTATCCGAAAGGAGAGTAATCATGAAAATCGAAACTGTTGTGCCTTTACCTCCCGAGGATTCAGGCCTTCAACACTGCATTGCCAGGTTCCATAACCGCAACATGGATTCCAAGCGAAAAGACAAGACCCGTTTTTTCAGGAGGGAGCCGGTTATGATCGTAAACCCAGAGACCAAAGCAAAGGTTCTCCGGTATGCGATGGGCAACCCTGGGAATTTATCCATCACAAAGCTGGCGGTCGCGCTGGATTACGATGCGGTAGATGCTCTGGGTGTTCGTTTTAAAGACACTGTAAATCTTGAGGTTCGCAGAGCCAGGCGCTGGGAAGTCTGGCAGTGGTTCTGGAACCATCCGGATCAAAGTGTCCAACTGTCAATCAAATTGGGCGTGGTTGGCGCTGTGTTGGGAGTCATGGGCTTCCTGACTGGCGTAGCTCCGTACCTCTTGGGATAAACCAATAAAGCCGTTAACGGGCAATGTAAGTCCGGAGACGGCTTGCATTGCTCTCTCGAAAGTGGAGAGTCAAATGAACACATTAGAACAACTTGTAAATCAGAGAGTGCTTGAGGAAGGTCTGAAAAAGGCGAAGCCATTGGCCGCGCAAATGGGGCTTGAATCTGTACCTGATGAGATGCTTGAAATGATCTGCCCAAACTTGAACTACTCTGGGCAGTTTACGCCAGCTCTGTACGCGAGATTTCAAAGCGTAAAGCGATTACTGAAAGAGTTGTCGGAACAAACCTCACCTAAGCACGGGCATATTGTGAAGTTTACCAACCAATATGGGAGCTACGATGAGTCAGCTTTGCTGTTCAAAGAAGGCGACGTCAGAAACCAGAACTTGGTTGCTTGTGTGGGCGGGAAGACGATAAATCTCGGAGAGCTAGAGCTTCGAGATTATGGGCTCAATATGCACATCGGTTGCGGTGGACCATTTGAGCCGATCTCAGAAGCGCAGATTCAGTCCTTGTCTGAGTTTGACTTCTATGAGACGACCTACAGATTCTGGGGCCAGAATCCATGTGGAAACGGGATGATAGACATCACCGTCCCTATGAAACGTTGGTTCTTGACTGTGTAGCTTCAACCTGAGTGCGCCGAGAAATCGGCGTACCGGCCCCTTAAAAAGGGTAATCAGCGCAGGGGGAAACCCCGCGCTTTCCCAAGCATCTCGGTTTCCCAGGGTGCTTCGGAAAGTGCCTTAGGCGCTCAAGTGCGGTAGCTGGCTGCCAAAAACAAACAGCAAATTATCAACCCTGACGGGAGCACCTCCTGTTAGGGGGGCTCCGTCATAAACTGAACGGAGATATAGCATGTCTAAAAACGTCAACGATGTTTTTTCAAACCGAACTTCTTTGGAATGTACTGTGAATGCAGCGCTGGATCGTCGTATCGGTCTGCGTGTCGGGTTCCCTCATTACAGAGAAGGAGCAAACGGTGTGGTTTGTGAGATCGAAGCAGAGTACCCATTGCTCAACACTCATTCGAGTGTTGCATGGCCCCTGCTCGATGAACTCAACAGTTACACCATCCAAAAAAACCAATCGCTCATTGATCACATTGATAATGCGGTCGCTGAACTGTTGAAACACAAGGCTCGTCTACAGCTTGATATTCAAAAGCTGCAAGACGGTGACATTGATCTGGTGAAACAGGCCAAGCAGCAATACGAAGACAACCAGATGTCGAGTAGCAGCTAGTTCAGGTCTGATAGCCAGGATTCAATTTTAACCCTACCGGGGTGCTTTCCCGGAAGGGATGGGCACCCTGCTAATCCAGGAGGCCCTATGCAACAAACATTAAACTTTGATCTATCAGAACAACCCATCCCAGTGCTTTTGCGTGGGGATAAGTGGGATTCTGTTTGGTCAGAACTGACTGATAACGAGGATTTGAACTTCGTTGATGCCAGTAGAGGAACCAGTCTGTCATCGTTGATCACGTCATCGGTTGAGTCCATTCACACGGCCTTAATTGATGGGTGGACCATGATGATCGGCTATTCCAGTGGTAAAGATTCTGAAACGGTCTTGCACCTGTTCCTGATGGCCCTGATCCGGGCTGTAAGGAGTGGGGCGACCATCAGCCAGCACCACTTCATCTTGCACACTGACACACTGATCGAAAGCCCAGAGGTAAGGTGGCTGGCGGATCAGAAACTGGCCGAGCTGGAGCGTTTCATTGCGAAGGAAAACCTTCCTCTGACCATCGTTCTAGCAAAGCCTGGGATCTCGCAGAGTTGGACGGGCCGAATCCTTACTGGGAGGGGGTTGCCTACGTTTTCCAACTCCACGGCCCGCCAGTGTAGCCAGGATTTAAAAATCACCTCTGCCAAAAGAGCGAAGGCAGCTTATATGCGAGAGCTTCCCAAAGAGGTTCGACAGAAAGTCTGCCTTTTGCTGGGCAGTCGTGATGCTGAAAGCACTATTCGTGCGGCCAACATTGCAAAACAGCGAGGAAGCTCAGATCGCGTCATTAAGACGAAAGATGGGGGTGAGCTGTATGTGGTGAAAAACTGGTTGGCGAGTGATGTCTGGGAGTTCTTACTATCCGCTGGCATGGGCTCAGCATATCCTCTGCCAAGTTACTTGGAGAGCAATGTCACTACGGCAGAGCTTTACAAGGCGGCAACAGGGGAGTGCGTGTGGTCGGCAACAGAGAAGAAGGCCAGTGACGCCTGTGGCGCTCGCTTCGGTTGCTGGGCTTGCCAGGCTGTTGGGTTGGATAAGTCAATGGAGACGTTGCTTGCCACGGACCCTGAAAGGCATGGCTATATGTCGGGGCTGAACCGCATCCAGCGCTACTTGGCAAAACGCCGGTACGCATGGGAAGACCGCCATCCCGTAGGTCGAACGATTTACGAGGGCGGATACATCAAAATACAGCCGGACGTTTACAGTCCTGTTTTCCTAGAACGATTGCTTCATGTCTGTTGCAGCATGGACTACATGGAGCAAAAGAGAGCTGATGAGCTGGCATACAAGCTGGCTACTGGTCAAGCAGAGGATAACGACTGGAACCGTCGAATGGCAGAGCCACAATTCCGGATCATATCGGAAGAGGCTTTAGTCCATATCGACTTCATGTGGGCCTTCCATCATTTCAATGATAAGCCTTTCCATGCCCTGGAGATTTACCACAGGGTTTGGTCGATGGGTGATCTGGACTTGCTGGAAGACGAGCCGCAGTGTGAAACCGTTCCTCAGTCACCAATTCCGAAGCCATTGTGGTTGAAGGTTGGTCGCTGGGGCGATGGTTCGCTTTCTGATGGCTTGGCCGATCCGTTAGCGGAAATGGCTTACTTTGACGGCGGGGATGACCCGTTGGCAGCGCAAGTGATCAATACCGCAGACGGAAAGAGAAGGGTGGTTTGCTTCGCAGAAGATGATGAAGTGAAAGTCGATCCCGACTCCGCTGCGTTCATCATCTGGAACGAATACCCGCGACTAAGGGAGTCTGTACTAAAGGGACATTATACGCCCGGTAGTGCAGCGCAGTTCTACCTTCGGTTCGGAGCAATCCAGCTTGCGAAAGGAAAAGGCGCTTTGTATCACCGTATGATGCAAAGAGGTCAAACCTACCACCAGATGGGCCTTACAGGGCTACAGACGATGGAAGGAATCCAACAGCGCAAGGATGTCAAAGTGCTTAGCGATGCTAAGTACAAAGATCTGGTGAAGCGAAAAATCAAGGGAAGACTGGCAACGGTACGCTGGTGGGTCAACTTGCACTTAACGTTCAAGTACCATCTGCACCACCGTACTCCGACGGGGTTGTTCATCGAGAAGCAACTTGACCAGGAAGCAATGGAAGAACAGAAACGGCATCAGGAGCGATGGTTTAACTACGTGACTGACGCGATGCTTTGTTACTCCAGCGCATTCTGTATGAGCGTCATGGAAGGGCGAGAGGGGAGCGGAAACGCCAACATTCGTCGTTACATGGCCGCGACCAGAAGGAAGGCTTATACGGCCCTCTGCGAGCTCTTGGACAATACTGACGCCCAGTGGATGAATGATGTGGTCCAGAGTGCCGTAGGGCAGTATGAGGCGATACAGGCAGCCCTAACCGAAGGTTCCGCGCTTGCTATCTATCTCGACTGGATCAACCTACTGTCAAAACGCCATCCAGCCTCTTTGGAGCGACATGTCAGAACGATGATCAAGGCGGTTCAACGCTTACATCGCCGCGACGACACAGAGTTGCAAAGAGGACAGCAAGGCTTGTCCTTGGCCGCATAAAAAGCCCTCCTTCGGGAGGGCTTTTTCTTTTGCACCCCAAAAGGGCAATTACAGCGTTTTACCCTTTTAGGTGGCTGTCATACTCTTTGTTCATTGTCAGCGCTTGCTGGCTATAACGGTAGCTGGCCCAAAACAGCAATAACCTAACCCCTCGGGAGGAAACCCCTCCTGGGTTCTCTCCCACAAACAAAGGAGAGAAGCATGAGCCTAGACAAGTTAAGTCGGCTGGTGGACCAACAACGAAAGATCCAGGATGAAATCGACAATGAAATCATTCTGGCCGTCAAAGAGGTGTTGGCTACAAACTCAGTCGGTTTAGCCCGTGAGCTTGTTGGGGGTGTCCCGCAAGATCATCCATTCCATCCGTTTTTACTCGCTATAGCTAAGCAGCTTGACCCGAGATAACTAAGTAACCCAACCGGGTACACCAAGGCCCGGTCGGCTTTGGTGTACCTCCAACCAATTTTGGAGGCACTATGTCTAATTCAAATTTCGGCTTTCTAGCTCTGGCCTTGCGCCAACGCCTGATCAAACGCTGGTCACTGATGCACTCTGTTCAACCGGAGTCTGTGTTGGAACACAGCGCTGTTGTTACCCTGCTTTCCTACCTGGCTGGCAATATTGCCATTCAGCAAGGGAAGTCGGTGGATCTGGCAGTCATGCTTGCTCATGCTTCGTTGCATGATGCAGCCGAGGTTCTCTGTTCGGATGTTGTAACACCGGTCAAGAAAGCAAACGCTGTTTTGCAGCGTGAGTTTGAACGACTGGAAAAGGCCGCAGAGGACAAACTCATCCAGACTCTTCCCGAAGAACTCCAGGATGCAGTCGCCATAGCCTTCGCTCCCGGTGGCTATGAACAATCACTGGTTAAGGCCTGTGATACCTACTCCGCTTACATCAAGTGCAAACTTGAGGTGGCCGCAGGTAATGGCCTTGAGTTCCAGGATGCTCTCAGCAAAATGGAACGTGTTGTTGCTCAGGTGAAATCGGACTTCCCGGAAATCGACGCTCTGGACAAATGGTTTGGTAACGGACTCGGCCATTCAGTAGATAAACTGCTGGCAGGGGGTAACGATGACTAATCCAATCCCTGGCGACATCAAGATTAAGGACTTTGGCCGCGACCGGAAATTCCGTTCGGTTGATGAGCTTCAAAGCACTTTGTCAGAACAGTACAAAGGTCAGCATGTCAGCATCGTTTACCCTGCAAAGCCCAGCGGTTTACTCCGCACGGTTTTTGTCAGTGTCGATGATGCTGGTGGCGTGAATCGAACCTATGGGGACCAGTCTCCTGTCGATTTTTCTGCCATCAAAGATGACCTGTATGTACCAAGTGACCTGTAGGAGAGCACTAGCTATGGTGGTGATCATCGTAAACACAGGACACTATGAGTTTATCGGCCTTGGTGAGACCCACGGACAAGCCACAGAAGGGCTTTTGAAACGCTGGGACGAACACTGCGAACGTAATCCGGATGCTGAGTCTGGTTACATGCAGGAGCTGATAGAAGAAGGAAGCGCACAAGTTGTCGAGATGGAGCCCGGCTCCGCCGTAATTTACGGACTTGACGGCTAAGCCTTCTCAACTAACCCACTCGGGCGCATCATCCCGAGAGGGTGTGGTGCGTCCTAACCAAAAGGAATGCACTATGTCTAACTTTGAACAAGCTCTGGAGCGTACTGACGGTAAAACACTGATTCTCAGCAATGGGAGTAAGTGGGCAGGCCAAGACCCGGACAGTATTCAGACTTTACTGGATGTCCTGGGTGACAACGTTCTTGACCCGATGTTTGAGCAGTATCACTGTTATCGCCCATACCCGTTTGAACCAATGGTGAGGACGGGGCGAAATGGCGAAATGTTCCAGCCTTGGCTTGGGGCAGCCTGCTTCTTTGGGAACTTCCTGACTGTCTCTCATGTTTTCAACATCATCACGAAAGATGACGGTGTTGTTGAGGCCTTAACAGAGGCGATCCGGAAGAATATGGCGACTGAACAGTACCAGCAGAATGCCTATGAGCGTTATGCCGGTTGGTTCTACGCTGAAACCAGCGAAGGGTTAAGGCTAGTCTCTCCAAGTGAGGCTGCCGACATCCGAGCTGGCGCAGTTTCAAAGCTGCGTTACCCAAGAAACTTCGAGGTTATGAAAACTGCGGTTCTCAAAGGTCCTCGATTTGATACTGAATTAAGCCGCAAGGCTTCTTAACCCAAACATTAACCCCACGGGGGACATCGGTCCCTGAGGGGATGGTGTCTCCCTCTGAAATTAAGGAGATACCAATGATTAAACAGCATTTTCAAAACGAACTGGTTAAGTGTGGATACCCGGATGATCTGACGATTGAGTACAGTCTCGGATACTGCCAGGGGGATGGCGTAGCCTTCTACGGGGATTTGAGCGTTGATGACGTCAAAGCTCTCATGAATCGCCTATTCAGCACTGAGCCCGGCCAAGTGGATGCTGTCAGCCGCGTGAAGAACCTGATGGCACAGAAAGACATTGAGAATATGCTTTCTGTCCTCCGCGAATATGGTTCCTGTGACCTGTCCATTACTCGGAATAGTCACGGGCATCACTACAGCCATTGGAACTGCATGAACATCGACGACAACGTGGACTTCACAGGGATCTTCCCTGATGATGATTCCATGATTGGCACCGGCATTGAAGGGATTAACCAGGATATGGTCGAGCGCTGGCAAGACCTCTGGGAACGCTTTGTGCTGGAGCTGGCGGATGATGTAAAAAGTCTTTCCAAGAAGCTCGAAGCGGACGGGTACTCGCTGATCGAGGCCTCTCCATGCGAAGATGAAGTGGTTTGGGAACGGGCCACTGAAAACTACCTGGTGCGTGTTACTGAACTCCCTGAGCGGGATTTCGATATGGGCCACTGGGATGACGAAGTAAGAGACCAAACAATTTGTTCTATCCTGGAAGGGAAAGAGCGAGTGCTTGGCCTACGTGTTGAGGTACTCTCTCGTGAAAACGAGATTGTCCTGGGTGAAGAGAGTCTGCACGGCTTGACCGTTGCCAGTGATGACAAGAGCTACGCTGGCTACAGACGAGAACTTCTCCGGGGAGCTATCCAGCAAACCAGGGACTTTTTCTCTCGCCACCTCAAAGCGGCATAACAAGGCAGGGGGAAACCCCTGCTTTACTTCCCAAGTCTTCTTACTCATGGTGAATACCATCAGTAAGCAGATTTTGTTCTCTTCGGAGAGCGAAAAGTGCGATAGCTGGTCGCCAAAAACAAACAGCAAATTAACGTTAATTTATTAATCCCTGCGGGAGTCTATCTCCTGCTGGAGATACCTCCCGTTATTTCTGGAGGTATCCATGAACAAATTCCAAGACTTTAAGTTGGTTTATCGTCAAGGTGGTCGTCGCTTAGAGCGTGTCTTTACGGACACTCTTTACGCGAATGTGAAGCGTGTCGCTGACTCGTTTCCTCCGACCGTTCTTTGGCGCATTCAGCCAGCGTAAAACTCGGAACCTTAAAGCTCGGCTTTGGCCGTGACCTTTCAATAACCCATGCGGGTACACTTCCCCGCACGGGGTAGGTGTACCCATTAACTTTGGAGTACACCTTATGAACCAAGTAGCTAAATTGGACCTCGCCCAAATCCGTCAACAAGCCATCAATGATGGTCTGCTGGTGGACCAATCTTCCATCGGTAAACAAGCTGGTTTCCTGACCAATGTGGCAGTGACCCCGGCAATTGTCGATGGAGTATTTGGTGCAGATGGTAAGCACTCGGTAGAAGACTTCCTTTTCATGTTTTTGCAGCTTTGTGTTGCTCAAACAAAGGTCGCTTTTACCGACAACAAGAATTGGGGAAAGATTCGTCTTTATTACCCCATGCCCACTGTAGATGGCTTTTTCAAACCCACTGAGGTTGTGATTAAGTCAGATCCTGTAACCGCAGATGTCACAATCATGATGGCCTCGGAAGAGGGCGCTCATTTGTGCTTGTGATATTCACAAAATTCGCCTCCGTTTCGGGGGCGACCTTTTTAAACCCCTCGCCGGGGAGAACTCCCCGGCTGGGGAGCCTCCTTGGCACATTCTCCCGGTGTCGGGGTTTCCTTAAAACCCTGGCGACGGGGGTTTAAGGAAGCCTCGATGCTGGGGTTCACGCTAAGGAGAAAACCTATGTCTTACTACAAAGCTGACACCGTTCGTGAAGCTGCAAACGGAAACTGGCTATTCATCCTGGCGGCCCTAGCGCCCCATCTTGAACCAGCTCTCCGTAAACCTGGTCGTCATGTTTCTTGTCCTATCCACGGCGGGAAAGATGGCTTCCGACTGTTCAAGGATGCCCACCTGACTGGTGGCGGCGTATGCAATACATGCGGTGCCAATCATGATGGTTTTGAGCTGCTGATGTGGCTCAATAACTGGGACTTTAAACAGTGCCTGAGCGAGGTTGGTGATTATCTGGGCGTTGAGAAAGAGCAACCCCAGTATCAACAAGCCGCTGCACCGACACGAGCTCCTGTCCAGGCCAAAGCGCCTGTTCAGCAAGAGCCTATGAAGGTGAATAACAAGGTTCTCGATTCCAAGAATCGTAAAAAATCCATTGCCGGTACTCTGATTGCCCACGGTAAAGCTCCTTATGAGCATAACGAAGACAACGAGCTCAGCTACTTTGCCTTCATCCGTGACAAGAGCGGTTTGGAACGCACCATCTGGGGCGTGGATCTTGAAAGAGCCATTGGTGAAAGTGAAGCCAAGTATGGGGATGAGATCGTCATGACAAACCTCGGGCGCGAGCCTGTAACTGTCGTCGTTGAAGTTAAGGACGAGCAGGGGAATGTTGTGAGAGAACAACCTATGCAAACGCATCGCAACACCTGGCTGGTGGAACGTCGCGGCGCTACGGTAACGCAGTTCCGCGCTCGCTCGAACGGTGGTGTTGAGCCGGTGAGTCACCATGTTGAGTCGGCCCCTGTGGTCAACCGCAAGGTAGAAACTCCGGCACCGCAAGTACAACCTGCGGCCACACAACCGGAAGAGCAAAGCAGCGAAAATAAGCCGAAAGTTGTTCCGATGTTTCGTGAACAACCTAAGCCTTGGTTGCTTGAGCTCCAAGAAGAAATGGAGAAGAGAATGGAGCGCGAACGCGCTTACAGTGCTCGTCTCCGTGAGAAAATCGAGAAGGTATGGAACGAGTGTTTGCCGTTCTCCAGTCATGTGACTGAGCCAATGCGTCTGTACTTCAA
Organism: Providencia sp. PROV272; assembly: GCF_049901975.1. NCBI lineage: Bacteria > Pseudomonadati > Pseudomonadota > Gammaproteobacteria > Enterobacterales > Morganellaceae > Providencia > Providencia sp. PROV272. The sequence goes on from NZ_CP096292.1 coordinate 74,351, forward strand.
AAACCGCGAGCTGCTGTTCAAAGTTGATGAAGTAGAAAAAACAGACTGTCTGCGGTTCAATCCGGCTATGGCCTACTACGACGAAGATGGCAATGAAGTTGGGAAATTCCCGGCTATCGTCTGCGCTATCCGAGATGTGGAAGGCAACCTGGTAACGCTCCACCGCACCTATCTCACCCAAAACGGTAAAAAAGCCAAGGTCGGCAACGCCAAAAAGATGATGCCCATTCCTGACGGTTTGGATGTCAATGGCGCGGCCATCCGCCTCGGTGAACCGACTGAGGGTATCCTGGGTGTTGCAGAAGGGCTGGAAACAGCTCTGTCAGCTTATCGAGTCACTCAAATCCCGGTTTGGTCAACGGTCAATGCCACCCTAATGGAGTCCTTCGAGGTTCCAGAAGGTGTTCACACCGTACTGATCTGGGCTGACAAAGATAAGTCTGTGACTGGGGAGAAGTCAGCGAACGTGCTGAAAGCCAAGCTGGAGAAGCGCGGCATTCGTGTGTACGTCCTGCTGCCTAAGCTCCCGATCCCGCCCAGAGCGAAAGGGATTGACTGGAACGATGTCCTGATGAGTCAGGGAAGCCTCGGTTTCCCGAATGCTCGCTACCTGCGCGATTTCATTGCGAGAAGGAGAGCTGAGTATGGCCGTCATTGATGTCTCGAAGGTTGATACAACGCCTGGTAACGACGCGGTGTGCCCCTTCTCTCCCCCTGAGGGGTGGGAGGGGGACTCTGCGGCCTACGTTGAGCTTATGCGGTCTCGGTATCGTCATCTGATGCACGGCCAGAGAATGATGGTGACAGCCTCCTTCGCAAGAAGGGAGCCTATCCAAGTTACTGGCCCGTTTGCTGATGAAGCGACGAAGATCATTAACTCAATGAAGATGAACAAGGCGAAGCCAACAGCTTTGTCTGCCTAAAACTTTAACCCTGAGGGGGTGTTCATGCCCTCTCAGGCATGATTCGCCTCCTCTTCAACTATGGAGGTAATCATGAAAAAGTTTTTGCGTATTAAGACGTGGTTTGTGCGTCTTTTCTCTCCTGACAAGAAGACTCTGGGAGCTATCGGTGAAGACCTGCGTAAGGTCGCCGTAACAGCCATCGGTGTCGGTATTGTAGGGGTCGTCTCAGAAAACGGAATCTATGGTCACTCCCGTTTTTGCAACACCGATTTTGACGACAAGTTGGCTTGCTTGAATCTATCCGGCGTCTGAATGGGATTTTATTCCCGCGCCTTGATGAGTTCCGCGCCTGATGAACCTCCAGAAAATATACGGCTTCAATGAGCCTTTCCGTTTTACAGGTTCCTCAACAGGCCGGTGGGCCGTTAGTATCATCAATATCAGTATTCGCAAAACCAGATCAGTAATTCTTTAAACCGGTGTATTTCTGCCGTTATGCTACATAAGTTTGCTGTCGTGCCGTTAGGGCCCAGGCTATTCTGGCCAGCTTGTTTGCCAGAGCACAAGTGACGACAAAGTTGCTTTTCCGGCACAGTAAATCCCTGACCCAATCGGCCAATTTGCCAGACTGGTGTTCCAGTTTTTGTATGAATACCCTGGCACATTGAACCAACAAAGTTCGGATCTTTTTATTACCTCGCTTACTAATTCCCAGCAATGTCGTCCTACCTCCCGTGCTGTACTGTCGAGGTACAAGCCCTGTTGCCGCCGCAAAGTCACGGCTGCTGGCGTACTGCTTCCCGTCGCCAATCTCAGTTGAAATAGTACTCGCTGTCAGTGTTCCGACGCAGGGAATGCTCAGCAAGTGCTGTCCAACCTCATCTTCGTCCAACTTTCGTTTCAACTGGGATTCCAAATCTTTAATCTGCTCAACAAGATAGTGATAATGCTGTTGTAATTTCAGCAATAACTGGCTGAGGTAAAGAGGCAAACTATTATCCTCAAGAATGGTACTCAGTCGGCTAATAACGGCAGCTCCTCGGGGAACGCTAATGCCAAATTCCAGCAGAAAAGCATGCATTTGATTGGTTGTTTTTACCTTATCCTGAACCAGGGATTCACGGACACGATGCAGAGCCCGCATTGCCTGCTGAGATTCCGTTCTGGGCTGCACAAAACGCATAGACGGACGCGATGCAGCTTCACAAATAGCTTCGGCGTCGACAAAGTCGTTTTTATTGCTTTTAACGAACGGGCGGACAAATTGTGGTGATATCAGCTTTGGGGAATGCCCCAACTCTTCCAACTTGCGTGCCATAAAGTGAGAACCGCCACAGGCTTCCATTGCGATGGTTGTAGCGGGGCATGTCGCCAAAAATTCGATCAACTTTGGCCGGGTAAATTTTTTACGGTAAACAGCCTTCCCGCGACGATCCTGGCAATGAATATGGAAAGAGTTTTTACCCAGATCGATACCAATGAGCGCAATGTTTTCCATGATAGTTCTCCGAATGAAAGCCTGTCCTCAGCATAGTACCGGGAAGGAGGGAGTGACCATCTCATTAAATAAAGCACGCTAAGCCGGTGGCAGCGGTCGCAATGGCCTAAACTTCCCCGCACCGACCTTGGCGCTGCTGCGCCATAGGTAATCGCCGGTCAGGTTGATGTGCTCCCACCCCAGCGGCGACAGATATTGCAACAATGTGTCGTCCAGCGCCGTGCCGTTGCCACGCAAAGCACTGGTGGCACGCTCCAGATATACCGTGTTCCACAACACGATGGCCGCCGTCACCAGATTGAGGCCGCTGGCCCGGTAGCGCTGCTGCTCAAAACTGCGGTCGCGGATTTCACCCAATCGGTAGAAGAAGACCGCCCTGGCCAGCGCGTTGCGCGCCTCGCCCTTATTCAGCCCCGCATGGACGCGGCGGCGCAGCTCCACGCTTTGCAGCCAATCCAAAATGAACAGCGTGCGCTCGATGCGCCCCAGCTCGCGCAACGCCACGGCCAAGCCGTTCTGGCGCGGGTAGCTGCCGAGTTTGCGCAGCATCAGCGAAGCCGTTACCGTGCCTTGCTTGATGGAGGTGGCCAGCCGCAGAATTTCATCCCAATGGGCGCGTATTTGCTTGATGTTCAGCCTGTCGCTGCTAATCATCGGCTTGAGCGCGTCATAGGCGGCATCGCCCTTGGGGATGAATAGCTTGGTTTCGCCCAAGTCACGGATACGCGGCGCGAAGCGAAATCCCAGCAAATGCATCAAGCCAAACACGTGATCGGTGAAGCCTGCCGTGTCGGTGTAGTGTTCCTCGATGCGCAAGTCCGACTCGTGGTACAGCAGGCCATCAAGCACGTAAGTTGAATCACGAATGCCCACGTTGACCACCTTGGCACTGAAGGGCGCGTACTGGTCGGAGATATGGGTGTAGAAAGTCCGTCCTGGACTGCTTCCATACTTCGGGTTGATATGACCAGTGCTTTCTGCTTTGCTGCCGGTTCTGAAGTTCTGGCCGTCCGACGATGACGTGGTGCCGTCACCCCAGTTGCCGGCGAAGGGTTGCCGAAACTGCGCATTCACCAGCTCGGCCAGCGCCGTCGAATAGGTTTCATCGCGGATGTGCCAGGCTTGCAGCCAAGACAGCTTGGCGTAGGTGGTGCCAGGGCAGGACTCGGCCATTTTGGTCAGACCCAGGTTGATCGCGTCGGCCAGGATCGTCGTCAACAGCAAGGTTTTGTCCTTGGCCGTGTCGCTGGTCTTCAGGTGTGTGAAGTGGCGGGTGAAGCCCGTCCATTCATCGACCTCCATCAGCAACTCGGTGATTTTGAGGTGCGGCAGCAGCATAGCTGTCTGGTCGATCATGGCTTGCGCGGCGTCTGGTACTGCCGCGTCCAGCGGCGTGATCTTCAGGCCTGACGCGGTGGTGATGATGGCATCCGGTAAGTCGTTGGCCGCAGCCATGCGGTTGATTGTGGCGAGTTGCGCCTCCAACAATTCCAACCGGTCATGCAGGTATTGGTCGCAGTCGGTGGCCACTGCCAGCGGCAATTCGCTGGCCAGCTTCAAAGTGGCGAACTTCTCGACCGGCACCAGGTATTCGTCGAAGTCCTTGAACTGGCGAGAACCCTGCACCCAGACATCACCGGAGCGCAGCGCGTTCTTCAGCTCCGACAGGGCGCATAACTCGTAGTAACGCCGGTCGATGCCGTCGTCGGTCAGAACCAGCTTTGCCCAGCGCGGCTTGATGAATGCGGTTGGCGCATCGGCGGGCACCTTGCGCGCGCTGTCGCTGTTCATGCCGCGCAGCATGTCGATGGCATCGAGCACACCCTTGGCGGCGGGCGCTTATCCATAGTATAATGAATAATAGTAGTTAAAGTAGTTTAGGAGGGGGATATTAGGGAGGTTTTTACTTTAAATAAAAATTAACAAGGTCTATAATTTATAGTAGTTAAAGTGGTTAAAGAGAGGTGGGAGGATGTGAAGGTTCAAAGGATAAAAGTGGAGAATAAGCCATATCCATTGTATTTATTGCTAGATGAAGAATATCAGGTAATAGAACCAGTAATGAGGTTTATAAAATATCTAGATAATACTGGTAAGTCACCAAATACCATTAAAGCATACTGCTATCATTTAAAGTTGCTATATGAGTTTATGGAACAGAGGGGGATTACCCTTAATGATATTAACTTTGAGAAATTAGCAGATTTTGTAGGTTGGTTGAGATACCCAACAGCAGCAAATGTAATTGATCTCCAGTCAAAAGAAGCCATAAGAGAAGAAACGACAGTGAATACAATTTTAAATGCTGTTATGAGTTATCTGGAATATTTAAGTAGATTAGGAGAATTTAAGTCAATTGATGTATTTAAACAAGCAAAGGGGAGAAATTTTAAGGGGTTTTTACATCATATTAATAAGGGTAAATATCAAAAGAATATCTTAAAGTTAAGGGTTAAAAAGAAGCAGATAAGAACACTAACATCAGAGGAAGTTAAGCAAATTATTGATGCTTGTCATACGAAGAGGGATAAATTAATTTTAATGCTTATGTATGAGGGTGGTTTAAGAATCGGTGAAGTGTTATCGCTAAGGCTTGAGGATATTGCCACTTGGGACAATCAAATCCATTTAACACCCAGAGACGTTAATGTTAATGAGGCCTATATTAAATTAAGGAAGGAAAGAACAATACATGTGAGTAAAGAACTTATGGCACTTTATACAGATTATTTGGTATATGAGTATGGTGAGGACTTGGAGCATGATTATGTTTTTATTTCTTTAAAAGAAGGCTATTTTGGAAAACCACTAAAGTACCAAAGTGTTCTTGATCTAGTTAGAAGAATAGTTAAAAGAACTAGAATAGAGTTTACGCCGCATATGCTACGCCACACTCATGCAACGCAGCTAATTAGGGATGGATGGGATGTTGCACACGTTCAAAAGAGGTTGGGCCATGCACATGTTCAAACAACGTTAAATACCTATGTTCATCTTTCAGATCAAGATATGAAAAATGAGTTTAATAAATATCTTGAGAGAAAGGAACATAAGAAATGAATGATTCTAGTAAAAGGAAAATTATCAGTCAGAGTGAGATCAGTAAGAAAATAGCTGCAATGAATGAAGAATTGCAGGGATTTTGGGCTAATAATAGTTGGGATATAAGGAAATGTCCGCATCCTTCTGCCATAGAATTAAGTAAGAACCCTACTTTAAGAAATCGGTGGGTTCGTTTTGAACGTGTTAAAAATCTGTGGTTAAGAACAGAATTGAAATATTTTTATTTTTACCATTTAAATAATGGAATATGGAATGCAAAAACTGTATGGATTAGAAAAGGAACTGTAATTAATAGAATGTTAGATTTTTTAGATTTAAAGTATCCTAACATTACTTCAATTACTGAAGTTCCTATTAAAAAAGCAATGACGGAATATAGGACATATTTGACAGAACAGGGTGTTAGAATTACCACTACTAATTATAAGATTACTGCTAATCAAGAAAAAATAGCTGTAGAAGCTAATTCTTACTATGTTACTAATTTAAAACAATTTATGGAGTTTTATGAGGACTTTTATTTTGATGGGGAGGAGTGGGATAAAGACATTTGGGATAGACGTAAGTTACCTTTGCCAGATGATAAGGTTAATCCGACACAATATGAATATGTAATTAACTTTAAAGGGGTTCGCAATACGTATTTTAAACAACTCGTAAAAAGATATTGTAAATTGAGATTAAATACGGATAGCTTTTCCTATGTATGTGATATCGCCCAAAAACTTAAAGAGTTCTTTAATTTCTTGGACATGAATTTTAAACACGTTCAGAGAATAAACCAATTAACGAGAATGGAAATTGAAGCATATTTAAGCGAATTAAATATGATGGGGATAAAGCCTAGCACAATAACTGGGAGGATCTCTATATTGGAAGGACTATTTAGTACCCTTCTAAGGCTAGAATGGAATGATATTCCTTCCAAGGTGTTAATCTATCCAGAAGACGGCCATGTATTCAATATGTAGATCATCATAATAGGTAGTGTTCGCGTTCAATAAACGTGCCGATGATCTTGTCGTGCATTTCTGCTGACTTTGAGTAGCTTAACGTTTTACGGTTAAGTCGCTTTAAACGGTTTCTTAGGTTTAAGTTCTCACGTTCAATTCGTTGTGTATAAAACTTATTGGCTACGTGTTTTTCCTTCGGCAATATCTCATAAGCATTAAACTTATCGGTACACCAAAAAGCCACATTAAATCTAGAGAGTAATACCAATAACTGGTGAAGCGTTTTCTTATTTCGACGACCAAATGTATGAGCAATAATTCGTTTTAGGCGAGGTTCCCAAGCATACCAGAGCCAGCGTTGTTGCTTCTTGCTAGCAACAAAAGACCACTGTTCATCCACTTCACAAAGAAGTTCAATATGCAGATTATCAAGAGGTAAAGAGGTTACCTGCCTCGGCGAGAGTTTTTTAAAGTACGAACAACCGCATTAATGCTGATATGAAGGGCTCTAGCGGTATCACGAATACCGGCATTATTCATCGTAAGATCGATAATTTTATCTTTAGTCCCAGGTTGGCAGGCGCGATATTCATAATCGAGTTGAAAGCTTCGACAGCAATCTTGACAACGATAGCGTTGATGGCCAGTGCTTCCTAATCCATGTTTTTTTACTGAGGGAGTTTGTTGACAAAATGGGCACCTTACATCGACTTTAGCCATGACTATTCTCCGGTAAATTACCCTATATTACAGGTTAATCACCGGATTGGATACATAACCCAGAAGACTATCCCAAAATACCGAGAGCAAAACCTCGTTTTATAGATGAATACGTTCTGGAGCAATTGAACAGTCATCTTGATAAATTACCCGAATATATAGCTACGATGACTATGATAGTCCAAGAATGTGGGATGAGGATAAGCGAATTGTGCACCTTGAAAAAAGGTTGTCTATTAGAGGACAAAGATGGAGATTACTTTTTAAAGTATTATCAATGGAAAATGAAAAAGGAGCATATAGTTCCAATATCAAAAGAGGTAGCTTTATTGATTAAAGTTCGGGAAGATAAAGTTTCATGGGAGTTTCCAGATAGTGAATACCTCTTTCCAAGAAAAGATGGATCGCCATTAAAACAAGAAACATTTAGAGACGAGTTAAACAAATTAGCTTATGAGCAAAAAATAGTCGATAAATCAGGCGAGATTTATAGATTCCATGCCCATGCCTTTCGCCATACAGTAGGAACAAGAATGATTAATAACGGAGTACCGCAGCATATTGTACAAAAGTTTTTGGGTCATGAAAGTCCTGAAATGACAAGCAGATATGCTCATATTTTTGATGAAACCCTTAAAGCTGAATTTACAAAATTCAAAGAAAAACTGGTAACTAATAATGGAGATATAATTGAGTTAGATAATGACAATGAAGTCGATGATGTTGATCTTCAATGGTTCAAGAAAAATATTAATGCACAAGTTCTTCCAAATGGTTATTGCCGATTACCAGTAATAGCAGGTTCTTGTCCACACGCCAATGCTTGTTTAGATTGTACTCATTTTTGTACAAGTAAGCAGTTTTTATCGCAGCATGAGGAACAGTTAAATCGTACTGAGGAGTTATTGGCAGTCGCTAAGGAAAAGCAATGGCAAAGGCAAATAGAGACTAATAACCGTGTTAAAGAGCGACTAGAGCAAATAATTGGCAGCCTGAAGGGGATTAGTTAGATGGTTAAACAGGTACGAAATACAGAGGAAATTGTGCGTTTGGCAAAGCAAAAGTCCAGGCGGACTAGAGAAAATGTAGACAAGGTTATCTCTAAACTATCGCTTGAAGGTAAGACTATTAATTTTAACACAGTTGCAAAGGAAGCTAATGTTTCTAAATCATGGCTTTATAAGGAACATGATATTAGGCAAAGGATTGAATCTCTCCGAAAACAGCAAAAAACAGAAAATGTAATATCAAAACCCAAGAAAAGCTCCCGTTCTGAAGAAGTCCTTATTAAAACCTTAAAAACAAGAGTAAAGGAATTAGAAGAGGAAAATATAAGATTAAGGAACCAGATCCAAAAATTATACGGAGATTTGTACATTAGAGAATAGTTAATCTATGAGTTTCACCAACTTGTGCTTTGAACTTTGAAGTGTTAAAATTAATATACTATTAATCGAAAGGAGAGATGGGTGGACAATGAAGAACTAATCTAATTTTTAACAAATGAAATAGTATATTTCAGTTTAAAAACTTAGGATTAGTCTGCCCATTTTTCCATATACTAAATAAATGTAAGACTGAATAGCTAAAAAGGCTAAATAGTTTTATTTGAGTGTCTTAAAAAGTGACATGACTAATCCTTCCAACATTATTTGGGAGGATTTTTTATTTCTCCCTGAATCAAAATAAAGAAAGAAGGAATCGAATTGTTAAAACAAAAGGAACTAATGGCAAGGGTTAAGGAACTTGTCCAGTCAGATGAACGAATATCTGCTTGTATGATGTATGGCTCTTTTACAAAAGGAGAGGGAGATCAATACTCTGATATAGAATATTACGTTTTTCTAAAAGATGATACAATTTCCACCTTTGATTCAGCAAAATGGCTAAATGAAGTCGCTTCCTACACTTTACTCTATCAAAATGAGTACGGTACGGAAGTAGTAATTTTTGAAAATCTAATACGTGGTGAATTTCATTTCCTTTCCGAAAACGAAATGAATATTATTCCTTCATTCAAAGAATCAGGCTACATTCCTGACACAAAAGCAATGTTTATTTATGATGAAACAGGACAACTAGAATTGTATTTATCAGAGTTGGAAGGTCCGGGACCAAATAGACTTACAGAAGAAAACGTAAATTTTTTATTGAATAATTTTTCCAACCTATGGTTAATGGGGATTAATGTTCTTAAAAGAGGGGAAAATGCACGTTCACTGGAACTTTTATCTCAATTACAAAAAAATATACTACAACTCATTCGAATTGCGGAAGAAAATGCCGATAATTGGTTTAATATGACAAAGAATCTTGAAAAAGAAATTAGTCCTGAAAACTATGAAAAGTTTAAAAAGACTACTGCCCGATTAAATGAATTAGAACTATATGAAGCCTATAAGAACTCTTTGCTTCTCGTTATGGAACTTCGAAATCTCGTTGAAAAACAGTATCAATTAACCATTAGCGATGATTTTTTAGGCAAACTGTTTAATTATATGAACGAATAAATAAAAAGCCTGTATCTCAAGTGATAACTAAGATACAGGCTTTAATTGTTATTTACTTTAAATACATGTTCTCAAAGTGAAAGTATTGATTTTAATGGATTTTTAATAGTTTACTCTTGATAAATTTGCAGCCCGCAATTTGAGCACGCCCAGGAACTGCGGCGCGTAGCGGCGTAGCGTGGCATAGCTTTCACCGATGTGGTGCAGGAAATCAAAGTCGGCAGGCCGCGCCAATGTTTGCGCTTCGGTGACGCTGGCGGCGAAGGTGTCCCAGGGCATAACGGCCTCGATGGCGGCGAACGGATCGCTGCCGCTTTGCTTGGCCTCAATCAACGCTTGACCGATGCGCCCATACATCCGCACCTTGTCGTTGATCGCCTTGCCGGAAGCCTGGAACTGCTGCTGATGCTTGTTCTTGGCCGCGTTGAACAGCTTGCCGATGATGCGATCGTGAAGGTCGATGATTTCATCGGTGACGGTGGCCATGCCTTCGATGGCCAGCGCTACCAGCGTGGCATAGCGTCGTTGCACCTCGAACTTTGCCAGATCAGCAGGCGTCATCTGGCCACCTTCACGAGCGATTTTGAGCAGGCGGTTCTGGTGAACCTGCCGCTCGATGCCTGCGGGCAGATCAAGTGCTTGCCAGGATTTCAGGCGCTCAATATGTTCGAGCATGTGGCGAGAGTTCGGTTTGGCAGGCGACTGGCGCAGCCATGCCAGCCACGTCACTTTACTGCCGTCCTTGCGCTTGAGAAGTTCGTCCAGGCGCTGACGGTGGGGTGATAACAAAGAATCGGTCAGCGCCGCGTAAATGCGTCGGTTGGCACGGGTGATGGCCTCGGCGCTTGCGCGCTCGATGGCATTCATGGCGGGCAGGATAATGCTCTGCCGCCGCAGATTCTCGACAAGTGCGCTCGCCAGCACGATGCCTTTGTCGGTCTGCAAGGCCAGCTCGGTCAATGTATGCACGGCTTGCCGATAGTGGCTCATGGTGAAGGGCTTGAACCCAAAAACCGTTTGCAGCTCGACCAAGTGCTCCCGCCGTGTCTGTTCGCGCTGGCCGTACTCGCTCCAACTTTCCACTGGCATCTTGAGTTGCGCGGCCACCATGCGCAACAGGGGCGGAAACGGAGGCTCATCGACGCCCAAAAAGGTGCCAGGGAATCGCAAGTAGCAAAGCTGCACAGCGAAGCCCAATCGATTCGCGGCGCCGCGACGCTGACGGATCACCGACAGGTCGGTTTCGTTGAACGTGTAGTGCCGTATCAGTTCGTCTTTGGCATCTGGCAGTGCCAGCAGGCTTTCGCGCTCGGTGGCGGACAGGATTGAGCGGCGTGGCATGGTCAGTCTTCCCGCAGGTACTGGTACAAGGTTTCGCGGCTGATGCCGAAGTCACGGGCCACCAAGGTTTTTTGGTCGCCTGCCGCAACTCGCCGTTTCAACTCGGCAATTTGTTCGCTGTTCAGCGATTTCTTTCGTCCCCGGTAGGCACCGCGCTGCTTGGCCAGCACGATTCCCTCGCGCTGACGTTCGCGGATCAGGGCGCGCTCGAACTCAGCGAAGGCTCCCATGACCGACAGCATCAGATTGGCCATCGGTGAGTCCTCGCCGGTGAACTTCAGCCCTTCTTTGACGAACTCCATGCGCACGCCCCGTTGTGTCAGCCCTTGGACGATGCGGCGCAGGTCATCAAGGTTGCGTGCCAGCCTGTCCATGCTATGCACCACCACGGTGTCGCCCTCGCGGACGAAGGCCAGCAGCCTTTCCAGCTCGGGACGCTGGGTGTCCTTGCCAGAAGCCTTGTCGGTGAACACCCGCGCCACCTGAACACCCTCCAATTGCCGTTCCGGGTTCTGGTCGAAGCTGCTGACGCGGACATAGCCGATGCGTTGACCTTGCAAGATGCCTCCAAAGGCAAAAGTGTCAGGATGAAATCTATTACCTTTGACGGAATATGTCAATCAATAGGAAATTTAACTCTATTCTGACATCGTTTGCACATGGTGTCGTTTTCAGAAGACGGCTGCACTGAACGTCAGAAGCCGACTGCACTATAGCAGCGGAGGGGTTGGATCCATCAGGCAACGACGGGCTGCTGCCGGCCATCAGCGGACGCAGGGAGGACTTTCCGCAACCGGCCGTTCGATGCGGCACCGATGGCCTTCGCGCAGGGGTAGTGAATCCGCCAGGATTGACTTGCGCTGCCCTACCTCTCACTAGTGAGGGGCGGCAGCGCATCAAGCGGTGAGCGCACTCCGGCACCGCCAACTTTCAGCACATGCGTGTAAATCATCGTCGTAGAGACGTCGGAATGGCCGAGCAGATCCTGCACGGTTCGAATGTCGTAACCGCTGCGGAGCAAGGCCGTCGCGAACGAGTGGCGGAGGGTGTGCGGTGTGGCGGGCTTCGTGATGCCTGCTTGTTCTACGGCACGTTTGAAGGCGCGCTGAAAGGTCTGGTCATACATGTGATGGCGACGCACGACACCGCTCCGTGGATCGGTCGAATGCGTGTGCTGCGCAAAAACCCAGAACCACGGCCAGGAATGCCCGGCGCGCGGATACTTCCGCTCAAGGGCGTCGGGAAGCGCAACGCCGCTGCGGCCCTCGGCCTGGTCCTTCAGCCACCATGCCCGTGCACGCGACAGCTGCTCGCGCAGGCTGGGTGCCAAGCTCTCGGGTAACATCAAGGCCCGATCCTTGGAGCCCTTGCCCTCCCGCACGATGATCGTGCCGTGATCGAAATCCAGATCCTTGACCCGCAGTTGCAAACCCTCACTGATCCGCATGCCCGTTCCATACAGAAGCTGGGCGAACAAACGATGCTCGCCTTCCAGAAAACCGAGGATGCGAACCACTTCATCCGGGGTCAGCACCACCGGCAAGCGCCGCGACGGCCGAGGTCTTCCGATCTCCTGAAGCCAGGGCAGATCCGTGCACAGCACCTTGCCGTAGAAGAACAGCAAGGCCGCCAATGCCTGACGATGCGTGGAGACCGAAACCTTGCGCTCGTTCGCCAGCCAGGACAGAAATGCCTCGACTTCGCTGCTGCCCAAGGTTGCCGGGTGACGCACACCGTGGAAACGGATGAAGGCACGAACCCAGTTGACATAAGCCTGTTCGGTTCGTAAACTGTAATGCAAGTAGCGTATGCGCTCACGCAACTGGTCCAGAACCTTGACCGAACGCAGCGGTGGTAACGGCGCAGTGGCGGTTTTCATGGCTTGTTATGACTGTTTTTTTGTACAGTCTATGCCTCGGGCATCCAAGCAGCAAGCGCGTTACGCCGTGGGTCGATGTTTGATGTTATGGAGCAGCAACGATGTTACGCAGCAGGGCAGTCGCCCTAAAACAAAGTTAGGCCGCATGGACACAACGCAGGTCACATTGATACACAAAATTCTAGCTGCGGCAGATGAGCGAAATCTGCCGCTCTGGATCGGTGGGGGCTGGGCGATCGATGCACGGCTAGGGCGTGTAACACGCAAGCACGATGATATTGATCTGACGTTTCCCGGCGAGAGGCGCGGCGAGCTCGAGGCAATAGTTGAAATGCTCGGCGGGCGCGTCATGGAGGAGTTGGACTATGGATTCTTAGCGGAGATCGGGGATGAGTTACTTGACTGCGAACCTGCTTGGTGGGCAGACGAAGCGTATGAAATCGCGGAGGCTCCGCAGGGCTCGTGCCCAGAGGCGGCTGAGGGCGTCATCGCCGGGCGGCCAGTCCGTTGTAACAGCTGGGAGGCGATCATCTGGGATTACTTTTACTATGCCGATGAAGTACCACCAGTGGACTGGCCTACAAAGCACATAGAGTCCTACAGGCTCGCATGCACCTCACTCGGGGCGGAAAAGGTTGAGGTCTTGCGTGCCGCTTTCAGGTCGCGATATGCGGCCTAACAATTCGTCCAAGCCGACGCCGCTTCGCGGCGCGGCTTAACTCAGGTGTTAGACGGCAAGAAAAGGTTCCACGAACTCTGATGAAAAACTACTTTGACAGCCCTTTCAAAGGGGAGCTTCTTTCTGAGCAAGTGAAAAATCCAAACATCAAAGTAGGCCGTTATAGCTATTACTCTGGCTACTATCACGGCCACTCATTTGATGAATGCGCGCGATACTTGCATCCAGATCGTGATGACGTTGATAAATTGATCATTGGCAGCTTTTGTTCTATAGGAAGCGGGGCTTCCTTCATCATGGCTGGCAATCAGGGGCATCGGCATGACTGGGCATCATCCTTCCCCTTCTTCTATATGCAAGAGGAACCTGCTTTCTCAAGCGCACTCGATGCCTTCCAAAGAGCAGGTGATACCGCCATTGGCAATGATGTCTGGATAGGCTCGGAGGCAATGATTATGCCCGGAATCAAAATTGGAGACGGTGCCGTGATAGGTAGTCGCTCGTTGGTGACAAAAGATGTAGTGCCTTATGCCATCATCGGAGGAAGTCCCGCAAAGCAAATTAAGAAGCGCTTCTCCGATGAGGAAATCTCATTGCTCATGGAGATGGAGTGGTGGAACTGGCCACTGGATAAAATTAAGACAGCAATGCCTCTGCTGTGCTCGTCAAATATTTTTGGTCTGCATAAGTATTGGCGCGAGTTTGTCGTCTAACAATTCATTCAAGCCGACGCCGCTTCGCGGCACGGCTTAATTCTGGCGTTAGCCACCAAGAAGGTGCCATGAAAACATTTGCCGCATATGTAATTATCGCGTGTCTTTCGAGTACGGCATTAGCTGGTTCAATTACAGAAAATACGTCTTGGAACAAAGAGTTCTCTGCCGAAGCCGTCAATGGTGTCTTCGTGCTTTGTAAAAGTAGCAGTAAATCCTGCGCTACCAATGACTTAGCTCGTGCATCAAAGGAATATCTTCCAGCATCAACATTTAAGATCCCCAACGCAATTATCGGCCTAGAAACTGGTGTCATAAAGAATGAGCATCAGGTTTTCAAATGGGACGGAAAGCCAAGAGCCATGAAGCAATGGGAAAGAGACTTGACCTTAAGAGGGGCAATACAAGTTTCAGCTGTTCCCGTATTTCAACAAATCGCCAGAGAAGTTGGCGAAGTAAGAATGCAGAAATACCTTAAAAAATTTTCCTATGGCAACCAGAATATCAGTGGTGGCATTGACAAATTCTGGTTGGAAGGCCAGCTTAGAATTTCCGCAGTTAATCAAGTGGAGTTTCTAGAGTCTCTATATTTAAATAAATTGTCAGCATCTAAAGAAAACCAGCTAATAGTAAAAGAGGCTTTGGTAACGGAGGCGGCACCTGAATATCTAGTGCATTCAAAAACTGGTTTTTCTGGTGTGGGAACTGAGTCAAATCCTGGTGTCGCATGGTGGGTTGGGTGGGTTGAGAAGGAGACAGAGGTTTACTTTTTCGCCTTTAACATGGATATAGACAACGAAAGTAAGTTGCCGCTAAGAAAATCCATTCCCACCAAAATCATGGAAAGTGAGGGCATCATTGGTGGCTAAAACAAAGTTAAACATCATGAGGGAAGCGGTGATCGCCGAAGTATCGACTCAACTATCAGAGGTAGTTGGCGTCATCGAGCGCCATCTCGAACCGACGTTGCTGGCCGTACATTTGTACGGCTCCGCAGTGGATGGCGGCCTGAAGCCACACAGTGATATTGATTTGCTGGTTACGGTGACCGTAAGGCTTGATGAAACAACGCGGCGAGCTTTGATCAACGACCTTTTGGAAACTTCGGCTTCCCCTGGAGAGAGCGAGATTCTCCGCGCTGTAGAAGTCACCATTGTTGTGCACGACGACATCATTCCGTGGCGTTATCCAGCTAAGCGCGAACTGCAATTTGGAGAATGGCAGCGCAATGACATTCTTGCAGGTATCTTCGAGCCAGCCACGATCGACATTGATCTGGCTATCTTGCTGACAAAAGCAAGAGAACATAGCGTTGCCTTGGTAGGTCCAGCGGCGGAGGAACTCTTTGATCCGGTTCCTGAACAGGATCTATTTGAGGCGCTAAATGAAACCTTAACGCTATGGAACTCGCCGCCCGACTGGGCTGGCGATGAGCGAAATGTAGTGCTTACGTTGTCCCGCATTTGGTACAGCGCAGTAACCGGCAAAATCGCGCCGAAGGATGTCGCTGCCGACTGGGCAATGGAGCGCCTGCCGGCCCAGTATCAGCCCGTCATACTTGAAGCTAGACAGGCTTATCTTGGACAAGAAGAAGATCGCTTGGCCTCGCGCGCAGATCAGTTGGAAGAATTTGTTCACTACGTGAAAGACGAGATCACCAAGGTAGTCGGCAAATAATGTCTAACAATTCGTTCAAGCCGACGCCGCTTCGCGGCGCGGCTTAACTCAAGCGTTAGATGCACTAAGCACATAATTGCTCACAGCCAAACTATCAGGTCAAGTCTGCTTTTATTATTTTTAAGCGTGCATAATAAGCCCTACACAAATTGGGAGATATATCATGAAAGGCTGGCTTTTTCTTGTTATCGCAATAGTTGGCGAAGTAATCGCAACATCCGCATTAAAATCTAGCGAGGGCTTTACTAAGCTTGCCCCTTCCGCCGTTGTCATAATCGGTTATGGCATCGCATTTTATTTTCTTTCTCTGGTTCTGAAATCCATCCCTGTCGGTGTTGCTTATGCAGTCTGGTCGGGACTCGGCGTCGTCATAATTACAGCCATTGCCTGGTTGCTTCATGGGCAAAAGCTTGATGCGTGGGGCTTTGTAGGTATGGGGCTCATAATTGCTGCCTTTTTGCTCGCCCGATCCCCATCGTGGAAGTCGCTGCGGAGGCCGACGCCATGGTGACGGTGTTCGGCATTCTGAATCTCACCGAGGACTCCTTCTTCGATGAGAGCCGGCGGCTAGACCCCGCCGGCGCTGTCACCGCGGCGATCGAAATGCTGCGAGTCGGATCAGACGTCGTGGATGTCGGACCGGCCGCCAGCCATCCGGACGCGAGGCCTGTATCGCCGGCCGATGAGATCAGACGTATTGCGCCGCTCTTAGACGCCCTGTCCGATCAGATGCACCGTGTTTCAATCGACAGCTTCCAACCGGAAACCCAGCGCTATGCGCTCAAGCGCGGCGTGGGCTACCTGAACGATATCCAAGGATTTCCTGACCCTGCGCTCTATCCCGATATTGCTGAGGCGGACTGCAGGCTGGTGGTTATGCACTCAGC
This sequence comes from Providencia sp. PROV272, assembly GCF_049901975.1. Taxonomy (NCBI): domain Bacteria; kingdom Pseudomonadati; phylum Pseudomonadota; class Gammaproteobacteria; order Enterobacterales; family Morganellaceae; genus Providencia; species Providencia sp. PROV272. The sequence continues at coordinate 91,176 of NZ_CP096292.1, forward strand.
GCAGCGGGATGGCATCGCCACCCGCACCGGTCACCTTCGACCCGAAGACGCGCTCGACGAGATTGTGCGGTTCTTCGAGGCGCGGGTTTCCGCCTTGCGACGGAGCGGGGTCGCTGCCGACCGGCTCATCCTCGATCCGGGGATGGGATTTTTCTTGAGCCCCGCACCGGAAACATCGCTGCACGTGCTGTCGAACCTTCAAAAGCTGAAGTCGGCGTTGGGGCTTCCGCTATTGGTCTCGGTGTCGCGGAAATCCTTCTTGGGCGCCACCGTTGGCCTTCCTGTAAAGGATCTGGGTCCAGCGAGCCTTGCGGCGGAACTTCACGCGATCGGCAATGGCGCTGACTACGTCCGCACCCACGCGCCTGGAGATCTGCGAAGCGCAATCACCTTCTCGGAAACCCTCGCGAAATTTCGCAGTCGCGACGCCAGAGACCGAGGGTTAGATCATGCCTAGCATTCACCTTCCGGCCGCCCGCTAAATATCTCCTTTTGGGTTGTTAATAAAACATCCAATAAGTTGACTGTGCGTGAAAAAGAAAGTTTTGTGTGATGGCGTTGAAGATCGCACCGTTAAGCTCTTATGTGGGATGGTGCAGAGCTCGACGACTACCGATAAAACGCAACCGCCGCAAACAGACAAGAAAAAGCCCCAACTGATAACAGTTGGGGCTTCAGTATTGTGATTGGTGGAGCAATAGCACCCTGAACCCAAAACCTTCTCGCTCAACCGGTAGTGGCTGATAACAACTCGTGAGGGCTATTGCGGGTTAAGCATTTAGCGATGTCTAGGGCCAGACTGGACGTCTGAACGCAAGCCGCTGATACTGTACATAACCACAGTATCAGCGGAGGATACCCATGTCGCTGGCAAGGAACGCCACGGCGAGTCAATCGCCCACTCAAACAAACGGTTACGAACGCCACCAACCCGACCAGACGCTGCTCTACCAGCTGGTTGAGCAGCACTACCCAGCCTTCAAAGCCTCACTCGAAGCCCAAGGTCAACACCTGCCTCGCTACATCCAACAAGAATTCAACGACCTCCTCCAATGTGGCCGTCTGGAGTATGGTTTCATGCGGGTTCGCTGCGAGGATTGTCATCACGAGCGTCTGGTCGCCTTCAGCTGTAAACGACGCGGCTTTTGCCCTAGCTGCGGTGCCCGCCGGATGGCCGAGAGTGCGGCGCTGCTGATAGACGAAGTCTTCCCCAAGGAGCCCATTCGCCAGTGGGTGCTCAGCTTTCCTTTCCAGCTACGCTTTTTGCTGGCTCGCCATCCCCAGCTGATGGGCCAGGTCTTGAGTATCGTCTATCGTACACTCTCAACTCATCTGATCAAAAAAGCCGGTTACACCAAAGCCTCTGCACAAACTGGCTCAGTGACTCTTATCCAACGCTTTGGTCCGCGCTAAATCTCAATGTCCACTACCACATGCTGTTTCTCGATGGTGTCTATGCCGAAGATGACTATGGCAAGCAACGCTTCCATCGTGTCAAGGCACCCACTTACGATGAGCTGAATACGCTCGCTCACACCCTCAGCCATCGCATCGCTCGCTGCATGGAAAAGCGTGGGATTTTGGAGCGTGATGCCGAGAATACGTGGTTGACACTGGAAGAGGGCGAAGACGATACGCTGACTCAATTACATGGTGCTTCGGTTACGTATCGCATTGCCGTCGGCCCCCAGCAAGGGCGCAAAGTCTTCACCCTGCAAACCTTGCCAGGGCGTGAGGATAAAGCCGACTCAAGCAGTCGAGTAGCCAACCATGCTGGTTTCTCGCTACACGCCGGTGTGATGGCCGAAGCGCATCAGCGGGATAAGCTTGAGCGCTTGTGTCGCTACATTAGTCGGCCAGCGGTTTCAGAAAAACGTCTGGCATTAACCGCCAATGGGCAGGTGCGTTACGAGCTCAAAACTCCGTACCGCAATGGCACCACCCATGTGATCTTCGAGCCGCTGGACTTCATCGCCAAACTCGCTGCGTTGGTACCTAAGCCGCGAGTCAACCTCACACGCTTCCACGGCGTCTTTGCACCGAACAGCAAACACCGAGTTCAAGTAACACCCGCCAAGCGGGGCAAGAAGCCCGACAAATCGGAAGGTCTCGATACTAACTGGCGTGACAAGAGTCCTGCAGAGCGCCACCGCGCCATGACCTGGATGCAACGCCTCAAGCGAGTCTTCAATATTGATATTGAAGTCTGCGAACACTGCGGCGGTCACGTCAAAGTGATTGCCAGCATCGAAGATCCGAAGGTCATTGAGCAGATTCTCAAGCATCTGAAACAGAAAACAGCCAAGGCGAATGCCGCCAAGCAGCGTGAGCTGCCACCAGAACGAGCGCCGCCACTGACTCCCAGCCTGTTCGATCCATCACAGAGTCGTCTCTTTGACTGACGACCCCAAATCCAACACTGCTCAACACTGCCAACTTTTAAACGGGGCGGTGGGGCAGTTTGTATCTCTCGAGCTATCAGGCTAGAGATTTTACCGCCAAATCGAACCTTATTAGAGCGGTTTAGGCTGGACCGGCAGTTAAAATTGGGGCTTGAGCGGTAAACGAGTGAGGGAATTTCAGGTAAGATACTTCGGATGAGGAGCAAAAAGGTGGTTTATACTTCCTATACCCTTGTAGCCGTGAGCACCGAAGTAGACAAAATGCGCTTCAACACCATCATAGACGCGCATTCCTTCATGAAGAATTATCGCTCTGGTGAGGAGCAAGGGAAGGGAACGCCAGTTGGGGATGCGCTTTATCCGGTTGCCAGTTATGGTGATGGCCGTTATGTCTCCAGGATCTGTTTTAAGTATCTAGGTGCTACTGGCGATTATGACCCCACTACCTGCACTGGCGACCCAGCTACGGTCTACTGGCGCTCAACCTATGTTCTGCCGGGTGAGATGGATAAAACACCGTTCCTGGACAGGGATCTCGGCTTACCAACAACGACCATGTGTGTAGGGAACCCTATCCATCTTGGCACCGGCAACAAGTTCCAGGCTGAACTGGATTATCAAAGCGGAGGCTCCGACCCTTTCACATTCACCAGATACTACAATAGCCACCTTCCTGATGAAGAGCTCGGCGGCTGGCGGCATACCTACTCGCGGAGCGTCGAGGTCAACGCCTCGAAGTACGGTGAGAACATGGTTGTCCTGCACCGGCCAGAAGGGCAACAACTCGCGTTCTACAACTCGTCCTCTGTCTGGGTGCCAACATGGAAAACCGATGATACCTTGACGAAGGATGCTACCGGCTGGCGCTACACTCAATCTGACGGGGTAGTCGAGGCCTATGATGAAACCGGACGACTGACCGGCATCGAGAAGCCCAACGGCAATCACATCACCCTGAGCTATCTGAACGGAGAGCTATCCTCGATCACTGACGGCTTTGGCCGCACCATCCAGTTCCAGTATCAAGATGGCCGCATGGTCAGTGTCACCGATCCTGCTGGTGGCAGTATTCAGTACCAGTACAACAGCGCTGGCAAGCTGGCGGAAGTGATCTACCAGGACAATACGAGCCGCAGCTATCTCTACGATGACCCGAATGCACCGGGTTTGCTCTCTGGGCTGGTGGACGAGAACGGCAACCGTTTCGCCACATGGGGATATGATACTCAGGGGAGAGCGGTTCTAAGCGAACACGCCGGGGGCGCAGAGAAAACTCAGGTAAGCTACAACGCTGACGGAAGCGTCTCTGTCACCAATGCCCTCGGCCACGTTCAGCGATACACCTACAGTCGCCACAATGGGATGCTCAAGCCTGATGTGGTTGAGGGTGCGCCGTGTACCGGCTTTGTGGGCGGCAAGGAAACCTACGTCTACGACAGCAAAGGCCTCGTCTCCAGCATTACTGACCGCGCTGGGCAGAAGCGCACGTTCACCCATAACGACCGGGGATTGGAAACCACCCAGATAGACCAGGACGGGGGTAAGGTTACGACCGACTGGCTTCCTTCCAAGTCGCTCCCGGCAAAAATCACAGAACCAACCAGGATCACTGAGCTCACCTACGACACTCATCTCCGGGTGATAAGCCGCAAGGTCACTGATCGCAGCTCGGGCGCTTCCCGGACATGGACCTACACCTATGCCCCTGTTGGTACAGGAAAGCCGAGCCTGTTGGCCTCGGTTGATGGTCCGCGCACCGACGTCAGCGATGTTACGACATTTGACTACGATGACCAGGGCAACCTGATCCGGACAACGAACGCGCTGGGGCAGGTGACGCAGTTTGGTGACTACGACGCGAACGGTCGCGCCGGGACCATTCAGGGTGTCAATGGTGTAACCCAAACCCTCACCTATGACGCCAGAGGAAGACTTGTCAGCTCCACTGGGCCAGAAGGAACCACGGTCTACAACTATGATGCTGTGGGCCTCCTGAGTTCGCTGACCAAGCCAAATGGTGCAACCGTCAGCTATGAGTACGACGCTGCACATCGGCTGGTGGCGGAAACAGATGCACAGGGCAACCGGCGCGAGCTTGAGCTCAATGACCTCGGGAACCCAGTAGAAGAGCGACTGCTCGATGCGCTGGGCCAGACCCGTTGGATAGAGCGCCGGATCTTCAACGAAATCGGCTGGCTCTCCAGTGTCTCCGACGCCTATAGCAATCAGTCATCGTTTTCCTACGATGTGGTGGCAAACCTGATACAGGAGACCAGTCCCTCTGGTAACACACACTCCTACAAGTACGACGGCTTCCATCACCGGACACAAACGACCGATCCCCTCGGGAAGGTCACGCAGGTGCTCTACAAGGATACCGGCGATGTTTACCGTGTCTCCGACCCTCGTTCGCGCCTGACCTACTACAGCTACAACGGCTTTGGCGAAGTGACCCAGGTCCGGAGCCCGGACACCGGCACCACCGACATTACCTATGACGAAGCCGGTAACGTGGCAACGCGCAAAACGGCCAAGGGGCAAACCACAAGCTACAGCTATGACGCGCTGAACCGGATCATCGAAACCTCCAGCGATGTCGCTGGCGAATCGCCAATTCTGTACGGGTACGACGAAGCAACCTCACCATACGGCATAGGCCGCTTGACCTCAGTCGATGATGGCAACGGTGTCCGGAGATTTGGCTACACCCCCGAAGGATGGCTGGCTTACGAAACCTGGGAAACCCACGGGCAGAGCCTGACTACCCAGTACCAATACGATGGTGCAGGCCTCGTCACGAAGATCACGTATCCCAGTGGCCGTGAGGTCTCCTACACCCGTGACTCAGCCGGTGACGTCATCGAGGTGACAACGACACAAGCAGGCACCACAACAAACCTGGCAAGCCAGATTGAGCGAGCGCCCTTTGGCCCCGTCACCAGTATGGTCAGAGGGAACGGCATTTCAGAAAGCCGCACTCTGGATCTCGATTACCGTGTCACCGGCATCGACGCTGCTAGGGTGCATTCGCTGGTCTATCGGTACACGCCAGACTCGTTGATTTCAGCCATAGACGACAATCTCAGCTCATCAGTCAATCAGTCACTCGGTTATGACGCGGTTGGCCGCATCACCTCTGCTGAGGGGATCTATGGCGTTTTGGGCTATGGCTATGACGCCAATGGCAACCTGACGAAGCAGGGGGCGGATACCTTCACCTATGACAGCCAGAACCGGCTGGTGGCCGCAACGGTCGCGGGAGTGACTGTAAGCTACACATACAACCATCTGGATCAGCGTGTAACCAAGACCCTAAACGGGCATACCCGGCTGCTGGTTTACGACCTGGCAGGAAACCTCATCGAGGAGCTGGACGCGGCCACTGGAGACGTGCTGGCGGAGTACATCTGGCTCGATGGGACACCCTTGGGCTTTGTTCAGTCAGGACAGACCTACCAAGTCCACGTCGATCACCTGGGCACCCCGAAGGCACTGACCGACGTCAGCGGCCAAGTCGTTTGGAAGGCGAGCTACAGCCCGTTCGGTAAGGCCAGCATCATCATCCAGGGGCCAACCTTCAACCTGCGATTCCCAGGACAGTATTACGACGCGGAGACCGGGTTCCACTACAACTGGCGGCGTTACTACGACCCAGCGACCGGGCGGTACATTACCAGCGACCCTCTTGGCCTGATCGATGGAGTAAACACCTACGGGTATGTGCATGGAAACCCTATGTCCAATACCGACCCGACGGGTGAATTTGCGTTTGTTGGTGCAGGTATTGGAGCTGGGTTGGAGCTACTTAGCCAACTAATCGAAAATAATGGGAGTTGGAAATGTGTTAGTTGGTCAAAAGTTGGAATCGCCGGAGCGATTGGGGCTATAGGTGGCGGCTGGGCGTCAGGAGTTTTCAGACATGCCAGCTCCGGTAAATCGTGGTTCAAATTAAGCCAAAAATGGAGCAATGTCTCACCCAGAGTAAGGAAAGTTCAAGGGGTTCCACGAGGTAATGAGCTTCACCATTGGGCTATTCAGAGAAATGGCAAGTTTGGCAAATATGTTCCTGACTCAATAAAAAACCATCCTTGGAACTTGAAGTCCATTCCAAGAGATATTCACCAAAACATTCACGGCAATGGACCTACCCCATATAGCGCATTTGGTCGTTGGTGGCACGGGACGCCTGAATGGGCAAAAGTAGCTCAAGCCTCTCCTGTTAGTGGTGGTTTAGCTGATTCAATAAATGATGAGGGATGCGGTTGTGCAAATTGAATTTCCAGCGCTGCTTGTGAGCAGCAAGAAAAGGTCGCTCTTCGTAGTGGCATCAGAATCCGAGTTCGGGAAATGTACTATTCAGTCTTTGAGGAACGGTTATTTTGAGCTGATGGACATTTATGATTCGGAAGGTCGTCACTACAAAATAGACGAGGTTGCGAGCTACAAGCCGCTAAGTCCATTCTGGTACTGGCCTGTAGAAATTGTGATGTATGGTTCTCGACTGTTTAAGGCTAATTTCAATGCTGTTCTTATCTCTAATCTGGATTGCAAGGAGTTAAAATCTGAACTTTGTGATTTGGCTAAAAAGTACAGAAGTAATTTGGATTCCGGCGTCGGAATTGAAAAGATTATGGAGGAAATGGAGTCTGCCAGAACAATTAAAGAATTGATAAAGGTTTTTGGCTAGTTATTCATTGAATACGCTGGTGTTAGTCTAGCTAACCGACGCCAGCGGCCAAGTGTTTGGAAGGCGAGCCATCATAGAGTCAGTAGAGAGAGATACTTTTGGAAATCAATAGTATTATGATTGGTACAAATGAGTTGTAGCTCCATATTTTAAAGGGGGATTTCAGAGAAATGAAGAATAAGAAGGTAATAACTTTGATAATGGCCGCAGCCGCATCATGCTCGTCAGTCTACGCCGCGACATTACCGACCAGTGAGGTAGACGCATACATACTTGCGATGAACACCATGTCACCTATCACTGCAAAGTACACCATCCAGTACAAGCAAGCGGTTGAGCAGAAATGCAATACAGCCCTGAGCGTTGAGCAGCTCAACTCAAAGGCATTCACCAATGTTGTCCAGGCAATGGTGAGTAGTGAGACCGTCGATAGAATGGGGCTTGATGCTGCTGGTGGATCACTCCAGGATACCCTGTCTGTGATCGGCAAGAACGTCACATGCAGTGACCTGAACGCGCCATTTAAAGCACTCTTGGATGATAAGGACTTCACCAGAAAGCATCAGCACCTATCGAAGGTGCTGCATACTTGGAATGAAGTTGTTTCTCAAAGCAAACCCTGAGTAACAAAAAGGAGCCTAACTGGCTCCTTTTTTAATGGGGATGATGTTACGTTCGTGGACGTTATTTTCACTCGGGATATGTAACGTTGAAAAAGGCGTACCGACAAGAGAGTGGTCACATAGCTCTCCATAATAGATGAGCGACAAAATCTCTTGCTCGTTGATTTTTCCCACCTTAAAAAGGTAATTGATTATTGCTGTATCCAGTAGGTCGTGACACCCATTAAGCAGATCCACGATATTGGCCGCAGCTTCATTTTCCTCTCCGTCATCTCGACCGGCTAATACTGATTCAACCCAAGCCTCAAGGCTCGGATGTCCCTCAGCGAGCTCTATTTGACGGCACTCGTTCTCGATCAACCCTGTGATTGCTTCGTTGAGCGTTCCGCCATAAGTCGGCATGTTGAGAACAACTCCAAATCCGGGGATTTCTTTTTGGATTGGCTTCGCATCCTTGGGAGCTGATTTCAGCCACAGGAAAAACCAGATCCCAGAGCTTATGTCTTCCGGCTTGACCTGGTTGGCCGCAAGGAATTTGGAAACCTCGTTACAGATGATGCCATCTGGCGCTGCCATCTCGTAAATACCCGCCATCAGATCTTCAAGGCTCTTATACATATTATCTCTCGCACCTGTACATGATGTTTTCACTATCGTTGTTAAGCGTTTTTTCAGCAAGTATGTTCCAGCGAGACATCTTATACCATTCCATCTAAATCTGTAAAATTACCGTATTACCGTAATTATGATAATTACGGTAAATAAATTTAAGTTCTTCTTGCTGTTGTTCTACTTATTAAAATGTATCTTTGAAAAAGTAGAGTTTTTGGAATAGGATAGGTGGTGCTGAATGCCCACTTTTTACAAGGAGCGCGACCAGTGATTTTTGATGTAAGAGCGACCTTTGAAGTGGCACTCCAGACGGACACCCACCTGGTACTTATCGATCTGGATCAGGGAGCATCAGTTACGAACGATGCTGATGCAGTGATCGCCTGGTTGGCCGCAAACCTCGAAGGTGGAATTGGAAAACGTAAGGTGTACTACCGGGACACCGATGGACGCTTTGATGAGCTCAAGGTTAATGCCGGTGCTTTTGCCGGATTTGCACCTTGTAGCGAAGGCCAGCAGACCACCTTGGCTGGGATGCTCGGCCAGTAACTTTGTGTGGAGAACTCGATGTTAAACAAAAACAAATTTGAGAAAGTTTTAAAGAGAATCCTCGATAAGAACTTTGAGCGCTGCTCTATTTGCAGGAAACCATTCCCTGGACCGTGCCATACTTTTGCTGGTTTGGATTCGGACAATAAAGTTCAGAACGTAGGTTCTTGCTGTCGGACCAGTATTGTGGACTTGCGGCATGGAGGTGTGTATACGACCGCTCCTGTAGATACTCAAGAGGGGCAAAGTCAGGCGCGTGAGCTACTCGCAACACATCCTTGTAAGGGGATGATGGGACATGCTTAGCAAAAAAGTCTTTTTCATTAGTCAAGCGGAGGCCGAAAGACTGGAGCCGGTTCCCGGTGCGGCCATGATCTCCATAACTGACCCAGACAAGTCCCCTGCCGCTCTCGGACAGTGGGGGCAGTTGTACCGCGATAGCTTCTATGACGGCGGCTATTCTGAGAACACCATCCACACGATGAAGGCAGCGTTCCGGATGAATTACGCCTCTTACATTGACTCATCCCAGGCTGAAAAGCTGTCCACCTTCCTGGATGGATTGGTTGGTAGCGGTATCGATCAGATCTTCGTTCATTGCTATTACGGAGAATCCAGAAGTGGCGCGGTAGCGCTGTACCTCCAGAACAAACATGGATTCACTCCGAATAAGCCGATCACCAAGCCCAACCGAACAGTTTACGAATTGCTGTGCAATCCAACCAAGTTTGAACCACTGATGCAAAGCTACGAAACGCAACATATGGAGGAGGAACTACCTCTTCACCTCAAAATATGGGATTTTCTTCTCGTTGCGGTCGGGCTTAGGAGGTAACTTTGCACGACACAAACAATGACAAGGAAGAGCTAGTTTCACATGCGAAAGTAAATGTTCCGGCAGAACAAAGCATTCGCGGTGAACTGTTGCCGTCATCGAGCTCGCTCCGGAACATCCAGGACAACCCCGCCGTCGCCTATCTGGTGAGCCTCGGGTCAAAGCGAAGCAGGCAGACCATGAGCTCATTCCTCAACATTGTCGCCAAGATGATCGGGTTTCAGAACCTTCGTGACTGTGCATGGAGCTCAATGAGGCGGCACCACATATTGGCGGTGCTGGAAATGCTGGGGGATGCAGGGAAGGCTCCGGCAACGATCAACACCTACCTGTCAGCGCTCAAAGGGGTGGCTCTTGAAGCCTGGACGATGAAGCAAATTGATACGGATAGCTTCCAGCACATTAAGCAAGTCCGTTCAGTACGTGGATCTCGACTTCCTAAAGGGCGGGCACTTGAACGCCATGAGATTCGCAGCCTCTTTTTCACATGTGAAAGTGATTCAAGCGCCAAAGGGCTTCGGGATGCGGCCATTCTCGGGGTGCTCCTCGGGTGTGGCTTGCGCCGCTCGGAAATCGTTGCGCTGGACATGGGAAGCATGATCTACAAGGACCGCGCTCTCAAGGTTCTTGGCAAGGGCAACAAAGAGAGAATGGCGTATGTGCCTGGTGGCGCATGGAAAAGACTGGATAAGTGGGTTGAAGAGGTTCGAGGAACGCATGAAGGGCCTTTATTCCCGAGGATCAGGCGGTTTGATGATGTGACTGGAGAGCGGATGTCGGATCAGGCCATCTACCACATCTTGGAGACCAGAAGAGTTGAAGCCGGTCTGGAGATGTTTGCGCCCCATGACCTGCGACGCACCTTTGCCTCCTCGATGCTGGATAACGGTGAGGATATTGTGACCGTGAAGGACGCAATGGGCCACTCAAGCATTGCAACTACCCAGAAATATGACAGACGCGGCGATGAGCGTTTGAAGAGAGCGAGCCAACGCCTCGATATAGCGGATTAACAGCATGAATGATGAAGAACTCGAACTTGCCAGAGCCGAAGCCATGAAAGCCGATAGGTGCTTTTCAAAAGGACGGCTCAGGGACGAATTTCGGATGAAGCCTAAGCCAGGAGTAGAGCCAGTTTCGTTCTACAAAAACGGGTATGGTGGCCAATTTGGAGTGTACCGGATAGCAGATTGCCAACCAATGCGGAGAAGGGGTTGTTCACCGGCATCACAAAAGCAAATAAGGGCGCAATCCATCCTTTCGGTCAAGGCAAGAATGCGTAGCAACCTGGCAAAGGCCTCTGTCATGGCACAAAGGTGGGTCGCTCTGGAACCTCTGGTTCTCGATACCGAGACGACCGGACTTGGTGAAAGAGACCAGGTGATCGAGCTGGCTGTTACTGACATCAGAGGCGCGGTTCTCCTCTGCACCAGATTACGGCCAACCGTGGAAATAGACCCTCAGGCAATGGGTGTTCATGGCATCACCGAGACTGAGCTGTCGAATGAGCCTACGTGGACTCAAGTTGCGCCAGCTCTCGCCCGGCTTTTGTCGGGCCGTCATCTGGTGATATTTAACTCCAGTTTCGACAGTAGGATGTTGAGGCAAACAGCCAGTGCATTTGGAGACCAACTCTCTTGGTGGCAAGAGCAGAACTGTCTGTGCGCGATGAAGCTGGCGGCTGATGCCTTTGGCTCAACCAACCGGCACGGCACAATCTCACTTGCGGATGCCACCTGCGAGGCAGGTGTGAGCTGGAAAGGTCGAGCCCATTCAGCAGCGACCGACGCTATTGCCACCGCCGACTTGGTGACAGAGATAGCCAAAGTCCAACGTGACCTCGTGGTCCAGCTCCAGGAGCTTCAAAGCAAAGGTAATTTGGAATGACAGAACAATCCTACGGCGAAAGTCTCAAATTTTTCTCAGACTGGCAGAAGGACCCCGCGAAACGCACCGGCCTGAATGTGCAACACACGCTAACCAGAGGTGAATATCCTACGGTCAGCATCGAGATTGCGCCGATCAGGGCATCGGGGTCCAGCCCAGACTGGAAAAGCAAGATCACGGTGCAGCTCACTCGCGGCGAACTGACGGCGTTTTGCAGCGTTCTCTTTGGTTTGCGTAGCAAGGCTGAGGGTTCCTATCACGGCGACGCGAAGAATAAGAGCTTTGCGGTTTACAACAACGGCAAGGCCGGTGTTGCGATCATCCTTAGTGAGCGAGGAAACCAGCTCCAGAATTTCATCAATGATGACGACCGAATGGAGCTCGCAGTCTTCGCAGTTCGCCAGCTTTCCAACGCATGGAAAGTTACCCCTTCTGATGCCATCGCGCTGCTACGCCAATCAGCGTGGATGGACCGAAATTTGTCCTAATCGAGCAAATCTAGGCACTCTAAAAGTCGTCCTATAACCACAAAGTTAGACCATCATGCAAAGTGGGGTATAGAGGGTGCCAGCCCCACCCCAGCAGTCCCCCTCAGCCACATTTCTGGCTTGCCCCGCGCTTTTCTTCTTTCTCTCTTTTTCTCTCTCTTTCTCAATCTAATCTCACACACGAAGGTCAAACAGGGCACCCGCCGACGCGAAGCGGAGGCGTATTCTTGCCCCTCCCCCTTGTTGCATGATGGTCTAAATCTGTCTACTATGTAACCAATGAACTGTTAGAACAAACCCACACATAGGCGGCAGCATGGCTAAAAACTTCATATCAGAACAATTCTCGGCCATGTGCCGCGACTTAACGAACCTGTCCTCTCTTATCAAACGACTACCGCCACGGTACGCAAAAGTTGCGGCCATCCCTCCTACCGGAAAAGGAATGGAGAACGAGCCCGTCAACAAGATTGTCGTAACTGAACAAACTGGGCGCGAAGCTCTTGAGCTGGCAGCGCACAGCTACAGAGATCTTCACATCAACCCAGACTATTCGCAGAAGTCTGCCAGGCGCACCGTGGGGGTACTCTGGTTCTCCCCTTCCAGGATTGGTGTAGCTGACGAAATTGCGGCGACGGTTGAACGCATCAACGCGGCCAAAGCTGGTATCGAGGAGTTCATTATCTCGACGTACCCCACCAGGCAAGAGAGGTTTGAAGCACTTCGAGCGGACTGCCCTGGTGTCATGACTCTCCACCTTTACAGACAAATTCGGTGCTATACCAATGGCGACATCGACTCTATCCGCTTCACCTGGCAACGGAAGGACTCCTTGAAGAAGCCCGTAAAAGAGGAGCTTTTGCAACGCATCAGAGAGGAGCTGGAGCGATCTGGGCCAGACTATCAACTTCCCCTGGAGCAGCTTATCCAGAAGATCGCCAGCACCCCGGAGCCTTATCTCCGGGAGCGAAGGGAAGTAAAGGTTCAACCGGTGGCAAACGTCATGGCCGCAGGGGTACTCAAAACCGTTACCGCGCCAATGCCCCTGATCGTGCTCCAGGATAAGGATGTTCAGCTCAAATTGCTTCGTAACTTTGACGCCTCAGAACAACGCAAAACTCGATCTGATAAAGCGGCATCGGAAATCCTTGGCACCTTCGGTGGAGTCACTATCGAATCCTTCCCTGGATGAATCAGCGTGACCGCGTAACAAGGCTTTTCCGCAGCCGGAAGGGCTTTGTCCCACACAAACAATTCCAATCGACAGCAGCATGATATATAATTATGATAATTATCGTAATTATCGTAATTATCGTAAACATTACAAATTAAAAGGAACGTTCTCATGGCAAGAAAATTGGTTGAGTTTGACGATGTAGCGGCTGCGGCCCAAAAGCTCAAGGACGCCGGTAAACGCCCAACGGTCATCGCTATCAGAGACATCATTGGCAAGGGGAGCTTTACCACCATTTCAACGTATCTCAAACAGTGGTCAGAGGAACACTCCCTCGATGAAGAGCTGGTAGAGGTAGTCCTTCCAGAATCGGTTATGAGCGATGCTGAGCTCTTCCTACAGAAGATCTATACGGTAGCCAAAGCAAGCGCCGATGAACAGCTTGAGCGCGAGCGTGAACTGCTACGACAGAAAGAAATTGAGTACCAGGAAGATATGCAGCAAGCCGTGGACATGGCAAATGATGCCACCGAACGGGCTGAGCTACTGGAGGAACAACTTGAAGCTCTCACCAACAAAAAATCAGAGCTCGATGCGGCCCTTGGTAAGGCAGAAAACTCGCTATCCCTCAAGTCTGCGGAGCTAGAACGCTCACTGGCTGACATTGATAAGCTGGAAAAGCGGATCGTTGAGTTGGAGGGCAAGCTGGAGGCGAAAGCCGCAGATCTGACCCGAGCACAGGATCACCTGGAGCAAGCTAAAAGCGAAAATCGCTCTTTGAGCCAAAAATTGGCAACTACAGAGGGTGAGTTGGAGGAGCAAAAAGGCAAGAGTATAGAGCAGACAGAAAAGCTCCGGGCCGCTCAGGAACAAAAAACATCGTTGAAAGAGCAGCTCGAAAATGTACAGGCCAAACTGGCCCAATCACAGGACTCCCTTGCCACAGCCAAAGCTCATGGCGAATCCGCTGAACGAGAGTGCCAGCGCCTATCTGGAGAGGTAGAAAAGCTGGACGCCAAATTATCCAGCGCCGAAGCAGAAGCTCGCGCTCTTGTTCAAGACAAAGGCATGATGGCTGGTCAGTTGCAGGAAAAAGACCAGCAGGCCAAGAGCCTCGAACAAAGACTCAATGATGCACTGACCAAAATTTCTGGGTTGGAGCAAGAGCTCGCTAAAGCTGGTAAGGGAGGGAAAAAGAAAGAGGAAAACTGATGGCGCGAAAGGCTAAATATTCAGAAGAGTGGCGACACAGAGCTGCGGCTCTTCAAACCAAGATTGAGGAGGCTATGACACTAGCCACCTCATCTATTGGCGACTATCGCTGGTTACACCGTCTCCATAGTTGGGTTACGGAGGTGGCTCAAGGTAAAGCCCCAGACTGGTGGACAGATCTGGATTGTGAAGTATCCCTCCCCCGAGAAGAAAAGCGGATCAGTACGTTCCTCTCGACACAAAAGAAGCGCATCACTCTCCAGATGTGTTTGTCGTAGGGGGCCTCATGAAACAACTTCCTCCTGACACACCAGAACAATCACTGATCACTCAGTACAAAGGGCCTCGCCTTGTCGTTAAGGCCTACGCTGGAACGGGTAAAACCACGACACTGGTGAAGTACGCCCACAACAACCTCGATTCACGTATCCTCTACTTGGCATACAACAGGGCTATCCGCGACGAGGCAAGAGAAAAGTTTCCTGCAAACGTAGACTGCAAAACGTCCCACCAGCTTGCCTACGCCACTATAGGAAGGGGCTACCAGCACAAACTCTCCGGCAACCTAAGGCTCACCGATATTGCCCAAGCGGTGAATACCAAGAACTGGACGTTTGCCAAAGATATTCTCGATACGCTCAACGCCTTTATGTGTAGTGCAGACATGCGGATTCTTTATACGCATTTTGCTCGCGCCGATACGGGTAAAGTGCTTACGTCCAAACAGGAGAGATACCAAATCCAGGTGGTCGAAGGTGCTGAGCTCATATGGAAACGGATGACAAACGTTCAAGATCCGTTCCCGACCGTACACGATTGCTACCTCAAACAGTATCAGCTCGGGATGCCGAATCTGTCTCGCCGGTACACCACCATTCTTTTTGATGAAGCACAAGACGCTAACCCCGTAACAAGTAGCATCGTCCTACAGCAGAACTGCAAGGTAATCCTGGTTGGAGATCGCCACCAGCAGATCTATAGGTTCAGAGGCGCAAACAACGCCCTTGATAGCAAAGAGCTCATGAACGCCGACCAACTCTATCTCACTCATAGCTTCCGCTTTGGCCCCAACGTTTCGCTGGTGGCAAACGCCCTTCTTGAACTCAAAGGTGAAACACGACCTGTTGTTGGCCGGGGACCAGCAGATCAGGTACTCATGTTTTTACCAGGTGACGTGGGCCACCGCGCAATACTTCACCGAACCGTCATGGGGGTTATAGAGACGGCGCTCTCTGCGACCGAATCCGGAGCGCAGGTATTCTGGGTCGGTGGAATCGACGCTTACCAGATCAATGAGCTCCAGGATTTGTACTGGTTTTCGATGGCAGAGCCAGACCGGGTAAAGAATAAGAAACTGCTTGATGAGTATGAAGACTACTTCGAGTATCAAGAAGTAGCGAAGGCGACCAAAGACCCTGAGATGATGAGGGCTGTCAAGATCATCAACAGCTACGATGAAATCCCTGAACGACTCACCACTCTACGACGCAATACAGTCAAAGAAGAGTTTGGGGCTGACATTACGGTCTCAACAGCTCATCGGTGCAAAGGGTTGGAGTGGGACTTTGTTCAGCTCTATGACGACTTTCCGGATGTCCTGGACCCAGAGCTCGACCCAATGGCCCGTGACGATGAAATAAACCTGCTCTACGTTGCATCCACCAGAGCGATGCGAATCCTTGCGTTGAACAGCGCTGTCGAGATGGTTATCCGCTACATCACCCAAAAACGCATGGTCGAGAAGCAGATGAAGATGGCCGCAGAAGCGACAGAAGTTGAAGAGGACACGACCAAATAGTTTGGTCAATTCTTTCACATGTGAAAGTTGACAAATAAAACGCTCTAAGCGCCCTAAATGGGCGCTTACACCTGCCTAATTTCACGCCTCCCACCTCTACCATATCGAGCATGGGAAAATACGTGCGTGAGACTATGAAAAAATCACCTTTGAATTTACTGCTCCTTGCAGCGCTCACGCTGGGGGCATCACACCAGGCTTGGGCTCAAGATGGCACAAGACCTGGTTTTTATGAGCGAAAGGAAGAGGGTTGGTTCTGGTACAAGGAAGAGCCCAAAGAACCAGAGAAAAAACCCGAAAAGCCCAAACCAAAGTCTGTGGCAGAAGCGAAGCCTACACAGCCTAAGCCTGCTGCTCCGCTTCCGAGCGGCCCAGAAATGTTCTCAGCGGAATGGTTCCGGGAAAACTTACCCAAGTACAAAGACCTTGCTTGGAACAATCCTACCGTTGAAAACGTCAGGACGTTTCTCTACTTGCAACGATTTGCGATAGATCGCTCTGAACAATTTTCCGATGCTACAGAGCTGGCGGTCGTAGGTGATCCTTTCTTGGATGAAATTACTCGACGTCCTGCTGCCACGTTTGCCTCACAACAAGTTGATCGTGACGCTGGTAACGCCAAAAACATGCTACTCAAAAGCGTAGCCGAACGCGTAGGGATATTCTTCTTCTACAAGTCCGACGATGACTACAGTGACTTGCAAGCACCGCTCATCAAGATGTTGGA
The DNA here is from genome assembly GCF_049901975.1 of Providencia sp. PROV272. NCBI lineage: Bacteria > Pseudomonadati > Pseudomonadota > Gammaproteobacteria > Enterobacterales > Morganellaceae > Providencia > Providencia sp. PROV272. Next base: position 108,170 of record NZ_CP096292.1, read on the forward strand.
ACAAGGAGAAGGATTCTCGATCATTCCTGTATCTATGGACGGCAAACCACTCCCCAGTGGGCTTTTCCCCCATTACAAAACCGATGAAGGCCATGCCAAACAACTTGGTATCGTAACTTTCCCTGCTGTTTACCTCGCATCTCCAGACGGTCAGTTCGCTCCTATAGGACAAGGGCCAATGTCTCTTCCTGAGCTGAATCACAGGATTTTGGTCGCAGCAAAACGCAATGGTTGGGTCACAGACGAAGAGTTTAACCGTACACGTCCGGTACTCAACCTGGAAAACAACATAGCCGAACGCTTGGCCTCACCAGAGCTGGGCTCTGACCTCAAACAGCTATCTCAAGCGAGCGGTGATAAAGACAACTTTGTGCCACCGGAACAACTCATGAAGTACATCCGGGACAAATTACAGGAGAACTAAGATGGTCACGCACAAGACATTAAAAAGGAGCCTGCTTGCCCTGAGTGTGGCGGCCAGTCTCGTCATGGCACCGACAGGGGCGATAGCCGCTAACGGCCTCCAATCACAGATGGACAAACTCTTCAATGAAATGAGCAACACAACACCACCTGGGGTTTATGAAAGCCAACGACGTGGCGTTTTAGCTGGTGGCCGGTTCACTGCAAAGACACGAATCTTCGACGAGAACCTGGTGAGCTTTGCCCCTCCATCATGGAAAGCTGGTTGCGGTGGTGTAGATCTGTTCGGCGGTTCGCTTTCCTTCATTAACGCGGATCAAATTGTCCAACTCCTTCGGGCTGTAGCAGCCAACGCCAAGGGCTATGCCTTCCAGCTTGCGCTCGATAACGTTTTCCCGGACGGAGCGAAGTGGATAGAGAACTTCCAGAAGAAAGTGCAAGCGCTCAACCAACATCTGGGCAACTCCTGCCAGCTCGCTCAAGGTTTCGTGAACGACCTAACCAGCGGCATGGACCTTAAACACAAAACTGATGCTTCTATAACCGCGACAACTTCCGGCCTGTATGAAGACTTCTTCGGGTCCAAGCAGGAAACCAGCGGCAAGAGTCCTCTGGAAGAACTGAAAGCCAACAAACCTGACGAATACAACAAGATGATTGGCAACATCGTCTGGAAGCAACTCAAGAGCAACAACGCCAACACCTGGTTCCAGTACGGGGATAACACCCTTCTTGAAGCGATCATGTCTTTAACCGGCACAGTCATCATTGGTGATCTGGTAAACGACCCGAACTCAACCGGCACTGGTGCGAAAACAACCCCTCTGACGACCCTACCAGGTAACAAGATCACCTTGTCAGACCTGATTTCAGGCGGTTCTGTTGAGATCTATTCCTGTGATTCTGATACGACCAACTGCCTGAGTGCTGGCTCCAGCAATAAAACTGTCGTGCTCAAAGGTATCAAGAACCAGATCACCGATATGCTGTTAGGAACAAGCTCTACACCTGGTGTGATCTACAAATACGCAACGAACTCTGGAACCTTAACCGACCCAGAAAAGGCCTTTGTTTCTAACCTCCCCGGAGGGATTGGCACCATTGTTCGTAACTTGTCTGTCCTTTCACAGGACGGCGCTAACCTGTTCGCAACAGAGTCATCAGGAGCGATAGCCCTGACCATGATGTATAGCTTCTCGGAAGAGTTCTTCCGCGCAGCTCGCATTGCGATGGCTAACAGCAAATCACCCTACAAGAAAGAGGCACTAGAGCTTCTCGCGCAATCGCAACAGCAAATCCGTGCTGAATACACAATCCTGTCCTCTCAATACGGCGATCTGGCAAGCCAAATTGAGAAATACAACAACCTACTGGACAACATCCGCAAGCAAAAATACATGCTGGCAACTTTGTCCAATCCTCCTAGCACGAACTAAGGAGCTATTGGAATGGGATCTTTTTCAATCCACTCTATCGGTGACTCTGCTTTTCTGGAGCAAATCCTGATTGCAGTATCAATGATCACCGGCACCGGGGATTTCGAGAAGATGGTCAGTATTGGCCTGCTTCTTGGGGTCTTGATGATCTGTATTCAGTCCGTCTTTCAGGGCGCAAAGCAAATCAACCTCCAGCAAGTGCTGGTAGGTTGGATTCTATATGCCTGTTTCTTCGGCCCAACCACAACTGTGACTATCGAGGACGCTTATACAGGGCAGGTTCGAGTCGTCGCCAATGTCCCTATTGGGGTAGGCTTTGCTGGAGGTGTCATATCCAACGTGGGATACACCATCACCAATTTGTTTGAAACTGGATATGGGGTAATCGTACCCAATGTCACGGAAAGCCACTTTTCCGAAACACTGAAACTGTTGAATGACGTCAGACGGCGAGCCTATGACACAGGAGTTTTTACTGCGCTTAACTCAGCAAATGGAGGCGGCTATGTTGACGTGAGGCGTTCCTGGAACAATTACATTCGGGAATGCACGTTAACCAAAGTCGATCTCAACCTAATGTCCCTTGATGAGTTGATGAACCGTTCAACTGACTCAGCTTTGCGATTCAACTCACAGCTCTACGGAACTAGGTTGTATTTGTCTACAGCAAACCCTGACGGCGCTGACTACACATGTACTGACGGATGGGTGGCTATTAGCACTGCAACCGCCAACCTAAGCAGCCCGGTTGTTGTTGATGCTCTTAACAGCCTACTGGGTATTGACACGTCAACTGGAGACAACGCTCTAACGAAGCTGACCGATTCGCTTCAAGCGATGGGTGCCACAACTACGTCATCAATCGACTATCTGAAAGCCGCCGTTCTGGAGCCCCTCTATTATGAAGCCGCAGCAGGACGTTATCAGGACCTCCAGGATTATGGCTCTGCATTGATGGTCAACCAGGCTATTCAGCAACGGAACACACAGTGGGCCGCAGAGCAGTCGATGTTCATGACCGTCGTCCGACCAATGCTGACGTTCTTTGAAGGCTTTATTTATGCTATAACCCCGATCATTGCTTTTATTATCGTGATGGGCAGCTTCGGCCTCCAGTTAGCCGGGAAATATGTACAAACCATCCTCTGGATTCAGCTATGGATGCCAGTCCTCTCAATTATAAACCTGTTTGTTCATACCGCCGCGTCAAATGAGATGTCTAGCCTCAGTGCTGGTGGTCTCAACTCCATGTACGCTCTTTCCTCAACTGGAGATGTTCTGCAACACTGGATTGCAACCGGCGGCATGTTGGCTGCGGCCACTCCGGTGATTTCCCTGTTTATCGTCACAGGTAGCACCTACGCCTTCACCAGCTTGGCATCGAGAATAAGTGGTTCTGACCACGTTGACGAAAAGATGCAAACGCCAGATCTACTCAAGCAAGGTCCGGTTATGCAAAGTCAGCCAGCGTACAATCACAACCAGTTCAGTGGTGCGATTGCAAACGGCGCAGAAAGCATGATCAGTACCTTCTCGCTTGGCTCCACCTTGGCATCAGGCGTGAGCTCCGCACAGGCATTACAAAGTCAGAAATCGGAGGCTTTCCAAAGCACTCTTGGTCGAGGTTTTTCTGATGGAGTAAGTCAGGATCAAGCCTATTCAAGACTCTCCAATGTCGGGCGCAACGTTTCGTCGCAAAACACAGCTCAAAGCCAATTGATCAACCAGCAAGCCAAGAACTTCATGGATAAGTTCCAGGTGGATGATAGCCACTCTGATGCTGTCAAAGGTGCTTTTGCCATGCAGGCTATGGGCACACTCGATGTTGACGAAGCTGCGTCCATGCTTATGCCTATGGTTGGCAAGGCCAGGGCAGCAATGAAGGCCGCTGCTGGTGTGAAATCAAACAGTACAGCCCTAGTTCCTGCTGGTGGTAATGGCGAATCAGGCGGCGGCAGTGATGTCCTGGACATCAAAGCGCAAGCGAAGGGAGCAACAGAGTCATCAACTCAAGACTCTTCAAGCTGGTCAGCGAGTGATGTGTCCCAGTTCATGAAGGGTGTGAGCTATTCGCAAACCGATAGCCAGGCGTTGACAAATCAATTAGCGCAGGGTTTCAGCCGTTCTGGAAGCGAGTCATTCAAGCAAACCTGGGGCGATAGCTTATCCCAGAACCTATCCAAGTCCGCTTCTGAACTGGTGTCTGCATCGGACACCTTCACAACAATGAGTCAGCTCCAAAACCAAATGGGCTCCATGACTAATACCGACTTTAAAACTCTCGGTGGTGCAGTAGCACAAACCCCTGCGGCCATGAACCAACTGAATGACTATTTCCGAAATGCCGCGCCGCAATCGGTTAAAGACGAGGCGGCTTCACTACAGCAAAGATACCAAGCCTACGGAATGTCTCCTCAAGTGGCCCAGGCAGCAGCGCGAATGACAGCAATGACCAACTCCAAAAATTACGAACAGGGTAAGGAGCTTGGCGGGTATCAAGCCGCACTACAGGCGATCAATACCGCGTCCGGTCGCAACGGAGCATTTAGTGGTGATGCTTACGGAAATAACGGCATTGAAGGCCCGAATGTTCAAGGCCTACCAGGTCAGGTTCAAGGGGCTGTAGGCAGTGGACCTAACATCCCAACCGGATTCCGGGAGAATGTGGCTGGGATGGCTGGAACTAATCCGGCATCAGAAGCTGGGCAGTTACCAACGAATAGCCCCCTTGTTCAAAATGAACATGCAGCCGGTACGTCAGCTCTTCATAACCAAGCACAGCAAACAGAGCGAAATGTATCTGCTCCTGAACTGAAAAAAGCCCAAGATAACCTTATGAACTCGCTTCCGGAAATGTCTTGGAGCGCTTCGGCGTGGGGAGCGTGGGACAACTCCAGTGATTGGATGGGCCGCAGAGCTGAACAAGCAGGTGGAGCTCTCATTGCTGGTGGTCAAGCTGGCGCTGATGCGTTCTCAAGAGCGATGGATCAAATGAGAACTATGACACCTGAACAACGCGACCAATTCATCGCGGCCACTCAACGCGGCGACCAGGCCGTGCAAGAGGAGTTTGGCTGGGCCGGTGATGCGATGGTCGGTATGGCTAAACTTGGCCGCAACGTCATGGGAGCTGCTGCAAGCGGCTATGATGCAGCGAAGGAGTGGTTAACTGGTAAATCTGATCTATCGGAAGCCGCTAAAGGGATGAGCATTGAGGAACGCGGCGCGTTCTATGCAGCAGCGCTATCCTCTGCCGCAGAAGCTGGTGGTGGAGCCGCGCAGCAGTTTATGAACCAGTACGGTGATGAGTTCAAAGAAACGATGCAGTCTATCGCTCAAAGCCGTTATGGGCTGACTGAATCCCAAGCCGCTGTTTATGCCGAATCGTTTGACACAAACGAAGGTCGCATGAACCAGGCTGTTCAGAATCTGAAAATGGAGTATGCAGAACGTAACCCGGATGGCTCACCGATGATGCAAGGAGGTCAGCCTGTTCTTTCTCAGCAAAACGAAGAGTTTACGGACAAGCTGGTAAACGTATTGCAGAACTCGACGGAAGCTGGAGACCGTTCAGGTAGCTATTTGACTGCCGTCAGGGGGTACAACATAGCAAATCAAAGGTTCTAAAAGACCAACCAAATAATAAGGGGGCCAGCAGGCCCCCTTATTCGTCTCCAGCTCCAATATGGAAGCGCTGGTCAAAATCATAGGAATCTTGAAACCCACCAGTTTGTTTTTTTCTGCGCCGGGTAGGTGGTGCCTCTTTATATGCTGACCGCGCAACGCGGATAAAGCACGTTAGTCCAAACAGAGCCCCGACAACCAAAGCAACTTGCCACTGGAAGTAAGCGATCCCTCCCCAAAAGATAACAGCAGCCCAAAGGCTTTTGTGAACCAGAAATAGGAAACGAGCACCCCAAACGCCGAAGGGAGCCAGCGCCACACCAAGTCCCCAAGGTGTGTCAGCCATCATGGCTATTCCCAGAAGCACCATTCCCAGCAGAAGAATATTGACCACATGTTTCATATCAACCCCCTTACTCTTTACCTCCAGTTTACCACGGCATCAAAAAATGCAACTGTGAAAGTTTGACTATTTTTTGCTAAACAACCATTCCATTGGCAACTTCTTCGATTAGAATTTGCCCTCAAACTTTCACATGTGAAAGTTTGCCCTTACGGAACAAGGCGTTTATTGACAAAGCATTACATAGTTGAACATGTCAAACAAATCGCATACACTATGGAATAGGCCATTGCTAACGCTTTGGTCCCCATCTGCAACACCGCAGAGTTCTCTTTCTCAAATATCTCTTTCTGTAAACACCATCATCCTTGTGTGGTCGGGATGCGCCTTTGCCTTCCCTGCCCTCCTCAGCTCCTGCTGTATTCGCAATTTCAGCCCTCGCTGTATCCCTAAAATCACTTATACCTAAACGCTATTTAATATCACAAAATACCGCACTCCCCGTGCGCTATTTCCGCCATTCTTTTGGCGCACTTTCCATTACTATCGCAAAAATATCCGTATCCCATTGATTACTAAAAGTATTGTAACTTTGTTCCGTCGGTACAAAGTTAAGTGTATGTTTTTAAAGGTTTTTTATTGTTGACAGCATCATTATTTGGGCTTGTAAAGGCGCAAAATGTGTCAGTTTGTGACAATAGAAGAACTCTAAAAGCGTTCATCGAATAACGCACTTTTTGTATGGCTAACAACGCAGTTTAAAGGGTGGCAAACAATGGATAAATGCCAATTGATAGACATCCCAAGCGACCCAGAGAAGAAACGTGAGTGGATCAAGTACAAACTCAAGATCCAGGGGCTTTCTCTGGCCGCATTGGGCAGAAAACACAAAACATCTCGGCAGGTGGTGTCTACGGCACTCTATAAGCCCAGTCCACGCTGGGAACATGAGATAGCTACAGCTTTGGGTGTGAAGCCGTCTGAGATTTGGCCGGAGCGGTACGACGAAGAACACGAAATACCCCTCAGACATAAGGAGGCAAGCTGATGAAGAACAAAGCCAAGGCGCTAGTTCTGTCTGCGGCTCTCCTTTCATCAACAGCGAATGCTATTGACCTGAGCGGAACCATCTTCGACAAAGCAGCGAAAGCATATAACCTCGACCCTCTTCTAGTGTATTCGGTCGCATTGGCCGAATCTGCATCAGGGAGAGGTAATGGCTCTATAAGTCCTTGGCCTTGGACGCTTCGCGTTCCTGGGCTTCCTTTCTATGCTAAGTCGGAAGATCAGGCAAAGGCTAAGCTCGCTGAGTTTCAGCAGCAGTACGGTCGTGCCATTGATGTCGGGTTTATGCAAGTGAGCATCCGGTGGAATGGTCATAGAGTTTCTTCTCCAGCAGATCTTCTCGACCCAGAGACCAACGTCATGGTTGGGGCAGAGGTGCTATCAGAAGCCATTCAGTCATCTCCAAATGACTTGGAGCTTGGCGTTGGCCGCTATCACGCCTGGGAAGACGAAATCCGAGCCAGAAACTATGGTAGCCGAGTCTTGGCTATCTATCGCAACCTTCGTGATTTGTGAGGGGGGCGGAATGTTGGAACTGGATATTATTGGTGCGTGGGATGCAAGAGCCGTCAACCTCGATCAAGAAGAAGCTGATAGAAACGTCTACGAGTTCGATCTGACATTGTGGAACCTGCTATCCACTCTGGCAAAAGAACGTCCAGATGATGCGGCCTCACAATTTTCTTTGGGCATGGACACCGTTCAAAAGCTGTCACTGGCAACACCTTCCCAATTGGAAGCTCTGGCCTCTGGCGTGTTGATCTCTTTCAAACTCGAAACAGCAGAGCAGAACATCATCACGCGACTCTCTGGCGACTACGACCCTGTAGTTTTTATCAACCATAGTGTTGATGAATTTGATGCTGCCTACTGGTTGCTATTTAACCGCGTCGCATCGAGAGACCCGGAGATGGCAAAGGAAGTTTTCGGGGTTTCGAGAGAGCTTGCGGAGCTGGTGGCTAAGGCAACAGACAGCCAGTTGCGCCACATGTCTGGAACAACGGTTACGCATTTTACGCTTCGTTTTGCTCCGAGCATCATTGAAGAAATTCTCGATGACAGCCGGGAAGAGTTAACACACCCGGTATTGAAAAAACTGCAACAGTCTCTACAGGGACGTGGGAGGTGGAGATGAACATTGGCAACTCTGGTACATTGGGTCGCTGGGTTACAGCTCGACACATGGCCCTTGCTGGGTACATCACAAAAATCATCATGATCGAGACTGGTCTGACCTACAAACAGGTCAGACGGCTTTACCAGGATCTGGAGAGGGACGGATATACTCTGGAACGAAAATCCAGAACTTTCCGGGGTGGTGCGACACTGATTCATAGTCACACATCCAAGATACAGGCCTCTCTTCTAATGCAGCTCTACTTCAACATTGGTGGAGAAGCCGTGTTGCGGTCTGTGAACATCAAAGCCTTGAACAAGGCATTTAGAATGTATCACGCAATCCGCAAAGAAGTGCCCGGAATGAAAGGTGCTCGGTGGGCTCCGTTTGATATTACTGATGCCTGGTGTCTTGCTTCGGAGCTGAGAAGTGGGGACGCAATGCTGGAGGTGTGCGACAACTGCAAGTGTACGTACTTCACCTCTGTTAATCAAAGAACCTGCGTTGAATGTCCGTTCTGCAAAGAACAAGGAAGGCATGGTGGTGGGGAGAAAGAGTGTGCTTGAGTAGACTATGACATTTCGGACCAGAAGATGAGCGCCCAAACTTTGCGGCGCTCATTTTTTTACTTCTTCTGTGGGATACGGTAGCGCTCCAGCTCGACAGCTCCCAACCCCTTGAAAGCATCCGGGCGACGTCCTTGCCCACTCCACGAAACTCCGTCTTTTGAATATTTAGCATTATCAGGTTCTGATCTGCTCGTGAACATTTCGTTGAGCAAGCCGATGTCCACACCGCAGGATTCCATGTCGCTCATTATTCGCTCAGCCTGAGCTCGCTTTTCTTTTTCTTCTTCTTCTCGCTTTTTGTACTCTTCCTCCAGTTCATTGAGAACGCCCTTCATTCTGTCAATGATCTCCCGAACTTCATCTAACGGGAGTCCTCGCAACAGGGTGCGAATGCGGCTTTTACGCTTTAACTCTGCGATTATTAACTCTCTACGTTCAGCCGCTGATAGCGTAGAGAACTCCTCGTGGTCTTTCATGTCATACGGAGCCCATCAGTTTTCCTTTAAGTGAATCACGTTGAGAGTTCAGTTTTGCGTCAGTCTGCACTGGCGAATTTTGATGCTGTGCAGGTTGACTCTCTGAACTCTGTTGCTCAAAAGACCCAATGTTGCCAGAAAATCGAAGAGAATAAAGACCCAATAGAGCAAGGGCGCGGAGCCGATCACTACGCGCCTTATGCTGCATCTGGGACAGTTCACGATAGAGCTCCGGAAAGGCTTGCTCCGATATGTTCAGATTAGATATTTTTCCATCCCATTTGCTACCAGCCACAACGACCTCCTATCTATCAGCCGCAGAACCAGAAGCCCCTGGCATTGGATGCCACGGATTCGTTGGGCAGTACGATCCTGCTCTTAGGGAAAAGCTCCTTGGCCGCATCTTGGTAAGCCTCGGCACCGCCGCCAGCCAGCAGAACTACGTCAGCATCCATCCCGTCCTCACGCATTGACTTCCGCATAGGGATCAAGGCGTTTTGAGCGACTTTGGTTGAGGCTTTCTTGAAGTAGTCTTTGATCGATACCTTTTCACCGTAGAGGAAGATTTCGGCCTTACCGGCACGAATAGCTTTCTCGATCTTTTCGATGCCAGGGGCACCGCCGTGGTCTTCCTGAATTAGCCGGTCCGTTTCCTGTAGCAACACCGACATCGCCTTGAGGCTGGTGCCAGATGAGTGATAGCGGACCTCTCCCTCTTCAAGAGCTACCCAGTCTACAGAAAAGAACCCAGGGTCAATTACAACGGTTTTTCCTCCCTGGATAATCTCCAGGAGGTCTTCATCTTTGGTTGAACTTACAACATCCATGTAAGCACCGGCAGGTTGAGGTACAACCACGACAGACTTAACCGCTACCGATCGTTTTGGCGTGATCTGGTGTTCACCCTCAAGCCGAGATTTCAACGCCTCTCTGCGCTCTACGTCCATGTACTGACTAACAGGCAGGCCAGTCACCAGCACATCGATCTCCTTCTGCTCGGACATCAGGAGTGCAGCGTAGAAAAGAGCCTTGTATGGATTGGTCGAAGGATAGTCGCCGTGAAGCTCACGCTCCCATCCTTGCAATCGGTCAGGCTCGACGCCTGCAACCCATTTCTCTCCATCAATCACAACCTGAATGCAGGTCCCTGCACCGCCAGTTAACTGTTGTGGCATCAGTTCCAATGGACCTGCCCCCACCGGCATGACGACTGTGCGAGCTTCCTCACCTTTATACCCCATTGCCATTTTCAGGTTGGAGTAACCAATATCCAAACCCAGAACAAATTGACTCATGAAATCCTCCAAAGATTGCTTTTAGATTGCTTTTCGATTGCTTGCCGCGTGTTGGATAGAGAATAAGGCTAAAAGCGGGGACAGATGGCCTGTGTAATTGCCCAAAAGGGGCATATAGGTTGCTTTTCGGTGGCTTTTTGATCGTTGAGTAAGGGAACCTATGGGAACGCTGCACGGATAGGCTCAGATAAACAGACCTTACCCTCGCATCGAGAACCGCTTGCCCTCCAGCATCGAGAGACGGTGGTAAAGAGGCATTTGGAATCTTTGATGCCATATCCAATATATCTGGAATCTTTAAATATAGATTCATATGTAAAGAGGCTGTGAAAGAATAAGAGCATCAAGATTCCAGATAGATAGAGGGAAATTTGACAAATTCCAAAGATGGGTTAGCCTAGTGACAGAACTAGATTCCAGTATTGGAATAATCAGCTTTAAATTCCAGATAGATAGTTATGTGGATAGGAATTGGATAGGAATTGGGAGGGTATTGAGGTGAGTCTACCAACAGAGCGATGGCTAGATCTGCTAGATCCGAAGCTCGAAGAAGAACGATCCGAGATAACAGAGGATCTGCTAGAGGCAGAGGGACGAGAGTTTGTTGCAGAGGTACGGAGCAAACTGGATCACGCCTTAGCGGTTCTTGCTGTCGAGGCGCAGCAGGAAGCGGACATGTACTGGAACGCGCACAAATCAGCGCGTGAAGAAGCGTCAGAGGACGAACAAGGGCGTGTCGGTACACGGGTTCGCATTCTAGGCGTATCACTCGTTGCAGAGTGGTATCGCAACAGATTTGTCGAACAAGTTCCCGGACAAAAGAAAAGGGTTCTATCGACACATATCAAGAAGGGTCGCGGTCATGCCTACAGCATGTCGCACTTCAAGAAAGAGCCTGTCTGGGCACAAGAGTTGATCCAGCAAGTTGAAACCAGGTATGCCGTGTTAAGACAACGCGCCACTGCCTTAGCAAAAATTCGCCGGGCGCTAAACGAGTACGAGCGCCAGCTAAACAAGACACATAGCGACGAGGTGTGACAACATGACAGCATCTGTAGCGGCCACTGAATTGGCGAAACTGGGGAAATGTGAAGCGATGATCAAGAAAGTCGCCAGCCATCCTCGCCCTGCCCTGTCAAAGCGCCCACAATCGCCACAGGGGACAGATAGCACCCTTCGGGGTGAGTTCGCTCATTTCCGATATGAAGCGGCAGCCCTGCGTTTTATGAGCGGCACTGCGGGGGCTAAGCGTCGCATCTACCAGCTAGTGTTTTCAGCGACGGTAGCAGCGGGAGCATTGACAATGCTGGCGGCATGGACCACCAGCTAGAAAGTATCGACGGAACAATCATGAGCAAGAGAACCAAAGACAAAGACCTGGAGAAACTCGACGTAATCAAAGACTCACCGCAAATGAGCCTGTTTGAGATCATTGAATCTCCGGCCAAGAAAGACGACTACTCCAACACCATCGAGATCTACGATGCGCTGCCGAAGTACATTTGGGACCAAAAGCGTGAGCATGAAGATTTATCCAACGCTGTAGTGACACGACAATGCACCATCAGAGGCCAGCATTTCACGGTGAAGGTGAAGCCAGCCATCATCGAGAAGGATGACGGAAGAACCGTGCTGATCTACGCGGGACAGCGAGAGGAAATCCTTGAGGATGCTCTACGCAAGCTCGCAGTGAACGGGAAAGGCCATATCATCGAGGGCAAGGCTGGAGTCATGTTCACTCTGTACGAACTCCAGAAAGAGCTCTCGAAGATGGGTCACGGGTACAACCTGAACGAAATCAAGGAAGCAATCCAGGTTTGTCGTGGCGCAACACTCGAATGTATCAGTGATGACGGTGAAGCCTTCATCAGCTCCAGCTTCTTCCCGATGGTGGGACTGACCACCAGAGGTGAGTTTCGCAAGAAAGGCGGGAACGCCAGGTGCTATGTGCAGTTCAACCCGCTGGTAAACGAATCGATCATGAATCTGTCGTTTCGTCAGTACAACTACAAAATCGGAATGCAAATCCGCTCCCCTCTTGCACGGTACATCTACAAGCGAATGAGCCACTACTGGACTCAAGCATCACCAGATTCGCCGTACACGCCATCGCTTATCAGCTTCCTGACCCAGAGCCCTCGTGAATTGAGCCCACGGATGCCGGAGAACGTCAGAGCCATGAAGCTCGCTCTGGAGGCCCTCATCAAACAAGAGGTCATAAGCGACTACGACGCGAACCAGATCAAGGATGGCCGCAGAGTCATCGACGTGCGGTACGTCATAAGGCCTCATGAGAACTTCGTGAAGCAGGTGATGGCGTCCAACAAGCGTAAGCAGCAGACAGAGCTACGGGCCATCAAGCACGGCATGATCGACCACGACATCATTGATGAACCCCAACGTAAGGGGAGATAGCCACCAGAATCTCCCACCCCCCAGGGAAAAGAAAGATAGGCGCGTCAGCGCCTTTTTTTATGCCAGAAGAAAGCGCACAAGGTACGCCCACCAGGCAGGACCGGAAACGGAATGCCTCCGCATATGGGGGAGCTGCACGGATAGAGCGAACGTGACCCCAGATGCAGCGTGGGCTGGGGCTCTATATATGGGATCGCTGCACGGTAGTCGCAAGCTGAGTCTCAGTATCGTGCAAGCGTAAGCCACGACGAAGGATAAGTGCCATGCTGCTCCAGTGGTTCCCGTAGAGTGGTTCCCGTAAGGTATTGATAGTTAAAGGGTGAGGATGTGGGGGACCTGCACGTTATGAGATTTGATATGTGGGTACGTTGCACGAAAGCAGGTCCTGAACCTCTCGATATATGGGAACTCTGCACGATTGACGAAGCAGAACAAAGATTGACAGATCAGGACAAACCTAAAAAAGCAGTCAAAATGACTCTAATAGTCCATAAAGTGATCACGCGCACACAAAAAGAGGCCAAAAGTTATCCACATTTCCTGTGCATAAACGGGGTTTTGGTATATGGGAACGCTGCACGATCATATGTGGGTACGCTGCACGGTGCAAAAAACGACCAAAATTGACATGTGGGTACGTTGCACGTTCAGAAAATTGTATATGGGGCGACTGCACGTATGACCTTAGACATGTGGGAATACTGCACGAACACCAGATCTGATATGTGGGAACGCTGCACGAAAGCTCTGTTTTGTAAGGATTTTGTGGAAAAAAGAGGGGTTCCGTGTGGATAACAGTGGATAAGATCCAAGGGTATGTGGGGACGTTGCACGGCAACCTATGGGAACGCTGCACGGCAACCTATGGGTTTGTTGCACGGAATAAATATGAAAACACCAGTAATATCAATGTGTTGAGTGGTGATTTAGAACGCCTAACCTGTCTTTAACCGTTTTTAATCCTTTATACAAAGATCTAAAGATCTTTATATTTATCCTTTTGATCACTGAACAAAAAATAATCAACACTGTTTTTTTAGAAAAAAGTCTCGTATGCAAGGCCGAACAGGACGAGTATCACCAACAAGATAAGCATCGACAGCACAAAGTAACCAGACTCGTACATCACAGCTTTGATCACAGAAACGACGCTGATCGATCTTCCAGAGATCCTCCCGATGATCCACTGAAACGCAACGAACGAACCAAGCCCACAGATCAGAACCACCGCTACGGAGACAAGTGCATGTTCCCTCAGGACAGACTCACTCAGGAAACCATACTGCATCCCCATCAATACAAGCCTGCCAATGCCAAAACCCAGGCCCAATGCAACAGCTCCACGAACCAGCACGACCTTCAACGACTGGAGCCATGTCAGCTCAAGATCCATCCCCTTACGGGAAGACCGACGCACCAGCACCGTAGATATGCCCAACCCCAAAAACACCAAAAAAAGACTTTTTAAGTCCGCTGGCTTGCCAGGCCTTGTTAGCTTGTACGGTCATGGTTATCGGGTAAAGAATATTGACGGCATCGCTGGTGTCGGTGGCTGAAAAGCCGGCTCCCATCAGGGCAATAGCCATTTCAGATGCAGGCGTACAGGGCAATGGTCAACAGCTACAGCCTGTCTGACGATTCCGGCGTCATGGCTGCGGCGGCTATCACGCATTTTTTGTTCGGTCAGGCGGTGTTTTCGTACCTCAATGGTTGGAGCGTGTTGATCGGACCTGGTACAGGTTTGGACAGCACGGGCTGCAAATACGCAAGGGATTTAATGGGCCTGGTGGCGTTCACGGCTTTTATCGTGACGTTTCTGTTCAGGGGCTACTCATAATCTCGTGGCTCGGCGGTTCCCGGCACACCATGACAGTAAGGAAGGACCCTGTGTCTCAACTCTCCCAGCTTCGAAGCCCCGCCGCAGTGCAGGCTGCCATCGATGAGTTCGTGCAACTGGGCCGCACGAAATTCCTGGCGCGCCACGGCTACGGCAAGTCCCGCGACTTCCTGGTACGTGATCCGAAGACCGGCACCGATTGCGATTCCAAGGCCATCGCCGGTGTGGCCTTCGGCAAGCAATTTCCCGAGCAGGGCCCGCTCACTGCTGACAGCTTCTCCGGTGGCGAGGCGACCGTCGTTCCGGCGCTGACGCGGCTCGGGTTTCGCATCATTCGCATCGGCGAAGACTGGTCCGAAGAAGAGGTCCTGGCCACGGTCGAAGACTATTTCGACATGCTGCGTGCCGAGGCGGCTGGGGAGCCGTACAACAAGTCCGAGCACAACCAGGCACTGCGCCAACTGCTGAACGGTCGCAGCAAGTCTTCAGTCGAGCTCAAGCACCAGAACATTAGCGCCGTACTCGATGCCCTGGGCCTGCCCTATATCAACGGCTACAAGCCACGCGGCAACAGCCAACTGCTGCTGCGTAAATCCGTACACGCCTACGTTCTGGAACATCAGCAGACGGTCGGCGCTCTTGTCGATGCCCTGGAGGAGGTAAAACTTCCGGGTGACAAAACCTACCGAGCGGCTTTGGTAGAACCACCCGCCCGTGAAGTGCTTGTGCGTACCCCGGCATCTCTACGGCAACGCCTACCGCGAAAGTTCGATTATGCCGCTCGCGATGAAGCCAACCGCAAGCTGGGCCGGGCAGGGGAGCAGTGGGTGATTGGCTACGAACAGCAACGCCTGACCGAGCTCGGCCACCCAGAGCTTTTTCAGCGGCTGGATTGGGTGTCCGACACCCAGGGAGACGGTGCGGGGTTCGACATCCTGTCGTTCGAAGAGGACGCCCATGAGCGCTTCATCGAGGTGAAAACCACCAATGGCGGGGTAGGCTCGTCTTTCTTGGTCAGCCACAACGAACTCGAATTCTCCAAGGAGGCGGGCGATCAATTCCATCTGTATCGCGTGTTCCAGTTTCGGGACGGTCCGCGCCTGTTCACGCTACCCGGCGACCTCAGCCAACATGTGCATCTCAAGCCGACGGACTACCGGGCGAGTTTCCGGAGTTTGGTGGGGTAAAGGCAGGGTTCTGTTGAGCCGAATGGCTGTGTGCGGCCGATTCTGTTGAAAAAGTAGCGGCCTCCCCATGCCGTTGGCAAAATTGCTTTGTCAGCGAGCGTGGGGGCGAACAGCATGATGGGACAGTTACCGGGAGGACAGCAGCGCCTGTTCTACTCGTTCAATCTGGAAGATCACGTCCCGGCCCAACATCTCCTGCGCAGCATCGACCAGTGCTTGGATCTCAGTGATCTACGTGCCTACCTGGCAGATTTCTATAGCCCCATCGGGCGTCCCTCGATTGACCCGGAGTTGATGGTGCGCATGCTGGTCGTCGGCTACTTGCTATGGCATTCGTTCCGAGCGGCGATTGTGCGAAGAGGTGCACCTGAACCTGGCCTATCGCTGGTTCTGCCGGTTGGGTCTGGAAGACGAAGTCCCCAATCACTCGACCTTCTCGAAGAATCGCCATGGGCGTTTTCGTGACAGCGATCTATTCCGCTGGTTATTCAATGAGGTGCTGCGGCGCTGCATGGCAGCCGGCCTAGTCAAGGGTGAAGGTTTCGCCGTCGACGCCAGCATCATTAAGGCGGATGCCAGCCGGCAACGTGGGGTGGCGGGAGATGAGGTCGATTGGAACGATCCAAAGCTCAGCAGCCGCGCAGTGCGCGAGTACCTCGAAGCCCTTGATGAAGAGGCGCTGGCTGAGGCTCTTCCCAAGAAAATTTCGCTCACTGATCCTCAGTCCCGTTGGACAGCAGCGCC
Source organism: Providencia sp. PROV272 (assembly GCF_049901975.1). NCBI lineage: Bacteria > Pseudomonadati > Pseudomonadota > Gammaproteobacteria > Enterobacterales > Morganellaceae > Providencia > Providencia sp. PROV272. The sequence goes on from NZ_CP096292.1 coordinate 124,701, forward strand.
AGGTGGCCCGGCCTTTTTTGCCTACTCCACGAATTACCTGATCGACACTGAGCACGGTGTGATCATGGACGTGGAAGCTACCCCGGCGCACCGTACCGCCGAAGTCGATTCGACTAGGACGATGGTCGAGCGTGTCGAGGCGCAGTTCGATCTCACACCGGAACGCCTTATCGGCGATACCGCTTATGGCACCGCCCCGATGCTGGCCTGGATGGTCGAAGAAAAGGACATCGAACCGCATGTGCTAGTGTGGGACAAGACCGAGCGCAAGGACGACAGCCTCTCCAGTAACGACTTTCACTGGAGTCAGGACGCCAATGAATATCGCTGCCCAGCCGGCAAACCGCTACGCAGTGAATGGCGCGCCTTCACCCAGCAAAGGTCGCGGGTAACTAAGGCCAAAACCGTCATTTACCGCTCCAGCCAAACCGACTGCGCCACCTGCCCGTTGAAAGCGAAATGCTGCCCCAACACGCCGAATCGGAAGATCGTCCGCAGCATCCATGAGGCTGCCCGCGACGTGGCTCGACGCATCGCCAAGACACCGGAGTACCTCGTCTCTCGCTGCGAACGAAAGAAGGTGGAGATGCTTTTCGCCCACCTCAAACGGATCATGAAACTCGACCGTTTACGACTGCGTGGCCTAACGGGTGCCACTGACGAATTCACCTTGGCTGCGATGGTGCAGAACCTGCGCCGCATGGCCAAGCTTTTGCCTCAAGGGCCACCGCTGACGGGATAGGTATGCCTGCTACGAGCAGAAACCCTCAAATTAACCCTTAAACCTGAGCAAGGACGCTCAGTGAAACGCCGGAAGGCAACTTGAAGTGGCTTGCAGCCACTTCGACAGCAGGCACACCTGATCGGCAGGCTGCCGCTAAAGCTACTTTTTCAACAGAATCGGCCGATTTGTGCCGGTCGTCAAGGACCGCTTCGGATCACTCTCAACCGGATCGCGGGCCAGCTGATTTGCTAAAACCCGCGCCAAACTCAACGAAGGATTTCGCATGATCCGTTTTTTTTGGCGATCACGCTCGGCCTGATGGTTGGCTGCTCGTCGAGTTCAAGTTCGATCTGATCAGTGAGCGGTAGCGCAAGTGGATCGCCTCAGCCAAGCAGCGTTGTTGCCGGCGGCCGGAAGAAAGCCTTGAACTAGTAGCGGAAAGGATGAAACTTTATTTTTACGATTCTCAGCATTTTCCAAGGTTGAGCGAAAATTAGGATGATACTTTAATGATTCCGGCCTCCATCCCCACAAAACGCTTGCAGATGGCAGAATTGAAATAAGTCATTGTTTTAAATGGATTTTTGCAGGAATTGCTACGTTGCAGGGTCCTGTAGTTAGGATGACACTTTATTTTCCTCCCACACCATTTGCAACGGTTAGGCAACAAGCATTAAGTGTAATGAATAACCAAGATATAGAAACGCTATGCCTGTACTTAAAAAAGCAAAAACGCACGGTAGAAGAATATCAATGGCAATATTATGATGATCAAAACGGGTTAATTGAGCAGTTATTAAGGCCCGTGTTTCTATGTCTTGAATGCCAAGCAGGTAAAGGCTCAGAAGCATTAGTGACCCAGCTCAAAACCACAAAAACAGAACTATTAGCAGGTAATACATTGCAAACAATGGATAGTACACTTATCCAACAAAAACATCGTCCATGGTTAATTAACAAGGATGTTGTTCATCCACAGCGATACGAATGGTTGCTTTACCGTCAACTGGCTTCTCGGCTTAATGGTCGAATTTACTTATCAAACGTCACTAAATATCGTGCGCTAGAAGACGACTTAATTGCATCGTCAATACAGCCTGATCTATTGGCATCATCAACATTGGAAAAGCTAAAGCAGCCGATTCAGAAGCTACTGCAAGTAAAACAAATACGCTTAACAACATCCCTAGAAGATGTTGCTCGTCACATTGATAATGGTGATAACCGCAATGTGATCATGAAGAGCCGAAGTGGCACACGATGGCGACTGCCAGTTAAAGGCTCCCAATCACTTGTCAACAACCCTTTCTTTAAACAAATGATCCCCGTCAGTATTGCTGATGTGTTGCGTTATGTTGAACAAGAAACCAACTTTATGCAATGCTTCGCACACGTGCTGCCAATACAAAAACAAGTAGGCGCCAATCAGGATGATTTATTGGCTATTCTAATTGCGAATGCGACACATCGCGGCGTATATGGGATGGCACAAATATCTGATCGCAGTTATGAGCATCTAAGCACTATACAAGCTAATTATATTAGGCCTGAAACCTTGCAAGAGGCTAGTGATATCATCAATAACGCAGTAGCGGCACTCCCTATTTTCCGCCACTATCACATCCAAGAAGACGTCCTGCACGCCAGTACCGATGGGCAAAAATTTGAAACTCACCTTGAGACTTTTAAAACTCGCTACTCCTCGAAATACTTCGGCACCAACAAAGGTATTACGGCCATGACGTTAGTTGCCAATCATAGTGCGTTAAATGCCCGTATCATAGGATCTAATGAGCATGAGTCCCATTATATTTACGACTTACTACAATCTAATACTAGTGATCTTAAGCCAGATGTCCTCTCAACCGACACCCATGGTGTTAATCATGTTAATTATGCCTTATTGGATTTATGCGGTTATAGTTTTGCGCCTAGGTATGCTCAGTTCACCAGTGTGATCAATGACCTATTTAACGTAACTGAAAGCGACGACGGAAACACGCATCTGGCGCTGAAAAAGCCGATAAAAATGAATGTGATTGAAGAAGGCTGGCAGGATATTCAGCGTATTGTGTTATCCCTTCAAGAAAAACGCACAACACAGGCATTGCTAGTACGCAAATTATCTGGTTATCCATCTAGACACCCTATATTACAAGCATTAACGGAATATAATAGGCTCATCAAAGCCCAATATTTACTTGATTATATTGATGATGCAAGTCTGCGCCAATATGTTCAACGAGCACTGAACCGAGGCGAAGCCTGGCATTTCCTCAGGCGAGCTATTGCATCGGTCAATCGTGACCAGTTCCGTGGAAAAAACGAATCAGAAATAGTCGTCTGGAACGAGTGTGCCCGTTTGACGGCAAATGCTATTATCTACTTTAACTCGATGATCCTAAGTCATCTATTACTGCACTTTGAAGAAGTTGGTGACGAGGAAAAAGCAGCAATAACTCGACAAGTATCACCCGTTGCATGGCAGAACATTAATCTGAGCGGCACTTATCAGTTCGCTAGTAACCGCAAACTACCTGATTTACAGGAAATAACTAGGCCTATTGTTGAAAATGAAGTCTAAAATGAAAGGTAACCCAGCTCCACAAGCCATTAACTGCGAGGGTTGTGGCGATTCATATACAGGACCTTAAGAAAACACTTCATTTGAAATTCCTTCTAAGGTCCTGTTCTGTATCGATTTTCGCTGCTTGGTTCGACGGGCATTTTTCGCCAAGTAAACGGCAGCCCATTCCAGACGCTCTCTTATTTCCACCAACACCCGATGAGCCACCGCTTCCAATAACGGGAACCACCAGGTTCCGCTATTTTTCGCCGCTTTCAGTGTGGATAAACCGTCCCCCATCAGCGTCTGAGCTACCCGTCTTTTCATCACCAGCGACAACAGGCTGGCCCACACCAGCCCCTCGGCAATGGCTTTCTGACCTGTCACAAAGCCCTTGAGCCGGTTGTGCGACTTCCACTCCTTAAACAGCAGCTCCACCTGCCAACGACAGCGGTACAGGCTCATCACCCGCTCTGCTGGCCATGCCTCTCGTGGCAGATTGGTCATCCAGATACAGAACCGTTTCTCCTCGGCAAACCAGCGTCGGATCAGCCGATACTCGAACTTGCCCGATTTCACCACCATATCCAGTACCTCTGCCCGACAGTGCCGCCGTCCAGCATCCTTGAGTGACAGGCCCGCCAGCTTCGGCACTTCCCGTTCGTCACCGCGCCATGCCCGGATAATCTTCGGGTTCAGGCTCTTACTACCCCTGACCAGATAGAAACCGCCCGCCTCGTTTAGTTTCGCAAAGTAGGCCATATCGATGTAACCCGCGTCCGCCAACAGCAGGCTGTTATTGAGCCGCTCGGGCTCAGGCAGGAACTGGCGCTCTGACGCCGTATCGGCAGAGACCTGCATGCAAACTGGACTTTGCTCCAATAGAGACATGAGCATATGACACTCGATTGCCGCCGGGCTAATGGTCTTGAACCTTCCCGGAAACACTTCGGCCAGGCTTTTGTGGACGGCAAAGGAAGTACCATCCTGCAACAACACCTGTTTGAATGCGCCAAGGGATGCAGTCTTCATCTGTTGGCCGATACGCAAGGCGATAGCCCGTTCAACCAGCGCCTTCATGAACAGGGCGAACGACGCTTTGCGCAACTGGTTGTGAAAGGGCTTGTAGGAAACCTGATGGGCATCAACCAGTTGCAAGGCATTGAAATGATGGTGCAATCCAGCGATACCATCGACCTGGTCGCAGCCAAGTGCCCGCAAGAGTGCAGTCACCAGCATGGCAGGCGTAATGGCTCGTTTGCGCAAGCAAAATTGGCAGTCACGGGCAATGCGGTCGAGTTCGGCAGGAGAGAGAAGTTGCTCAAGATAGTGGTTGGCATCGATAATGGTCATGGCTTCGTGCGTGGCGGTTTTGTTTGGCGATAAAATCAGATCACAATCGAAGCCATTTTTATATCTATTTCAATTGGTTGCTGCTAAAGATCCTGTACATGTGTGGCGATTTATGTTACTTTAGAGGGGAAAATCCCTAGAACCCCTTAGAGGAGATATCGCGATGCATACGCGGAAGGCAATAACGGAGGCGCTTCAAAAACTCGGAGTCCAAACCGGTGACCTCTTGATGGTGCATGCCTCACTTAAAGCGATTGGTCCGGTCGAAGGAGGAGCGGAGACGGTCGTTGCCGCGTTACGCTCCGCGGTTGGGCCGACTGGCACTGTGATGGGATACGCGTCGTGGGACCGATCACCCTACGAGGAGACTCTGAATGGCGCTCGGCTGGATGACGAAGCCCGCCGTACCTGGCTGCCGTTCGATCCCGCAACAGCCGGGACTTACCGTGGGTTCGACCTGCTGAATCAATTTCTGGTTCAAGCCCCCGGCGCGCGGCGCAGCGCGCACCCCGATGCATCGATGGTCGCGGTTGGTCCGCTGGCTGAAACGCTGACGGAGCCTCACGAACTCGGTCACGCCTTGGGGGAAGGATCGCCCGTCGAGCGGTTCGTTCGCCTTGGCGGGAAGGCCCTGCTGTTGGGTGCGCCGCTAAACTCCGTTACCGCATTGCACTACGCCGAGGCGGTTGCCGATATCCCCAACAAACGGTGGGTGACGTATGAGATGCCGATGCTTGGAAGAGACGGTGAAGTCGCCTGGAAAACGGCATCGGATTACGATTCAAACGGCATTCTCGATTGCTTTGCTATCGAAGGAAAGCCGGATGCGGTTGAAACTATAGCAAATGCTTACGTGAAGCTCGGTCGCCATCGAGAAGGTGTCGTGGGCTTTGCTCAGTGCTACCTGTTCGACGCGCAGGACATCGTGACGTTCGGCGTCACCTATCTTGAGAAGCATTTCGGAACCACTCCGATCGTGCCTCCGCACGAGGCCGTCGAGCGCTCTTGCGAGCCTTCAGGTTAGAGGCCGTCGACAATGATAATCTGGATCAACGGACCTTTCGGCGCCGGAAAGACGACGCTCGCTAAGCGGCTGCGCGATCGGCGTTCCAAATCGCTGATCTTTGACCCCGAGGAAATCGGGTTCGTGGTGAAAGAAACGGTCCCCATGCCAGCGAGCGGAGACTATCAGGATCTCCCCTTGTGGAGGGGACTTACGATCGCGGCGGTCAGGGAGATTCGAAGGAATTACTCGCAGGACATCATCATCCCAATGACGCTCGTGCACCCGGACTATCTGACTGAGATACTCGACGGGGTAAGGCGGATCGACGATCAGCTGCTGCACATCTTTCTGACGCTCAACGAGGACCTATTGCGTCACCGGATCGCGAACCAGACCATGCATCCTGACCCGAATCGAAATGCGGAGATTCGAGAGTGGCGATTAGCGAATGTCGCCCGATGCTTGGCCGCAAGGGAACGGCTTCCATGCACAACCCGTGTTCTCGATAGTGGTGCACACACCAGCGATGAACTCGCAGCGATGGTGCTCGACGGAATCGATGGGCGCACCTGATCGCCTTCGACGCCTGCGCAAAGCGTAGCGCGAGGGTGGCGGGCTCACGACCAAACGCCCAGAGGTCGATCATCGCAGGGATGTTTGGCTTTGTGGTGCGGACGACGGGACTCGAACCCGTACTCTCACAGAGAAGCAGATTTTCGTACCACCTCGACTTTCGCCGCCGTCTGATGACGTTCGTGGTCTGGACTGTCCCTTCGCCATTGCCCGAAGGCTTTAGGCGCCGCCCGTCCAGTCTCTACACCTTCCCCCGAAGGGGCTTGGCTCGGGATTGGCTTAGGGTATTGCCCGTTAGCGTTCCCCGACTTTGAGCGGTTCTACTCCGCGGATTTCCCCGCGGGCACTCCAATTTTAAAGTCTGCTGCGTCTACCGATTTCGCCACGTCCGCCTTTTTTCGCCGTTCCTAGCGCTCGTGCGATGCACCTATGTTGCACCTAGCGCCGAATCGTTCTTCGTCATCCTGAAAAACCACGTCTCCTAAAGCCTTGCATAGCTTATCTTTTCTCCACCACGAACTTTTTTGTGGGATGGTAGAAAAAAAAACAAAATCCAACATTGCCACCTCTGCACAAATCAATCAGAACCACAGGCCTCTCGGCCAAATGCGCCACCAGGGAGAACCCACTTCTGCCCCTCCGGCACAAAAATCGGGAGCGTGTAATCTTCTCTGGATACCTGCTCCAATGCCTCAACATCACTAATCTGTATCGGCGCAACAGCAGAACCTAAATCTATTACGTCGATTTTTTTTCTTGATACCGTCACACCAAAGGTTTGTTCATACTGAGCAATTTTCCCAGCTCGTTCAGGCCAGTAGTGACGGATCGTGGACCAGATACGCTGTGAGTTGTAGATGCAGGTCATACACGACGACCGGCTCCAGCCAAGGCGATAAGGGACTGGGGCCAGGATGCGGTGACGCTCGATTACTTCCCATACCTCCTCCTCAGTCCAATGAAGAACGGGCCTCCAGGCATCAACTAACCGTGCAGTCTTCCCATATCTTCTGTCACAGGCATGAGCCTCAAGCTGGTTGTACTTGGATCTGTTTGCACTTTCCTCCCGGCGCTCACCAGTGATGAAAAGGATCTTCTTCCCCTTGAAGCGCTCCTGGTTATTAAGAGCTCTGCGGCCAACATCGATCTTCAAGGCTGATGAGCACCACCTTGTTTGGAGTGATGGCGATTGCTGAGGGAAACGAAGGCGCGTACCAGGCTTAGAGCGCTTATGGTCTCTAGGCAGCACCAGAAGCCCCTCAGGCGTCTCTACACGATGGGGGTGGCTATAGGCATTGTCTTTGAGCATTTCGCCCTCAAAGCCGCCCTCAAGCCACGAGAAGTACATTGGGATACCCAGTTCTTCCCCGAGCTGACGACAGTAATCACGCATGAAGGCCCAATCCATCAACGAACTGCCTTCCTGACCATCAACATCATGGTGCCAGAACTCCACCTTTGACTTATCAACACCCATGTCCACCAGCCGCAAGTACGCAGCAATCGAGTCTTTGCCTCCAGACAGGCAAACAATGATGTGATCGTACAAACTCAGGTCCACATCCGGAGCGGAGAAGTACGTTGTTCTATCGTCACAACGCTGACTGGAAGATATGCCGGTAAGAACCGACTCCAGTGATGGCAACACCACCTGGTCATCGAACAAATCTCCTTGGTTTTCTCGTCTCAACATAAGTCGCTCTTTTTTCTTTACTGGGTTGTTTTTATGATTTACAGTATTATAAAATGATACTGTGAAAAGTAAAGTTTTCAGAACGACTAATCACTCAGGAGAACTTGATAAGCACCAGAAAGCAATCTAAAGGTGGTTTTTCGGTGAGGTTAGTTCAGGGGCAACCTGCCGCTGCTGATTGGAAATCATCAAGAAGTGGCTTTTTGGTGGGGTTACGGTTTGAAGGGGTGAGTATGTGGGAACGTTGCACGGTTAAAGGGGGCCGCACATGAAAACGATAAAGCGGTTCATCGTATGGGTGAATTACGGTCTTGAGGGTTGGAGCATTTTCGGATCGAGCGATGACTGGGATGAAGCGGTATCCATCCGTTCGGAAGCGATAGACGAATGCAATATTGACGAGGAAGACATCATCTTGGCAGAAAACAAAAACGAGCTGGTGGTAAAACCTGCGGCCAAGCAAATGACGGAGTGGCACCGGGAACTGGAAGCCGTCCTTATGACCTTGGATGACTGCCAGATGGAATGTGACGGTATGACATGGGCAGTAAGCCACCTACTCAATGAAGCGGGTGTACCTCATGACTGCATGTATGGCTTTGTGCGAAACGAACAGACCAAGGACATCGTGACACCGCATTTCTGGGTTGTCCTGGATGATGGGTGGCTGGTGGATCTGAGGCTACGCATGTGGCTGGGCGATCACGACAACATTCCTCACGGGGTATTCCATCCCGATAACGAGCCAGGACTTTTCTACAAGGGAGACCCGGTTCAAAACCATAAAGGGATGAGACTGGGCAAAGCCGTCCTGGACATCATGACCGACGGAAAACTTTCACATGTGAAAGTTCCTGAACGACAAGACGGAGAGTAATAGCGTGGAATTTGATTACGACAAGTCAGTATCAAACGCACATCTTGAGGCCGCAGGCTGGGGTATGGATGCCTTTAACCACTCCAACCCATTTGAGAGTCATGTCATCTATGTGCGTGACTACCGCAACGATCACATCCGCCTGTTCACCATCAAGCAGGCTGACTTCGACACGATAAAGCTGCCGCTTCACCTTACCTCCGACATGCTGGCTTCGGTGATCGCTGAGTTCGTATCGAAGGCAGCAAAAGGGAAGTTGAATACGAAGGAGTCCGACACGCTGGCTCCTGCCTTGGTTGGCTATGCCAAATCAACAGAAACCTACCGGAGCTGGCGGAGAGTTTCTGGAGCAACAGAGCGATTGCATATGGTCATCAATATCTATGCGGGTTCTGAATTGCTGAGACCTTTCATCGCTCGGGCTCCTGAGACCGTCCTGACGACCCAAGAGCTACTGGTCTTCTCATCACAGGTTAAGAGCATGGATGTATCCAATCATCCAGAGTGGTTTAGGGGCCGGAGGTAGTCATGAAGCCAGTTCTCTGGATATTCGTCCTGATCATCGCCCCTTTCGTCATTGCGAAAGTGGACCAATGGCGCAAACGCGGCATTGGAGACACCTGGGCGTGGTGGAAATCAGAGAACATGCCTTATGAGCTGCGCTCGGCCACTCTGTTTTTGTCCGAACAGGACATATCAACCACACAGCCGGTGCCCATGCACGGCAGGGTTGATCAGGTGTACCAAACCAAGAATGGGGTTCTCATTCCCTTGGACACCAAGCTGCGCCAGGTAAACCACATCTATGAGTCGGACATTATCCAGCTCTCGGTTTACCGGGTAATTCTGTCACACAAGTACAAGGCACCCGTTGCCAAGTACGGCTATGTCCGAACCGTTGTTGAGACAGCGGACGGGGATAGAGTCCGTTACATCAAGACAAACCTTCTCAGCGAAAAAGAAGTGGTCAAGCTGTGGCACCGCTATCAATCCATCCGTTCTGGTCAGGTAAAAACCTCCTGTTCCTGTGGCGGAAAGTTTCACATGTGAAAGTTCTGGATTGAATCAGGGTTGCCCGAATTGGGCAGCTAGGCGGGGTTGCATTTTTGAAAAGTCCTGTACGCTGGTTGGTATAGGAGGTGAATAGTGGCCCAGCTTAAACATAACCGCTTCGTCATGTTGGGGTCCTTGGTAGCGACGGTCGTAGCTGCCGCCAATGGCTTGAGTTTTCTCACCCTTATGGCTGGTGGAATGACCCTTCTCCAGTTCATGGCTTGGAAGCAACAAGATGCTGTCCGGAGCCGGTTTAAAGCTGCGAAGGATGCGTTTGAAGCGTTGAACGTCATTGCGTTCGACAAGCACTGGGTAGGTTCAACCGCGACGGTCGCCAAAGTGTCGAACATGATCACTCCGCCCGAACGACTGGATAAGCCCTGGGCGGTGCAAGTTCTGGCCGTGACCAAAGGTGGGACGTGGTTCGCGGTGGATCTGCAAGTGACCGGCACTGACAAGGTTCAGATGCTTAGCCTCCACCAGCTTAGTGAAAAGGCGGCAAAGACCATGCTGGCCTTCGACCTCGAAGTGTATGAGAAATTTTTCGGAAAACCTGATGTTGCATGAGGACAATGTGATGGAAAAAGTCAAAAGCGTAGATGCCGTGGAGTTCACGGCAGCAGATAAGAAGGCGATGACCCATGCGGCATACGCCCAGTGTTTCTTCATTCTGGCCCAAGTGATGGCATTCCCTTCCCTGGGGGTGGCTGGCGCTATGGTTGCTGCTCTGTGCGGCATGATGCCGTGGTTGACCAAGTTCGCCAAAGAGGCTCCATCGAAAGCCTTTGGCATGGTGATGGCTTCACTCTGCCTTGCTCCTGTGTACGGGAAACTCTGTGAGCTGGTGGTCCACGCGATTCAGGGAGCTTGAGCTTATGGGGGTAGTACGAGTTCCCTACCTCTTGGCTGAGCTGAAAGAACGCGGATGTGCTGATGAATCTGCTCTGGCGCAGGTTATGCAGCCTGGATGCCGAATTGGAGAGGAAGACCTGCGGAAGTTGGCCGCAAATTTAGGGCTTGAAGTGTCCGAGCTGGCACCAGCGCCAGAGAACGCGGCCAACACCCGGTTCAAAGCAAAGCTGAGAGGAGGTTTGGCCTCCTTTCTTTTTGAGTACGACGGCTGTTTCCGACATGCAGAAGGCTCCAGCCATGCAGAAATGTTGGGTATCGAGCAAGAAGACGACATAGGTCTTCCGAGTCGAGCTGCTGACGCCATGCTCCTGGAGAAGACGCTTTACCAGGTAATCGCTCGGGCTAAGTACATGCTCGGCAAAATCGACAGCAAGTTTGTCAGGTCAGAACAAGCAATCGAGTTCCGTGAGCAACTTGCTCCTGGGATCTTCAAACCAGGTTACAGAGGTTTCCGATTCAAGGAGGCTGCCGCTGGTGATTTGCCTACTGTCATGATTGACGGTCGGAAGTTCAACTGCGTTGCCAGCATAGCCAGAGCACATGGACTTGATCCGGTAACGGTGCGTAGGCGCATTGCGGACACCGGGAAGGCCGCAGACAAACTCTCCAATGATGAGTGGAAGCTCATCCTCGCCAAGAAAAAAGGTAAAGGGAAACCCTTCACCTATCTGGACAGGACCTACAGCAACATTGCTCAGTTCTGTCGTGAGCATCAGCTCAACACCAACCTTGTTTACCAGAAAGTCAAAGACCGGGCTGATAGCGCTGATGAAGAGTTCTGGGGACTGATAATCGAAACATGCAAAAGGAAAAACTAATGGCAGAAAACAAAGAGATCCCCTGGGAGAAAGAACTCATTGAGAAGTACATGTTCACCCTGCATAAAGAGCAGGTGAAAGACCGGCGCTGGCGGACCATGTTGCGTGTGCTTCGCGCATCTGGTTTCGTGCTTCTCATGATCGGCTTCATCATTTTGGCATCTAATCCGGGTGGGATGCCGTGGCAAAGCGCCAAGGCAGGAGCCCCTCACACCGCGTATATCAACATCCGTGGTGAAATTGCTGCTGGCACTCTGGCCGATGCTGATCACCTTATCCCGTCCATCCAAGCTGCATTCGACAACCCGAACTCACAAGCTATCGTGCTTCGCATAAACAGCCCTGGCGGTAGCCCGGTTCAAGCAGGACGGATTTATGACGAAGTGAAGGCGCAGCGAGCCCTTCATCCGGAGAAAAAGGTCTACGCCATCATTGATGACATCGGTGCCTCTGGCGGTTACTACATCGCCTCTGCTGCGGATGAAATCTATGCTGACCGCGCCAGCCTTGTCGGTTCTATCGGCGTCATCAGCTCGGGGTTTGGATTCACCGGCTTGATGGACAAGCTCGGCATCGAGCGCCGGGCTATCACTTCCGGAGAGCACAAAGCGCTTCTCGACCCATTCTCCCCTCTTACCTCTGACATGAAGAAATTCTGGGAGGGCGTTCTATCGAAAACCCACCAGCAGTTCATCGAACGAGTGAAGGCTGGGCGGGGTGATCGACTGAAAGACGACCCAGAGGTGTTTTCTGGATTGCTCTGGAACGGGGAGCAGGCCAAAGACATTGGGCTGATTGATGGCCTGGGTAGTTTGAACTCCGTGGCGCGAGACGTCATCCACCAGAGCAACTTGGTGGACTACACACCAACCGAAGACATCATCCGGCGACTGACCCAACGAGCGAAGCTCGAAGCCAGTTCCTTCGTGCAAGAACTCAGCGCTGTGAAAGTTTACTGATAGGAGCAGTTTGATATGACAGAACAAAGTACCAAATCACTACGTCTCGGGGTTGTTGCCGCCATTCTTTTGGGGCTCGTAGGAACCGGGTTCGGGATCTACCAGTTCGTGAAAGAGAAGGATCTGGCGCAAGAGATCGCCAACGTGAAGTCTACGGTCAACCAGGTGAAGGATGCCGAAGGCGTCACCTTCAAAAGCAAGGCAGAGTTTGAAGCTGCTGTGGCCGAAAGCATCAACAAGTTTGTCGCGCAGAAACAACAAGCCGACATCGATCAGAAGTATGCCCAGTTCGAGGCAGCACCTGAGAAGGTCGAAGAAGGCAAACACATCTACGGGGACCTTGGTGCTCGGTTCACGCTGGTGGAGTTCTCCGATATGGAGTGCCCATTCTGCAAGCGATTCCACGACACACCCAAACAAATTGTGGATGCCAGCAAAGGCAATGTGAATTGGCAGTGGAAGCACATGCCTCTCGATTTCCATAACCCGGCAGCTCACAAGGAAGCTCTGGCCGCTGAATGTATTGCTGAGCAGAAGGGCAACCGTGGCTTCTGGGTCTTCGTTAACGACATTTTCCACCATACCCAGGGGAATGGTGGCGGTGTTGCTGACCTGGCCTCTGTTGTCACTGGTGTTGGTGCTGATCTGGATGCGTTCCGGGAGTGCCTCGGCTCAGGAAAGTACGAAGACAAGGTTGAAGCTGACATCCAGAAAGCCAAGAGCTATGGCGTCAACGGGACACCAGCCACTTTTGTAGTGGACAACCATACCGGCAAGAGCCAGCTTCTCGGCGGCGCTCAACCGGCGCAAGCCATCATGGCCGTGATGCGAAAAATGATGATTGAGTCGCAACAAGACGACTCCGCGAACCAATAAAAACTTTCACATGTGAAAGTGGAGTGAGAACTGATGATCAAGATTACAACTAAATTGGGATGCCTTCTGGCGGGGCTGCTTGTCCTGTCGGCTTGCTCAAGCGTCCCTCAGCCAAACAACGAATACGCGAAGGCCTTGGATGATACCAAACAGGTATGCGCTGCCTGTGCCCTGGTTGGTAATGACCTGCTGGTTGCCCTCAACAAGTCATGCGACACCCCAATGACCCCCGAGACTCTTACAAGCGTCATGAACAGTAACCCGATGTTTGCCGCCATGATGGCAATTAACTCCATAGGTGGAACCGACTTCTATCAGGTTTACCGTGATGCGGCCATAGACACCCTGCGGTGCAATGAAATGGACAGTTGGCCTGATCGGACCAAGGTGCGTTTCCAGCAGCCCGACATGCAAAAGGCGCTGGCCTTGAGGGTTTCTGCCAGACAGCAGAAGGCAAATTAACTTTCACATGTGAAAGTCAGGCTCTCCGGGGCCTGATTTCACTATGAGGTGAATCTATGGAGTTACAAGAAGCAAAAGAGGCTCTCGATAGCCTTCATCCACACAAGGCCTCAGCGCCTTTGAGGCTTGTCATCCACCAGCCAGGTGGGATTGGTGGAACCCCTACAGTGGGGGTGAAAGCTATTCACGCAGGCTTTGACTGGGACAGCAACACCATCCTGATCTATCCGGAAGAGCAGCTCACCCGGTTGACGCCGGATGAGGTCGCCGCCATCACGAAGTCAGTATCGAAAGGACAGTCCTGGCATTCATATCAGCAGTTCAAGAAGTATCGGGAGCAGTTGGCCGAAGCCACGGAAGAAATTAATAGGCTCAGGGCTGAGCTGGGCAGGTATCAGAATAACGGGAGGGGGTAATGCTAAAACGCGGAATTATCAATCTCGCTGCTAGTTACATCATTGTTGATGCCCTACTCCGGAATGCAGCAATTTGGATCTTTGGCTTGTCCTTCTCCGTTGGTGGCACTTACGTCACTGGCGAGGCCAGTACATGGGTCGTTTACCTAGCCACTTCTGGTGCCATGACACTCTGTTCTGTCGTAACAGCCTACCTGCTCGTGACCTATCACCGCTGGGGGCTGATGACGGCCAGGGTCTGGTTGCTATTGAGTGCCTGCCTAAACGGCTATGCCGTCTATTTGAGTAGCCACAACATCCAGTTGGTGGTGGCACTGCTTTCCAGCCTGTTTATTGCTTTGTGGATGCTCAAGACCCTTGAGCAACCAGCAGTGAAGGGGACGTACAAGGTAATCGCTGATCTTCACCGTCAGCTATGGGGAATGTTGAAGGGGCAAACACAATGACGACGAATACTCAAAACGCGAACGCCAACCAGGTTCGGTCTTTACGCGACATGCTTGTCCCCGCCCTGTTGTTCTATGTGGTGATGACGGCCATGTTTGTGGGTCTTGACGCATTCATGGATAAACCCACCAGCATGAACCTGCCATTTATGCCGTTCCTTGTCTCGATGGTGAGTTTTACCAGTGACGCACGTCGAGCGTGGGACTGGCGAAACGGGACCAAGGTTGTAGCTGTATTGACTGCGGTAGCCATGCTGTTGGCATTCATCTATCAGCTCGCGGTCGGAGAGATGAATCTCTTAGGGGTTGGTATATACCCGGCCACAGCCATCCTTCTGTTGGCAATCTCCTGGGTGATTCGCGCTATCGGAAAGACAGCACCTTTCCAGTTCCTGGGGAGACACCTGGCGCGGTTTGGTGCATCGAAGTGGGTCCAGCGTACCGCCGCAGTCATTGTGCTCGCGGGAGGCCTTGCCATCACTATCTATGCCTACTGGCTTAACCACGGGAGCTGATGATGATCATTGCAACGAAGAACGGCTTTCTGGTGGCCGCAGAACTAATCAGGGAAGAGGCCGGGTACTGGCTACTACAGCCTCGTGACCAAAAGACGCCGGTCAGGGTGAATAAGCAGGATAACAATAAACGCGCTTTCACGCATATGGGAGACGCCCTTCGCTGGGCCGGTGATCCTGAGCTTGCAAAGCAATTCGATGCCGAGGGGGAAGAACATGCAAATTCGTGACTACATGACAAAGTTGTTTGACGCATTTGGTGATGTGGAGGAAGTCACCCGAGAAATGCTTCTGGAGCAGGCGGAGCTCATTCATACGATCAGCGATAAGTGTCAGAGCACAGGCCTGTTTCTGGATAGTCAGGTTCGTTTCAACCAGTTCGTTCAAGAGATTGAGGCTGACGACAAGGTAGAGGATCGGTTGCTTCATGCTTGGTGCTGGGTAATGGACCGAATAGTGAAGGCTCCAACATCCTTTCACATGGATGGGGCTGTGATTTTGACAATGCCTCTGGTCGCCAGATACCTGCCACCGGTTGAACAGGAGCCGGAAACCATCGTGGTGAATCTCGATGAGGACTACAAGGCTCCTGTAGGCAACCAAACGCTCTGCGAGCTCGTTATGGAACGGAGGCATTGGCCGCAAGGTGCAACCTGTGCGACCCAAGAAGCGGACGGGGGAGTCCTCTACTGGGACGCCCCGGTTGATGTGGTAGAGGAAGGCAGAAAGGTCGCCGGTAAGCACGGCATGATGGCCGAGATCGGATTGAAACATCAGGTTGATGCCTGGTATGCAGATATGGACGAAACACGGCTCGCAACCGATTGGAACACCGCCGTCATTACGCCTCACTGCTTGCTGCTTTCCTATCTGGATGTGCTTCAAAAGAACAAAGTTCCCTTTGATGAAGGTGTGCAGCTCGCTGCCGAATGGGTGAAGCAACTTGGCGGGGAATTTCGTGAAGACACTGAGGAAGCGCCGGAAGCTGAGGCTTCAGTGCTTTCCCTGGGGAGAGCCACGGCTCATTGCTTTAAACCCTATCCGGACACAAAAAATTTCTATTACGAGGCCTAAGCCTCACCCAAACAGGAGGATCAACATGCGATACCAGGTATTTAAAACGAAGGAAGGGGGCCAGCCGGTGTTTACGGCACCGTGGTACTGGTTGGCCTCTGCCATTGCTCACTGGTCATCTCTTAACTGGGATGCCTGTCGAATCGTAGACAGCAAGGTGGATGAAACAAGGCTCTGTTGGGCCAAGGCTCTACCGGCTGGGAAAAAAAAGTAATTTGGATGGAGTGATTATGAGGTTAGGTTTTGTGAAAAATACGGGGGTTTCAGCGTTCCTGGTAGCCATGCTGGTGGTGGCCCCTCAGGTATGGGCAGAAACCTTTACTGCGAAGGTTGTGGGGGTGTCTGACGGTGATACGGTCAAGGTCCTGACTGAACAAAGCTGTGACTCCGGGAAAGATTGCCGGAGCGGCAAAATCCAGTACCGGGTAAGGCTGGCGGAAATCGACACCCCAGAGAAGAAACAACCCTACGGCTCAAAGGCGAAACAGGCGTTGTCCGATCTGGTGTTTGGTCGAATGATTAAAGTCGAGCAAATCGACAAAGACCGTTATGGCCGTCTGGTCGCCAACCTTTATGTCGATGGCAAATGGGTCAATGCCGAAATGGTCCGTTCTGGGAGTGCGTGGGTGTACCGGCAGTACGCCAAAACACCGGAGCTGTTCAAGCTGGAGGCCGAAGCCAAAGCCGATAAGCGAGGTCTCTGGGCATTACCGGAATCGGAGAGAACTCCCCCTTGGGAGTGGCGAAGAAAGCACTAACCACACCCCAGAGTATGCAGGTGTAAACAGTAACCAAGAAAACAAACAGGAATAACGATGAACAAAAGTGAACTGATTATGAAAGTGGCCGAAGACGCTGACATTAGCAAAGCAAAGGCCGAAGCTGCGGTAAATGCGCTGATCAACTCAGTGACAGAGGAGCTTAAAGCGGGTGGGACAGTAGCGCTCACTGGGTTTGGTACTTTCCACGTTAAGGAACGCGCAGCGCGAACCGGGCGGAATCCCCAGACTGGAGAGAACATCCAGATCGCGGCGGCCAACATTCCTGGGTTCAAAGCTGGTAAGGGGTTGAAAGACTCCGTGAACTAGATCTTAATCATGTGACACATGAATAAGGTTTACATAAGGCTCCTTCGTGGGAGCCTTATTCATATCAGACATGAATAAGGGGAAGGGATGAGATTGTCGTCAACTCAAAAAGACGTTTTGTTCATTCTATACGCAATTGAGGCCGGTGGAAAAGCCGAGCCTGTACCAGGTGTAAAAATACTGGAGATGATCAATTCAGCTCGCCAGAGCGGTATTCATGGAACGAACTTCCGAACGTCATGCCACACGCTGGTGGAGAACGGCCTGTTGAACAAGTACCGGAATGCTTCTCTAAAGCTGGCCTTTAGGCTGACCGACGATGGCAGGGAACGTGCAGGAGAGATATACCGAAAACGGCTGGAAGAAGAGCAAGAGAAGTAATACGCCCCATAACGGGGCGTATCGAGTTAAACGGCAAAGCCGTAGTGGGTGCCGTCCGGAAGTTCAACATCGAGGCGTAGCTTGCCACCGGAGGCCTCAACGTACCGCTTAATGGACGACAGCTTGAGATCTCGTCCAGGTTTTTCCATCTCGGAGACTGTCGGCTGTCTCACACCCAGAGATGCAGCAATTTCCCCCTGGGTAAGGTTCATGCGATCACGAAGCTCTGCCAAGTGGATGTTCAGTAACATCTCAGTGGCCGCTTTCTGTGCTTTGGCAACAACCTCAGGCTTTTCTGTTGCCAGCATTTGGTCAAGAGTTCTTGCCATAACGTCACTCCTTCTTCAATTTATCCAAGTGCGCCGCAAACTCACGGTCTGCAATTGGGATCATTACTTCATAAAACCTTTTCTCGTCCCCGGTCTTGTTACCGGCGCAGAGAAGAATCCCCTTACGCTTTGGATCGAACGCAAAGAACGCTCTGATAGGATCTCCTTTGCTTTGGACCCGAAGCTCTTTCATGTTGCTGTAGGATGAACCGTTAACAGTATCCGCGTATGGCCTCGACAGCATGGGGCCTCTATCTCGCAGCACCATCATCGAAGCCAGCACGTTTGCTCTATCGGTATCATCCAGAGCATCGAACCACTCATCAAAGGTGTCGGTTGTCTCGATGACCCACATGATTTCTCCTTACTTAATATAGGTGCAATCCTATATAGATTCAAACCTATAATCAAGAAAAATCGGCGGCGATGGGGGCCGAAATGTCAGTAAGTAGTCATGTGACTAAAATAGGGGGTAGAATAAGCCTCGATATAGTCATGTGACTAAAAGGTGTCCTGAATGAACAACCTACCCCTACTGCTCGATGCAAGAGAAGCCATTGACTACTACCACCAGCATCCAGGCATGACTGATGCAGAAAAGGCCTATGTGGTCGCGTTCCTAAGCGGAGAGGGGCGTTCAAACAGTCAGATCAGAGAGGATCTGGGTATTGAGAAGGTCTATACGGTTACACACCTGAAACGCGCCGGTACGCTATCGGAGGAAGAGCTAACACTCTGGCTCAGAAATCCACGCAAGATCACCCTGGGGCATGTGAGGGCCGTGGCTAAGTTACCTTTCAGCAAGAGAGAAAAGCTCCTGAGGGATCTCCTGCATACCAGGACACCGGTTCATAAATTTGAGGCGATAGCGAAGGGCAAAGAAGTGGACAGGGATGCAGACATTAAGCGCCTGGAGACCCTGATGAGCGATGCTACGGGTAGGCCTATCAAAGTTCGCTATAACCCCGCGAAGCGCTCCGGGGAACTGACGCTGGGATTCTTCACGCTCGATGACCTGGATGACGTGTGCAAGGCTTTGGGGTTTGATCCAAGCGAGCAGATGTAAACCAGAAAACTTTCACATGTGAAAGTCTTGCAAGGTGTCTTTTTATTGTTTACAGTATCATAAAATGAATCTGTAAAGGTGCGCGATGAATGTGCTTCCAACGAAAAGCTGGCCTTGGGCGTTATAACTCAACCAGACCTGAGTGGCTGGCGGCGTACCGAAACGCAAGATGTATGAGAAGCTCAGGTAAAGAACCTGATGCTTCTCTTTCCGGGATAGCTTGGAAGGCGCAACTCATTGTTGCCCATGAAAGAGGCAGAATTGACAGCCTGGCTGTCCCTTTGGATGCCAGATTGATAGCAAAGAACCTCATCGACGAGATCCTTGCTGAGGAGAACTGATGGACGAAAAAATTACCTACGAAGAAATGCTTGAACAACTCGACCAGAAAGGCATCCGCGTCACCAACGGGGCGAGACGGCTTTATGTCGCGTTGAACAACGGAGTCAAAGCTGAGGTGCTGGGTAACTGCGGTCCCGCCACAATCAGCTTGGTTGACGGGATGATTGTTGTGGAAGAGCAGACTCTCCACTAAGGGCAGCAGCATGGGCAAAAAAGTACACATCATTTGTGGAAAGTGCGGCAGTGACGAGATGAACTTTGTCATCAATGAACACTGTCCAGACGATCCCCAGAATGTTGCCAGTATGTCCTGCTCAAATTGTTGCGAACTGACAGGCATAGCCGAGTGGTCGGAATTTAATGGACGTGAGCTGAAAGGTGAAGCCGTCGCCCTATCAACACCGGCAAACGTGAATGCTCTTCTAGGATTGCTTCGCCAGGCGATGGACAGCGTTGAGTATCGCCTCTATGGCGGGGACATGTCATTGAGCGGTAATGATGCTGCCGAACTCATAGACCTCCAGGAGCGAGCTGAGAAGGTCTTGTCTGTTCTTCGGAGTGATCAGCATGAGTGATTTATACGAACCGCTTGAGTTTGTGTTCTGCGGCTTTAGGAAAGGGGACGCTGGGCTATTTATCTCGGTAGCCACTTTGCGCGATGGTGTTTTAGGCCGTGAGATGTATTTCTCAAAGGGAAAAAGCAAAAGGCGCTGGGTTGTCGGTGGCATTTACTCAGGGGCCTCGTTTTCGGACAACGGAGCAAAAGGTCTGGATGATGCTCATTACGTTAAAGCATGGGAAGTGCAAGGCGACAAGATAGAGTGGCAAGCAAAAAGCGAGCAAGCCGAAGCCTTGGCGCGAAGCGAGAAACTTGAAGCCGACGATAGGAAGCGCAATGAACTCGAAGAGCTGATGCTACCCATCAGGAAGCAATATGGGGCATTAACAAAGCGACGTGATAGGGCAGGGGCCGCAGCTCTTGAAGAAGCTGTCCTGAGAGCGCTGAGAGCGCCCATCAGGAAGGCTGAGGAGAAATAACCGTGGAGCCAGTCTTAGCTAAAGCATTCGCCGGTTTTAAAGTCGTAGCTGTAAGTGCCCATCAGATTGGCTTTTCGGCTTTTCTTGCCATTGGTGTTTGCTGGCGCTTTAGGGGTCGCAAGTACGCCATAGAACAGGATACCAACAAGTGCCGCTTGCCACGCGAAAACAGCAACCAGAATCCAAAAAGCAGCAGCCAGAACCGGCAGTTTGTGCAGAAGGTTGAGCACCGACTTGGCCCAAATCACTGCCGGGATAGCCAGCACTGCGTAACCCCAGTTGGTGGCCTCAAGCATAGCCAGGCCAAGAATAACAACAGCCATCAGCGCGATATTCAGTACATGTTTCATGGTCATCTCTCCTTTTCAACTTACACTTTTATCCTATCACAGCATTAAAAAATGCAACTGTGAAAGGGCATTTTTCATTCAAAAAGAGGTGACACTTTGAGTGCAATTATCAGCAAGTGCGGCATGTACAGATACCGTCTGGAAAGGGATGTGCAACCCGAAGGCCTTGTGTTCGGTTATTTTGGTGTAAACGGCTCTACGGCCACGGCCACCGAGGACGATCACACGGTCAGAAAGTGGATAGGGTTTACCAAGGTCAACGGAGGGAGGCGATTCATAGTCGGTAATGCTTTTGCTTTTCGGGCGACCGACGTTCGAGAGCTGGCTACGGCGGTTGATCCTGTCGGGCCTGAAAATGAAATCCACTTGGAAAGGATTATTCGGGATGCTGATGTCTTGGTGCCCTGCTGGGGGAGCCGAACTAAGCTGCCTAAGTCTTTGCATGTTCATTTGGACAGGCTTTTAGAGCAGCTCGTTGCATCTGGGAAGCCGGTATTGGCATTTGGCGTGACTGGTTCGGGGGACCCGAAGCACCCACTAATGCTTGGATATTCGACAAAACTTGTGCCCTGGGGAGGAAAATAATTATGTCGATGCTTGAAGCACGTTACTTCGTGGCAAAGATAAGCGATGCACAGGCCGTGCTCTGCGATGAGGAGCTGGCGACACTGGAAAGGCTGATCCGGAAGGTTGATGATGGCCGCAGAGCAAATGGCAAGAGCTCGCTTACTTGCGTTGTTGTCGAAGAAGATTGGCCGAACTGGCAGCAAACGGTTGACTCTGTACTTTCACTTGCTGACGGGAAAGACAACGATTGGACCAATGCCACACCAGAACAAATCAAGGCCTTTTGGGTCGATGACTCAGTTTGGAAAACTCTGGATGGCCGGGATAAATGGATTGAAGATCTCGACCTGCTGGTGGACGGTTCCCCGGTGGCTTCTGAGTGGGAACCTTTTGGCTTGGAATCAGGGCAGTCTGTCGTCATACGAGGCGGATGGATAGAAGGGAATGCCTTGAGTGATGATGGCGTACCGCTAGTGCAGGCATTCGTCGCTTGGAAACAGGGCCAAGACAACCACTAAAGGAAAATTACTTCGGAAGGGCGGCTATGGCCGCTTTCTTTTTAATATTTACAGCATCACATAATGATACTATGATGTTGTTAATTTACTTGGGGAGGCGCTTATGCTCACTGCTAAATGTATAGGGTGCGGATGCACCGATGATCACGCTTGTGTTGAAAAGGCACTGTTGCAAAGTTAGCGATGAGGCAGCCTTTTGTCTTATTCAAAGGCCTTACATTTCAAAAACTCTGCTTACCAGGCGCATTTCGCCCAGGGGATCACCATAATAAAATGCTGAGGCCTGGCCTTTGCGTAGTGCACGCATCACCTCAATACCTTTGATGGTGGCGTAAGCCGTCTTCATGGATTTAAATCCCAGCGTGGCGCCGATTATCCGTTTCAGTTTGCCATGATCGCATTCAATCACGTTGTTCCGGTACTTAATCTGTCGGTGTTCAACGTCAGACGGGCACCGGCCTTCGCGTTTGAGCAGAGCAAGCGCGCGACCATAGGCGGGCGCTTTATCCGTGTTGATGAATCGCGGGATCTGCCACTTCTTCACGTTGTTGAGGATTTTACCCAGAAACCGGTATGCAGCTTTGCTGTTACGACGGGAGGAGAGATAAAAATCGACAGTGCGGCCCCGGCTGTCGACGGCCCGGTACAGATACGCCCAGCGGCCATTGACCTTCACGTAGGTTTCATCCATGTGCCACGGGCAAAGATCGGAAGGGTTACGCCAGTACCAGCGCAGCCGTTTTTCCATTTCAGGCGCATAACGCTGAACCCAGCGGTAAATCGTGGAGTGATCGACATTCACTCCGCGTTCAGCCAGCATCTCCTGCAGCTCACGGTAACTGATGCCGTATTTGCAGTACCAGCGTACGGCCCACAGAATGATGTCACGCTGAAAATGCCGGCCTTTGAATGGGTTCATGTGCAGCTCCATCAGCAAAAGGGGATGATAAGTTTATCACCACCGACTATTTGCAACAGTGCCGTCCAGCGGATATCAGCGCTGAAAGATGATGGCTGAGCGTGGAGGCAGGAATCTCAAGGTGCTTCTGCAGTTCGCCAACCGGCAGGCCTTCATGACCCGCCCTGACCAGCTCCCGGTATATGCTGAGACGTGTCGGGTGGCCCAGTTCTCGAAGTGCGTTTGCAGCAGTGTTTAAATCCATAATACCTCCTTTATCTATATTTCCAGAATAATAGAAATATAGCCTGCGTCAATCGTTTCTGCCGTGAGGGTACCGCTTTCCCAATCATGCTCTGTCCGCCAGGTTATGGGGGGCAGAGCCAGAGCACTACCGAAATCCTTGCGAATACCCGTGCAGGGAATAATTTCCGCCCCCTTTATGGCCGGAAAAAAAACTGATAAACGTCGCCTTTTCAGAAGGTTGCTTTCTTAACGTGGTTTTTCGGGCACTGTTGCAAATAGTCGGTGGTGATAAACTTATCATCCCCTTTTGCTGATGGAGCTGCACATGAACCCATTCAAAGGCCGGCATTTTCAGCGTGACATCATTCTGTGGGCCGTACGCTGGTACTGCAAATACGGCATCAGTTACCGTGAGCTGCAGGAGATGCTGGCTGAACGCGGAGTGAATGTCGATCACTCCACGATTTACCGCTGGGTTCAGCGTTATGCGCCTGAAATGGAAAAACGGCTGCGCTGGTACTGGCGTAACCCTTCCGATCTTTGCCCGTGGCACATGGATGAAACCTACGTGAAGGTCAATGGCCGCTGGGCGTATCTGTACCGGGCCGTCGACAGCCGGGGCCGCACTGTCGATTTTTATCTCTCCTCCCGTCGTAACAGCAAAGCTGCATACCGGTTTCTGGGTAAAATCCTCAACAACGTGAAGAAGTGGCAGATCCCGCGATTCATCAACACGGATAAAGCGCCCGCCTATGGTCGCGCGCTTGCTCTGCTCAAACGCGAAGGCCGGTGCCCGTCTGACGTTGAACACCGACAGATTAAGTACCGGAACAACGTGATTGAATGCGATCATGGCAAACTGAAACGGATAATCGGCGCCACGCTGGGATTTAAATCCATGAAGACGGCTTACGCCACCATCAAAGGTATTGAGGTGATGCGTGCACTACGCAAAGGCCAGGCCTCAGCATTTTATTATGGTGATCCCCTGGGCGAAATGCGCCTGGTAAGCAGAGTTTTTGAAATGTAAGGCCTTTGAATAAGACAAAAGGCTGCCTCATCGCTAACTTTGCAACAGTGCCGCGCGACGAGCAGCAGCACCAGGAGCAGAAGCACGTCGAGAAAAAGCAACAGCAGATCGAGCAGCGCCCACGGCGGGCCGCTCGCATCGGATAAGTCGAAAAATCCGGCTAAAGTGGCCGAGCTGCACATCAGGCCGCGCGGTTTTCCTCCCTGATCGCCGGCGCGGTTTCTTCCTCCCTGAACCGCATGCAGACTTGCCGCCTCGGACACCCCGAGGCGGTTTTTTTTCGCCTCGCTCGAGCATCGCCGCATCCGACGATGCCGAGACGACCAGGCCGCGCACGTCGAGCTGCAGCATCGCCATTGCCGACGATGGCACCAGGTCGCCGGCGGTGGCCACCGACCTCGAGCTCGCATCGCCACATCCGACGATGCGCGCCGGCGTCGACCATCGCCAGGTCTGACGATGGCGGCCGCCCTGCCCTGGATCTCGCATCGCCATTTCTGGCGATGAGATCCACGGAGCGGCCATTTAGACCCGCCAATAACGACCCGGCCAAGATAAATCGCATGACGGCCTTTTTGGCCGGGGGTAGCATGACCGGACACTTTGCGTATGCCCAAAGGAGCCCGCAAGTATGCGCAGGACGAAGCCAGTAGCCGCGCCGATGGTGGCGCGGGTCTATCTGCGCGTCAGCACCGACGCGCAGGACTTGGAACGCCAAGAGGCGATCACTACGGCCGCGAAGGCCGCCGGCTACTACGTCGCCGGCATCTACCGTGAGAAGGCATCCGGCGCACGCGCCGACCGGCCTGAGCTGCTGCGCATGATCGGCGACCTACAGCCCGGCGAGGTGGTCATTGCCGAGAAGATCGACCGCATCAGCCGCCTACCTTTGCCCGAGGCCGAGCGCCTGGTGGCCTCGATACAGGCCAAAGGCGCACGCCTGGCCGTCCCTGGCGTGGTCGATCTATCCGACCTGGCGGCCGAGGCCCAGGGCGTCGCCAAGATCGTGCTGGAAGCCGTGCAGATCATGCTTTTTCGCCTGGCCTTGCAGATGGCCCGCGACGACTACGAGGACAGGCGCGAACGCCAGCGCCAAGGCATTGAGTTGGCCCGCCAGGCCGGGCGGTACAAGGGCCGCCGTGCTGATCCGAAGCGCCGCGCCCAAGTTGTCGCGCTGCGCAAGTCCGGCTACAGCATCAACAAGACCGCCGAGCTGGCCGGGTACAGTGCGGCCCAGGTGAAACGGATATGGGCCGAGGTCAGCCAGGCCGAAGCGAAGCAGCACGGCGCGTTCGTG
This sequence comes from Providencia sp. PROV272, assembly GCF_049901975.1. Taxonomy (NCBI): domain Bacteria; kingdom Pseudomonadati; phylum Pseudomonadota; class Gammaproteobacteria; order Enterobacterales; family Morganellaceae; genus Providencia; species Providencia sp. PROV272. The sequence continues at coordinate 150,174 of NZ_CP096292.1, forward strand.
GAGGACGCATTGACGGAAGCCGATGCCCTGGCCGCTGTCGGCCAGGATGAGCGCCAGGAGGAAAGGGCATGAAGAAGCCGAACCAAGACGACGAGCCGTTTTTCATCACCGAGGAGATTGCGGCCGAAATGATCGCCGGCGGCTATGAGTTCGAGCTGCCGCCCATTCCTTGCACCATCCGCCTACGCGACGTGCTGGAGCGCATGACCGATGCTGAGCTAGCATTGCAGCCGGGCGAGATCGCCGACCAGGAGCGTGAACGCTGCCGGCGCAAGCCGTGTTCAACCTCATGATCTGGTCATGGTATTTTTCATGGCACTGAGCCTGATAGTTCTTGCAAATTGTTGTCACTAAAGGGTTTTGTGTGCTTGTTTACAATCGAGTGGGAGTGACGGGCACTGGCTGGCAATGTCTAGCAACGGCAGGCATTTCGGCTGAGGGTAAAAGAACTTTCCGCTAAGCGATAGACTGTATGTAAACACAGTATTGCAAGGACGCGGAACATGCCTCATGTGGCGGCCAGGACGGCCAGCCGGGATCGGGATACTGGTCGTTACCAGAGCCACCGACCCGAGCAAACCCTTCTCTATCAGATCGTTGACGAGTATTACCCGGCATTCGCTGCGCTTATGGCAGAGCAGGGAAAGGAATTGCCGGGCTATGTGCAACGGGAATTTGAAGAATTTCTCCAAAGCCCGCGACGCAGCGCCGGCAGGCAGAGCAAGTAGAGGGCAGCGCCTGCAATCCATGCCCACCCGTTCCACGTTGTTATAGAAGCCGCATAGATCGCCGTGAAGAGGAGGGGTCCGACGATCGAGGTCAGGCTGGTGAGCGCCGCCAGTGAGCCTTGCAGCTGCCCCTGACGTTCCTCATCCACCTGCCTGGACAACATTGCTTGCAGCGCCGGCATTCCGATGCCACCCGAAGCAAGCAGGACCATGATCGGGAACGCCATCCATCCCCGTGTCGCGAAGGCAAGCAGGATGTAGCCTGTGCCGTCGGCAATCATTCCGAGCATGAGTGCCCGCCTTTCGCCGAGCCGGGCGGCTACAGGGCCGGTGATCATTGCCTGGGCGAGTGAATGCAGAATGCCAAATGCGGCAAGCGAAATGCCGATCGTGGTCGCGTCCCAGTGAAAGCGATCCTCGCCGAAAATGACCCAAAGCGCGGCCGGCACCTGTCCGACAAGTTGCATGATGAAGAAGACCGCCATCAGGGCGGCGACGACGGTCATGCCCCGGGCCCACCGGAACGAAGCGAGCGGGTTGAGAGCCTCCCGGCGTAACGGCCGGCGTTCGCCTTTGTGCGACTCCGGCAAAAGGAAACAGCCCGTCAGGAAATTGAGGCCGTTCAAGGCTGCCGCGGCGAAGAACGGAGCGTGGGGGGAGAAACCGCCCATCAGCCCACCGAGCACAGGTCCCGCGACCATCCCGAACCCGAAACAGGCGCTCATGAAGCCGAAGTGCCGCGCGCGCTCATCGCCATCAGTGATATCGGCAATATAAGCGCCGGCTACCGCCCCAGTCGCCCCGGTGATGCCGGCCACGATCCGCCCGATATAGAGAACCCAAAGGAAAGGCGTCGTCGCCATGATGGCGTAGTCGACAGCAGCGCCGGCCAGCGAGACGAGCAAGACCGGCCGCCGCCCGAAACGATCCGACAGCGCGCCCAGCACAGGTGCGCAGGCAAATTGCATCAACGCATACAGCGCCAGCAGAATGCCATAGTGGGCGGTGACGTCGTTCGAGTGAACCAGATCGCGCAGGAGGCCCGGCAGCACCGGCATAATCAGGCCGATGCCGACAGCGTCGAGCGCGACAGTGCTCAGAATTACGATCAGGGGTCTGTTGGGTTTCACGTCTGGCCTCCGGACCAGCCTCCGCTGGTCCGATTGAACGCGCGGATTCTTTATCACTGATAAGTTGGTGGACATATTATGTTTATCAGTGATAAAGTGTCAAGCATGACAAAGTTGCAGCCGAATACAGTGATCCGTGCCGCCCTGGACCTGTTGAACGAGGTCGGCGTAGACGGTCTGACGACACGCAAACTGGCGGAACGGTTGGGGGTTCAGCAGCCGGCGCTTTACTGGCACTTCAGGAACAAGCGGGCGCTGCTCGACGCACTGGCCGAAGCCATGCTGGCGGAGAATCATACGCATTCGGTGCCGAGAGCCGACGACGACTGGCGCTCATTTCTGATCGGGAATGCCCGCAGCTTCAGGCAGGCGCTGCTCGCCTACCGCGATGGCGCGCGCATCCATGCCGGCACGCGACCGGGCGCACCGCAGATGGAAACGGCCGACGCGCAGCTTCGCTTCCTCTGCGAGGCGGGTTTTTCGGCCGGGGACGCCGTCAATGCGCTGATGACAATCAGCTACTTCACTGTTGGGGCCGTGCTTGAGGAGCAGGCCGGCGACAGCGATGCCGGCGAGCGCGGCGGCACCGTTGAACAGGCTCCGCTCTCGCCGCTGTTGCGGGCCGCGATAGACGCCTTCGACGAAGCCGATCCGGACGCAGCGTTCGAGCAGGGACTCGCGGTGATTGTCGATGGATTGGCGAAAAGGAGGCTCGTTGTCAGGAACGTTGAAGGACCGAGAAAGGGTGACGATTGATCAGGACCGCTGCCGGAGCGCAACCCACTCACTACAGCAGAGCCATGTAGACAACATCCCCTCCCCCTTTCCACCGCGTCAGACGCCCGTAGCAGCCCGCTACGGGCTTTTTCATGCCCTGCCCTAGCGTCCAAGCCTCACGGCCGCGCTCGGCCTCTCTGGCGGCCTTCTGGCGCTCCTGCTGCGGCGTCCGCTCGTGGGCCGTGGCGCGGGTCCGCGCGCCGGCCTCGTGCGCCTGGCGCTCGCGGGCGAGGTCCAGGGCGGCCGTCTTCACGTTCTGCCTTGCGCAGATGAGATAGATCTAGCGTGGACTCAAGGCTCTCGCGAATGGCTCGCGTTGGAAACTTTCATTGACACTTGAGGGGCACCGCAGGGAAATTCTCGTCCTTGCGAGAACCGGCTATGTCGTGCTGCGCATCGAGCCTGCGCCCTTGGCTTGTCTCGCCCCTCTCCGCGTCGCTACGGGGCTTCCAGGGGTCGTTTGCGGGAAGGGGCGGAATCCTACGCTAAGGCTTTGGCCAGCGATATTCTCCGGTGAGATTGATGTGTTCCCAGGGGATAGGAGAAGTCGCTTGATATCTAGTATGACGTCTGTCGCACCTGCTTGATCGCGGCCGCGATAGCTAGATCGCGTTGCTCCTCTTCTCCATCCGCGTTCCAAGCTGCGGAAAGGCACCCATAAGCGTACGCCTGGTCGAGCAGGCGACGCGGATCGACGTCCAGCGCACGAGAGAATGCGTCCGCCATCTGTGCAATGCGTCTAGGATCGAGACAAAGGTCGTCTCTGTCAGCCGGATCGTAGAACATATTGGCGGCGCCAAAGCCCACTTCACCGACCAGACCGACGGGATCTATCACCAGCCAGCCGCGACTGGAGAACATGATGTTTTCATGATGCAGATCGCCATGTAGCCCACGCAGTTCCGAGGCATTGCTCATCATTTGATCGGCTATAATCGCCGCGTGGACGTAGTCAGTTTGACAACCTGCGTTTTGATCATCGCGCGCCCGCTGAAACAAAGCTGCAAAGCGATCCCGGATCGGGAGAAGGGCAGAAGGCAGGGGTTCCTCAGATGCGGCATACAGCTTCGCCATTAGTTCCGCTGCAATTTCGGTCGCCTGGTAGTCGCCGTGCTCGGCAACGATGTGAGAGAGCATTCGCTCCCCGGCATATTCGAGCAACATCAGATTGTTCTCACGACCGAGCAACCGGACTGCTCCCCTCCCATTGCGCCATACCAGATAGTCGGCCCCGCGCAGTTCATCAGCAATGTCTTCTATAGGTTTCAATCCCTTGACGATTGCAGGAGTCCCGTCTGGCAATGAAACTTTCCAAACGAGGCTGGAAAAGGTGTCCGCAATGAGAACAGGTTGCGAAACGTGCCAATGAGCAGGAAAAACAGGCGGCATGAACATCAACCCCAAGTCAGAGGGTCCAATCGCAGATAGAAGGCAAGGCGTTCGCGGTCGGGGGCTTCGATCCCCAATACATTGAATAGGACAGCGAAGGCGCGCTCTGCTTCATCTGGCGCTGCCCAGTTCTCTTCGGCGTTAGCAATCATGAGTGCCAAATCGGCATAGCGATCTGCTGTTCCGAGCCGCCCAAGGTCGATCAGACCCGTGCATTGAAGAGTTTTAGGGTCCACCATGAAGTTCGGCATGCAGGGATCACCATGGCAAACAACCATATCGGTGCGCTCTTGGTCGAGCCGCACCGGTAGCTCTCGTTCGACACGAGCCAAAAGATCGAGCTGCGGCGTACTCTTGTCCTCGTCCGGTAAGAAGTCGGGATTGACGGCATTGCGGGACACCACATCAACGGCGCGTCCGAACATTCGCGACAGCCTGCGCTCAAACGGACATTGATCAACCGATAGGCTGTGAACAGCGCCAAGTTGCTGCCCCATTGACGGCCACGCTTTGAGCAAATCCGCTCCAGACAGATCAGCCGCCGGTACTCCCGGAATTGCCGTTATCACCAAGCATGCACCCTCCTGTTCCTCCTGCCAGTTGATGACCTCGGGGCAAGCCACACCTCGACCTTTGAGCCAAATGAGGCGGTCACGCTCTCCAGCGAGCTCACCGCGGCGGGAAGCAGGTGCGATTTTCGCGAAGGCATGCCCGTCACCACGTCGAAAAACAAAATCACCAGATTCTCCGCCTCTGACAGGCAACCAGTCAGAATGCGATTCACCAAAAAAAATATTAGTTCGATTCAATGGAGGTTCCTTCAGTTTTCTGATGAAGCGCGAATATAGAGAAATATCCCGAATGTGCAGTTAACGAATTCTTGCGGTTTCTTTCAGCGCCGCCAATACCGCCAGCCCGTCGCGCAAGGGGCGCGGCTCGTGTGTGCGGATGAAGTCAGCTCCACCTGCGGCGGCGGCAAGCTCTGCAGCGAGTGTCGCGGCCCCGACATCCCCCGGACCACGGCCTGTGAGCGCGCGCAGAAAGGATTTGCGCGAAACAGACAGAAGCACCGGCAAATCGAAGCGCAGCCGCAATTCATCGAACCGCGCCAGCACCGAGAGCGAGGTTTCGGGAGCAGCCCCCAGAAAAAACCCCATGCCGGGATCAAGGACAAGGCGGTTGCGTTTGATACCGGCACCCGTCAGCGCCGCGATGCGCGCGTCAAAGAACGCCGCAATGTGATCCATGATGTCGCCAGCGGGTGCCTCGCGCCGATCTGCCTGCCCGTCTTGCACCGAATGCATAACGACGAGTTTGGCAGATGATTTCGCCAATTGCGGATAGAACGCAGCGTCTGGAAAACCGCGAATATCATTGAGATAGGCCACACCACGCGACAAGGCATAGGCTTGCGTCGCGGGTTGATAACTGTCGAGCGAGACGGGAATGCCATCTGCCTTGAGCGCGTCCAGCACCGGCGCGATACGCGCGATTTCTGTGTCGGACGAAACAGGCGCGGCGTCGGGATTGCTGGATGCCGGACCGAGGTCGATCACATCTGCCCCCTCGGCCATCAGCTTACGCGCCTGCGCAATGGCTGCGTCTGGCGCCAGATACCGGCCTCCATCGGAGAAACTGTCCGAGGTTATGTTGACGATGCCGAAAATGATGAGCGATTTATTCATGGGGGCTTCTATAATAATAATAATCGAGCATGAGTCTCATACGGATGCTCGGGTCGAAAGGGAATCCCCAGGCGAGTAACCTGTTTGCGGTGATCCATTAGCTGCAGGAGCAGAATAGCATACATCTGGAAGCAAAGCCAGGAAAGCGGCCTATGGAGCTGTGCGGCAGCGCTCAGTAGGCAATTTTTCAAAATATTGTTAAGCCTTTTCTGAGCATGGTATTTTTCATGGTATTACCAATTAGCAGGAAAATAACCCATTGAATATAAAAGATAAAAATGTCTTGTTTACAATAGAGTGGGATAAATGGACGCTAAAGAACTGAACCACATGATAGCTGAGGCCTACAGCCGGGATTTGCAAAAGCCTGAGCTGGTATCGTTCAAAGAGGTGAGTCGCTGGGGGCGTAAGTACGGTTTCCCCGTCGTATGCACTCTGGCCGATGAAAGTGAAGAAAAGCAGATCCACTGGGCTGCCAGTTTGCTCATTCAAGTAGCCGGTACTTGGCCGCGAGAAGATATGCCGGAATTGCTCACACCGGAACGGGGCTCCGCGCTGTTCAACGATGCGATGCAGTTATTGGCGAATGGGCTTGGAGCAGCAAATCAATTGCGCTGACAGCACAAACCTTGTCAATAAGCGGCCTTCATGGCCGTTTTTTTGTTTAAAGTTTGTTTTAACAGAACCATAATTAGATATTGCAG
>NZ_CP096293.1:0-148602 GCF_049901975.1 Providencia sp. PROV272
TAACTGATTTCACAGGTTAGGTATGTTTTCCTTATGATTTAATGTGTTTTTGCTTAAATACACATTAACACAAATACACATTGATTATTTTTTGGCTTCCTTAGATAATGAAAAAAACACAAACAAACATATGAGGTTTTCCAGTGAAAGTAATTTCTTTTTTAAATCCGAAAGGCGGCTCTGGAAAAACAACCACCGTCATAAATGTTGCTACTGCTATGCAGAAAGCAGGTTATTCATTAGCAGTTGTAGATACAGATCCTCAAATGAGCCTATCTAACTGGTCTAAAGAAGGGAACTGTGATTATGATGTTTTCACCGCCGCCAGTGAGAAAGACGTTTATAGCATCCGTAAAGATCTAAGTGATTATGATTTTGTCATTGTAGATGGAGCTGGTTCACTTTCTGTCATTACATCAGCAGCAGTTATGGTTAGTGATCTAGTTATAATTCCAGTCTCGCCAAGCCCTCTTGATTTTTCCGCAGCCGGTAGTGTTACATCGGTCCTCGAAGCTCAAGCATACAGCCGTAAAGTAGAAGCTAGATTTCTGATTACTCGTAAAATTGACCAAACAACTATGTTGCAAGTATTAAAAGACAACCTCAAAGATACTGGCTTGCCTTCTTTCAAAACAGCTATTTCTCAACGGCAGAGCTATATCAAATCTATTCTAGATGGTAAGAGTATTTTTGAAACTAATGATGGAAATGCAAAAGGCGAGATAGAAATACTAACCAGAGAAATTTTGACTATTTTTGAGTCATAACGTGTATTCACACATTAACACATTAACACATTAACACTAACGTGTATCTACACATATGCTCTAAAACACATAAGCGCATATGTGTTTTGAAATTAAAAGAGATACTTTATGGCACTTAAAAAAGTTAACGAATCAGCAAATTCACAGAAAATGAAATTCGGTGAAAACAGAGACTTAGATAAAATTCTTGATAAAAGTACAAAAACCAAACGCATTAATGTAGATCTTGACGAAGATACTCAAATTCGATTCAAAGCTGCATGTGTCAAACGAAACACCACAATGAAAGATGTAATATCAGATTATGTTCATCAGTGGCTAAAGGAAAATGAATAGGTAGTGGTTTTATAGGGATGATATTTCATCCCTTTTTATTGTACTTTTATCTCAATTTCACTAGGTAACATTCAAAACAAAAGTGCCTCATGCTCAATTATTCGAGCCAATCTGGTAGTTTTGGCAATAGTTGTTTTTTCCACGGCTCTTGCTCTCCAAGATCCCAAACTTCAGTGTTGTATGTCCCTGTTCCACCAAAATCAAAGCATGGTCGTAACTGCGATATGTAGCAGTATGCGAGAAAGCCGTTCTCTCTCTTGCGTACCAATTCAGTCCAACCGACCGCGTATACATCTTGCAGATATCCTTCCCAAGCAAACAGTACACCGGTATTGCTCCAATGTTCTAACTCAGGATAAAACTTTCTTATTTCCTTTATAAAATCAATCACGTCACTATTGAATTCATTATCTGGACATGGATTACTGGGGTTCCGTTGGAACGTATCTTCTTTAAAAACAAACATGATCCGGTCCTCTACTCTAACTGGCAGTGTTTTTGCCTTTCATTATTGTTTGTGTAATTTAATCTTCACCTAGATATTAGGCTTATTGTCTATAAAACCTAAAACATCCTCACTCGTGTAAACACACATAAACACATACGTGTTTTTGTGATTAACTCCACACAAATACACATTAACACATATACACATAGGTGTTAATGTGTATAATTGTTTTTGCCATACGTTATATGATTATAATAAGTACCAACACTAGGGTTATAACGCCACATTGTGGCGTTTTTTTTTATTGGTGTGGTTGGGGTCCGCTTGGAAAACGGAAATTATCCCACGCTAAGACTGTTTTTTGTACAAAGCGGTATCGACTGTACGTAATGAGCGGTATTTTCCGGATCCCAGCTTAAGATTATTACGCCAGACGTAATCTCCACTCAGATTGATATGTTCCCAGCCCAGGGGAGAAAGATGAGAGACCAGTTGCTCATTTATCGGGATACCCTTTCGTTTTAGTGACTCAATAGCTCTTTCTATATATACCGTGTTCCACAACGTGATCGCTGCTGTCAGTAATGTCAGCCCGCTGGCGCGATAACTCTGATTCTCCAGCCCACGATCCCTTATTTCACCCAGACGGTGCAAAAAGACCGCTCGCGCAAGGGCATTACGGGCCTCACCCTTATTCAGCCCCGCCTGCACGCGTCGGCGCAGACCGGGATCACGGAACCAGTCCAGCATAAATAGTGTCCGTTCGATGCGGCCAATCTCTCTCAGCGCTTTGGCAAGTCCATTCTGTTTTGGGTAACTGGCTAACTTTTTCATCATCAGTGATGCGGTGACTGTCCCCTGCTTAATCGAGGTTGCCAGGCGCAATACCTCATCCCAGTGCGACTCAATGTCTTTGATATTCAGGCAGGTTGTTGATATGACAGACTGAAGCCCCGGATAGCGCTCGGCCTTTCCATGAATAAACAGCCGCTTGTCATGAAGATCACGGATCCTTGGCGCAAAAGCGAATCCCAGCAGGTGCATCAGGGCGAAAACATGTTCAGTGAAGCCTGCGGTATCGGTGTAATGCTCGGTAATTTCCAGATCGCTTTCATGGTACAGCAGGCCATCAAGCACGTGGGTTGAGTCGCGCACCCGGCTGATCACTTTGGCGTAGAACGGGCTGTATTGGTCTGAGATATGCGTATAAATCTGCACGCCCGGCTCCTGACCATATTTAAGATTGACCTGACCGGCATAACGTCCGTGACTGCCTACCCGAAAGTTCTGCCCGTCTGACGACGATGTTGTCCCGTCGCCCCAGAATGCGGCCTGAGGCCGCTCTTTCTGTGCGTTGACCAGCTCGGCCAGTGCCGCTGAATAAGTTTCATCCCTGATGTACCATGCCTGAATACCTTCGAGTGACGATCTTGTGGCCCCAGGGCAGGATTCCGCCATTTTTGTCAGCCCAAGGTTGATGCCGTCAGCCAGAATGGTGGTCAGCAACAGTCTTCCATCTTTTGGTCTGACGTTATTATTTTTGAGGTGCGCGAAGTGACGCGTAAATCCCGTCCAGCTATCAACTTCTTCCAGTATCTCCGTAATTTTCGGATGGGGAAGCATGCCATAGACCAAATCTGCAAAGGGCGAAACACCTGAAGGAACGCTGTTCTCCAGAGGAGTGATTTTTACGCCTTTATCTGAGATATCTACATCGGGCAAATCACCGGCAAGCGCCATCGCGTTAACTTCTTCCAGCCGAGATGCAAGAAGAGTCATACGGGCCTGAAGGTATGCCTGGCTATCGGTCTGAACGGCCAACTGTAACTGGTCATTATGTCGGGATTTCTCAAACTCAGCAGTCGGGATGAGATAATCATCAAAATTTTTGTAGCGGCGCGATCCTTTTACCCAGATATCACCGGAACGTAATGCACCCTTGAGTTCATTCAGTACGCAAAACTCGTAGTACTTGCGGTCGATGCCTGAAGGCGTGAGCACCAGTTTTCGCCAGCTTTCAGGGATAAACCCTGTTGGCGCTGATGGCGGCACTTTACGAAGTTGTTTACGGTACATTTCCGTTATGGTGTCCAGCGCATCGCTGAGCGCCTGCGCCGCAGGTGTCGCCATGAACTGCAATGCTGACAGCATACGCGGGGCATATTTACGCAACGTACTGTATTTTTCGGTGATCAGATGAAGCGCGTCGAAATTGCCCTTACGGGAAAGAAACCGCGTTTCTTCCACGCTGTTGATGAATTCCTGCCAGGGAAGGACATCTTCTATTGCAGTCCAGGGATCTTCCCCGGATTCTCTGGCGTTAAGTAACGCCTGCCCGACGGTAACGTACTGCTTCAGCTTGCTCTGAATAAGCTTTCCCGTTTGCTGGAGCCGTTCGGCCTGCGTGCGTTTTGCCCTGCTGAACAGACTACCCAGGATACGCTCGTGCAGATCAATCACTTCGTCAGTCAGGGTGGCCCTGGCCTCTGTTATTATACAAACCAGCGTAGCGTAACGTCTGACATCGGTGAATTTTGCCAGGTCCCTGCTGCTCATTTTCCGGCCCTCACGCGCCAGTTTAAGCAACCTGTTCTGGTGAACGGAAAGTGCAATACCATCAGGCAACCCCAGCGCAGCGATGGAATTAAGCCGGTCGATATGTTGCAGCACATTTTTACCGTTTATTTTACCCGGAGGCTGTAGCAGCCATGCCAGACGGGAAGGTTGTTCACCCTCTGATATGAGCAGGCTGTCGAGTGCTGATTTATGCTGCTTTTCCAGTTGCGCGGTAAGTGTCGAAAATACCGATCTGTTAGCGAGCGTGACGACTTCGGCAAGCGTCCGTTCGATCACTTCAACAGAAGGGAAAATAACATTATTGTTATGTAGCCAGCTGAGCATTTCTTCCGCCAGCATAAATCCTTTGTCAGTTCGCATGGCATAGGGGTGCAGATGACGGATACAGTCTTTTTGCATTGACCGGCTGAACGGGGATAGTTCCAGGTAGCGATAAAGTTCGGTCAGATGTTCCCAGCGGGTTTGCTCTCTGGATGCATATTCCGGCCATAAATCAGGCTGAAGTTTCAGTCGGGAAGCAACCCTGGATACAACGCCATTGTGAGGAGCACTGCTTTTGTCCGGAATAAATCCAGGTCCACGCAGATAACAGAGTAATACAGCAAAGCCCAGGCGATTCGCTGGCCTTCGGTGCTTATTAATGAGCGCAATATCCGGTTCGTTCAGAAAACACATTCGGGTCAGAATAATTTCATCATCTGGTATAACCAGTAAGCGTTCCTGCTCTTCGCTGCTCAGTATCTGTCGCCGTGGCATAAATGCCTCCCTCGCGTATAGTTTTCATCTGTTATTTGTTCGCTGTGACCGAAACCGGTAGGTTTCGTACACCACTTACAGCACATGTCCGAAACTTAGTGAAATTAATTTCGGACACACGTTATAATTCGGACATCCATTTCGTACGGAAAGTTTCCCATGTCACGTGTTTTTGCCTACTGCAGGGTCTCAACTCTGGAACAGACCACAGAAAACCAGCGTCGTGAAATTGAAGCGGCGGGTTTTGCCATCAGATCCCAACGACTTATTGAGGAGCATATCAGTGGCTCGGTTGCTGCCAGCGAACGCCCCGGATTTATCCGGTTGCTAGATCGCATGGAAAATGGGGATGTACTGATTGTCACCAAACTTGACCGTCTGGGTCGTAATGCGATGGATATCCGAAAAACAGTAGAGCAACTGGCGGCTTTAGATATTCGCGTTCATTGTCTCGCACTCGGAGGCGTTGACTTGACCAGTCCGGCCGGAAAAATGACTATGCAGGTAATTTCTGCTGTAGCGGAGTTTGAGCGGGATTTGCTGCTTGAGCGAACGTATTCAGGTATTGCGAGGGCAAAAGCGGCTGGAAAACGCTTCGGTCGCCCCCCATCCTGAGCGAGGAACAAAAGCAAACAGTGACAGAGCGCCTAAATGCTGGCATCAGTATCAGTGCTATTGCCCGGGAATTTAATACCACCCGCCAGACTATCCTTCGGGTAAAGGCTGGATTGCTGCAAGAGTGAGCGGCTGGGAAGATTATAAAAAAATCAAATGGTTATTATGAAATAAAACAGCCTGCTGGGTTCTTTTCCCCCTATTTTTTATAAAAGAGTAGACAAAAGAGGTTCGCGATATTAATCTACCAACTAGATGGTTGGTACTGATTACACCAGCTATACCTTTTATCAAGAAATTACAGGAGCCATTATGTCTACTACCGTTAAACCTTCTGCAGACGCAGCTGCGATCCACAATACCCGTGAAGCAGTTCGCAGCCAGCCTGGCCTGGGTAACCTGACTTTCCAGATGAAAGCCCGTTCCAGCGGCGGATTAACCGTTCGCACAGAGACCGGCGCCACAATCCAGAACGGCGTTATCGATACCAGCCGTGTGGGGAAATTTTCTAATATCGGTGATGAACCCGCAGGTTTACTCGGCACCGATACCGGCATGAGCCCGACTGAATACATCATGCAGGCGCTGGCTGGCTGTTATACCGCCACCCTTACCATGATGGCTGCTGAAAAAGGGATCGACCTGGACGGTATCGAGCTGGATCTTAATTTCGATATCAACCTCAACGGCTTCCTTGGGCTGGACAGCAACGTGCGTAAAGGTGCGAAATCTATTCGCGTCGATGTTCACCTTACGAGCAAGACCGCCAGTCGCGAGGAGTTAGAAGCGCTGGTCAGCGAAATGCAAAAGAATTCGCCAATCCACGATACTCTGGCTAATCCGGTTGAAATGATTACACGCCTGGCGTGATGTCAGAGATGTAATGCTGCCATTCAGAATGCAGGATGGCAGTGACGTTCAGCTCTGCACGATACTGAGTCAGTGATACAACTTGCTACGGAAAAATAGCAACAATATAATCTATCAACTAGTAGATTATATGGAGTAATTATGACAACCATGACACGGGAACGGCTGCTCAGCGAAGCAGAACACCTGATGCGCGAAAAAGGGTATTCAGCATTCAGCTATGCTGATTTATCAAAAATAGTGGGTATCACCAAGGCCAGTATTCATCACCATTTCCCGACCAAAGATATTCTGGGTGAGCAGGTGGTAATACAGGCGTTCTCTGATACACAACGCGTATTTGAGCAGATAGAGGCGACTGAGAAAAGCGCGGATAGAAGAATTGCGGCTTACATCGATATCTTCGCGCAAAGCCATAAAGCTTCGCTACTGCCACTGTGTTGTGCGTTGTCAGCAGAGACCGCCAATCTGCCTCAGGCAATTACTGTACAGACATCACTTTATTTCGATATGCAAATCGAGTGGCTCACAAAAGTCGTCAGGGCGGGCATGGAGTCAGGTGAGTTTTCATCCCATGCCGAACCATCAGATATTGCTTTGATGATCATTAATGTCTGTGAAGGCTCAAGCGTAGTGGCGCATGCAACGGCCAGACCCGAAGTCTTCGCCAACAGCCTTAAGTATATAAAACTGCTTCTTAATACCCCTCATTCAGGAGAATGACACTATGCTGGACTGGAACAACTATCGCTCAGAGTTAATGCAACGTTTAGGCGAGTTGGGCAAACTGACCCCCGAGACCATGAAAGGCGTGGTTGCCCTGGGCAACGCAGGTAACAAAACTGACCTTTTGGGCGCAAAAGTGCGTGAACTCATTGCCCTGGCGTGCGCAGTCACAACCCGCTGCGACGGCTGTATTGCTTTTCACGCCGACGCCGCTGTGAAAGCCGGTGCAACCGACGCTGAAATTGCTGAAGCGCTGGGCGTGGCGATTAACCTCAACGCTGGCGCGGCGGTCATTTATTCAGCCCGCACTCTGGATGCCGTCGGTCAGGCACGCGGTTAAGCATTAATAAATTCCACGTTAAAAGGGCATTACTGCCCTTTTTTTATGTCCGCAATAGCCTGAGCATATACCGATGCAGGTTTCACACCCGGTATGCGTTTAACTAATTGCCCTTCATGAAATATCAGCACAGACGGCAGCCCCCAGATCTCGTATTTGGTTGTCAGCACCGGCGCCTGATCTACATTGACTTTCCCCACCTGAATATCTCTATCGAGCCGGTCTGCAAACTGACTGAACATTTCTTCGCTGGCCTGACAGGGCGGACACCAGGGTGCAGAGAAACGTACCACCGATATTCCTTTGTACTGCTCTATCTGGCGGAAATTATCTTCGTTATAAGCTGTTAATGTACGCATGGTGATGACCTCGCAAAATGAGTGACAATTCAGAAATGGCTGCGTTATGACAAAAAAATACGACACACCCATTGACCTACCTACTAGATGGTTGGTATATTGCCACCCATCAGATGTTTATGCAACTCCAGTGCGCGACGTCCAGTCGATGATACTGCCGGGCTGTGCAAATCCCTGCCGGGATACTCCTTTTTGTTTTTTGTGAGGTATACGATGAGTAAGCTTTTCACCCCCTACAATCTGTCTGGCCTGGCGTTAAAAAACCGTGTAGTCATGGCACCGATGACCCGCACCCGCACCATGAATGACGTGCCGGATGAGGTCGTGGCTTTGTACTATGCACAGCGTGCTTCTGCTGGCCTGCTCATCACCGAAGGGATGCCGGTTTCAGAAGAAGGCCGGGGTTACCTTTATACCCCTGGTATCTACAACGACGAACACGTCCAGGGCTGGCGTAAGGTGACACAAGCGGTTCACGCCAAAGGTGGCCGTATTTTCGCGCAGCTCTGGCACGTCGGCCGTATGTCTCACGTCTCTCTTCAGCCAGGCCACATAGCGCCGGTTTCAGCGGGCACCGTTCAGGCGGTCAATACCACCGTTTTTGCGCTGACCGAATCCGGAGAACCGGGCCCGGTTGTACCAAGCCAGCCACGCGCGCTGGAAACGCATGAAGTTAAACGCATCACTGCAGACTTCGTGCACTCCGCACGCCTGGCGATGGAAGCCGGCTTTGACGGCGTGGAAATCATGGCGGCAAACGGATTCATCTTTGACCAGTTCCTCAGTAGCGAACTGAACACCCGCACCGACGAATACGGCGGCTCGGTGGAAAATCGTCAGCGTTTCCTGCTGGAGACCATTGACGCCGTGGCGGAAGCCGTGGGTAACAGCCACGTTGCCGTGCGCCTGTCACCGTTCGGCCGCATTTATGACCTCGCGCCGTATGAAGGTGAAGAGCAAACCTGGTCAGCCATCACCGACGCGCTCGGTCAGCGGGAACTGGCCTACGTACACCTTTACTATCAGCCGGTGTACACCAAAGCGCCACTTCCGGAAGGCTTCCGCCGCCGTTTTCGCAACACGTTTAAAGGCACCATCATCGCTGCCGGCGGTTTTACCCGTGATATCGCAGAGCAGGCTCTGGAAGATGATGAGCTGGATCTGGTGGCATTTGGTGTGCCCTACATCGCTAACCCGGATCTGGTTGAAAGAATGCAAAACGGCTGGCCACTGGCAGAAAGTGACCGCGCCACCTACTACGGCGTCAGTGGTTCCCCGGAAAAAGGCTATACCGATTACCCGGTCTGGCAGGCGCAATAAATCCCATACGGTCGCGGTTCTCTGATAAGTGAGATCCGACCGCCCAACGTCTTTGAGGAATCATTATGCAAACGCTGAAACCCACCCTTACCATCGATATCTGGTCAGATTTGGTCTGCCCGTGGTGCTGGATTGCTAAAAAAAGATTTGAACAGGGTCTGAATCGCTTTGAATTTCGCGACCAGGTGGTGATCCGCCATCACAGCTACCGTCTGGCCGGTGGTACTCCCGCGATGCCTTTTAAGGATGCCATCGTTAAAAAGCTGGGCAGTCAGCATTCAGCGGAGCTGATGATGAATCAGGTGGGCACCGCCGGTAAATCTGAAGGTCTGATCTACAACTTCGACGGCATGATGTTTGGTGATACAGAAGATGCACACACCCTGCTGGTTGCCGCGCGTAAGGCCGGAATTGCGGACGCGGTGGAAGAACGTTTTTATCATGGCAGTATCACCGAAGGTCGCTCTCTCTTTGACCGTCAGCAGCTCGTTGCCATGGCCGTAGAAGCCGGTATGCCGAAAGCTGACGCTGAAGCCGCCCTGGAAAATGACGATTTTCGCGCCACCGTTTCCGACGATGAAGCCCACGCACAGTCTATTGGCCTCAGCGGCGTTCCGGTTTTTGTGATGAACGAAAAATATGCCATCAGCGGGGCTCAGGCAGCAGATAACTTTTTGAATGCCCTGCGTCAGGTCTGGGATGAACAGCAAACCGAATTTTCAGCCACTGCGGGTCAGACCTGCGGAACGGATGGCTGCAGTATTTAATCCGTCAACCGCCGGCAGTTTCACGCTGCCGGCAACGTCTTACCCACCAGTAATGGAGTCAGAAAATGAACACTTTTTTCAAAGGTAAAAAACTGCTCGTCGTCGGCGGTACCAGCGGCATGGGCCTGGCCGTGGCACGCATGGTACTGGAAGCGGGCGGCAGTGTCGTGCTGACCGGGAATAAAAAAGACAAAGCCGAAGCGGTGCAAAAAGAACTGAGCCCTCTGGGACCGGTTGCGGTCATCGCGGCGAACCTGATGACCGAAGAAGGTATGGAAACTATCCGTCAGGAAATTAATGCTCACCATCGCGATATCAGCCTGATGGTGAATGCCGCCGGTATCTTCATGCCCAAAGGATTTACCGAGCACAGCTTTGCCGATTATGACATGTATCTTTCGCTGAACCGAGCCACGTTCTTTATTACACAGGATGTCGTGAAGAACATGCTCGCCGCGAAGCTCGAAGGGTCTATCGTCAACGTCGGTTCGATTGGTGCTCAGGCTGCACTGGGTGACTCGCCGGCCTCGGCCTATTCAATGGCAAAAGCGGGTCTGCATGCCCTGACGCGTAATCTGGCGATTGAGCTGGCCAGCGCGGGTATTCGTGTCAACGCGGTGTCTCCCGGGATTGTTCATACGCCGATATACGAAGGCTTCATGGACAAAGCGGATATCGCAGATGCTATGAAGTCGCTGAACGATTTCCACCCGCTGGGACGCGTCGGAACTGCCGAAGATGTGGCAAACACTATTCTCTTCCTGTTGTCTGACAAAACCTCATGGGTGACGGGCGCTATCTGGGATGTCGATGCGGGCATCATGGCGGTCAGACGATAACCCCGTGACGCTGGCATAAGCCGCCCCTTAAGGGCGGCATTTTTTTGTCGCCAGACATGTCATCAGCAGGCTTCACTAAGAATATTCACGACCTGTTCATCCGTGCCTTTTGTGTTCCCGGCACAGGGTGTTATGCCGGGTTCTGACGACATCCTGACAGGACAAAACGGCCAGAGAGAAAGGGGTTATACACGATGAGGAGCCGGTATCCGCAGTACCTGTGAAATTCTTTTCATCCCTGCTGTCAGCATACTCCGTGGGCAGGCCAGATTTAACCGGATATATCCGTCCCCATTGTCGACAAACAGCAAGCCCCCTTCAAGAAGGACCCCTGACTCCCGGGCAAAATACAGCGATAAATCCTCACCTGCGGTGTCGGGCAGGTAGCGGCTAATATCTATCCAGGCCAGATATGTCCCTTCGGGGATCGAGAACCTGGTTTCGGGTAAATAGCTTTTGAGATAGTCGTGCAGGTACTGGAAATTGCCGTCAATATATTCCCTCAGATGGACAAGCCAGTCATCACATTCACTCCACGCCGCTTTGTTTGCTGCCAGGCTCAGTGGAGAGATGAACTCGTCGTGTCTGAGACGCCACTCGCTTCTGACACCGGGATCCGGAATAATAATATTTGCCAACAAATTCCCGGCCAGATTGAATGTTTTACTCGAGGACATGCAGGTAATAATGCGTGTAGAATCAGGGAAAAGAGAGGCGGCCGGTGTATGACCGATACCGCTTCGGGACAGGTCGCAGTGAATTTCGTCAGATATCACCCAGATGTCATTGGCCAGGCAAATTTCAATAATCCGCTTAAGTTCATCAGGCCGCCAGACTCGTCCGGTCGGGTTATGCGGATTACACAGGAAAAGAATTTTCACACGTAAATCGGCCTGACTGGCTTTGCGTGCAAAGTCTTCCCAGTCAGGTTCCCAGCCGCCTGCTGATTTTTTTAACGCCGAGTACACCACGCGACGCTGACTGTATTCACCCGCCTTTTTAAACGGGCCATATGAAGGCGTCATAATAAGAATACTGTCATCCATGTCGGTCAGAAGCGGGACGAGACGGTTCAGCGCGGGAATAATGCCCGGAGACAGCACAATGTCTTCCGTTTTGAAACGGTGACCATATTGTCGCTCACACCAGCTGCCAAAGATCTCATAGTATTCTTCGTCGTAGATTTTAGTGTAGCCGAGTATTTTTCTATCCAGACGGTCTCTGATGGCCTGAAGAATCGGCTCTGGTGTGGCAAAAGCCATGTCAGCAACCCAGAGGTTGATTAGCCCTTCTGCCGGATACCGCATTGCAAATTCGGACTGTCCCGAAAACAGGTATTCCCGCCAGCCGTCCACGGTGAGACTGTCTGTTTTCTCTCTGCTTACGTACTCATCAAAATCATATTTCATTTCATAAACCTGCCTTAGGTGTAGTCAGAAACGTCGACCTCAGTATTACTGTCAGTCTGATGCCGGAGCGGGAAAACTGGCTCGTGTGATTAACATAAGAGAATCATCACAACTGCATGAATTAATTGCGTTATTAAGGTTCTCTCGCCTTTGTCATCGACTGACGGGGGGATTTCTCGCGTGTCACCATCACAATGCCAGTCAGCACCGCCAGGGCAGAAAATATCGTTCTGACCGTCAGTGATTCATCCAGGAATACCACACCCCCTAGCATTGCCAGACAGGGAACGCTGAGCTGAAGGGTACTGGCGGTGATAGAGCCGAGAGAGGGTAAAAGGGTATACCACAATACATATGCACCGGCTGAGGCGGCGGCACCGGACAGCAATGACAAAGCAATGCCCGCAGCATCATAGTGACCCTGCTTCATAAACAGCAACGAAAGAGCGAGAGCCATCGGCGTGGCGAGTACAAAATTTGCCGCCGTTGAAGCCCCGGCCGCCTGGCCCGCCCTCCCCCTGACGGAATAGGCGGCCCAGGCTAATCCGGCAACGATCATCATAAGTGCACTGTAAAGCGGCGGTGCCTTCGCCCCGGGTAACAGCAGGGCAGCAATTCCTGCCAGAGCAATAACTAAACCGCAAGCCCGCATAACGGAGAGTGATTCCCCTTTAAATAATCCGTGGATCACCATCGCAAACTGTACGGCACCAAAAAGTAACAGCGCACCTGCCCCGGTATCGAGATGGATATAGGCGACAGAGAAGAGCACTGCGTACACCATGAGGTAAAATCCGCTCAGCGGACGCCACAGCGATAATGTAGTTTTTGCGTGATAAAACAAGAAAGGTGACAGGACGAGTGCACCACTGGCCAGCCTGAGGCTGCTGAATGAAAGGGGATCAATGTGGCCTCCCTGCAGGGCCAGACGGCACAGAATAGAGTTTGCAGCAAATGCCAGCATTGCCAGGGATATTTTAAGAATGAGCGCGCAATTGGCCATTCAGTGAGACCTCATAAAATTCTTGTAAACTACCATCTAGTTGGTAGCATAGCGTAAGTGATCACCGAACAGGAAGCAATAATCAGCTTTCAAACTGGAAGGTGAGGACAGGCATTCGGAATGAATTCTGTTTCACATCCCCAGTAGAGGAAGGAAAACGCGTAATGCCAGATGCAGAGCAGAAGATTATTTTTCCCTGCGATCAAACATATGAAATCAGTTTAAGACCTGGAATATCCTATGAAAAAACTAAAATTTACGTTCAAAAATGCGGCTGGTGAAGAACTGGCCGGATTGCTTGAACTTCCTGAAAATCCTAAAGCGTTTGCGCTGTTAGCTCATTGTTTTACGTGTGGCAAAGACCTCAAAGGCGCGGCGCGTATTGCGCGGAAACTGACAGAGAATGCTATCGCCGTTCTCCGGTTTGATTTTACTGGTCTGGGAAACAGCGAAGGGGATTTTTCCAACACCAACTTCTCATCCAATATTTCGGACCTGCTTTGCGCGGTAGATTATCTCCGCCGACAGTACGAAGCGCCTTCTTTGCTCATCGGCCATAGCCTGGGGGGATCGGCCATTCTGTCTATTGCCGGCGAAGTTCCTGAGGCAAAGGCCGTTGTCACCATAGGATCACCCGGAGAACTGACACACGTAAAACGTCTTTTTAAGGATGATGTTGAAAACATTAACCAGCATGGAGCCTATCCCGTTGAGCTGGCCGGGCGGGTATTTACCTTAAAGAAACAGATGCTGGACAATATTCAGGAACACAAAATCGCTCATAAGGTGTTCGCCATGAACAAGCCTCTGCTTATTTTTCATGCGACTGAAGATGATACTGTGTTAATTGAGCAGGCCGAAAAAATATTCAAAGCAGCAAAGCATCCCAAGAGTTTCATTTCGTTGGGTAAGGCGGATCACCTTCTGACTCATACTCAGGATGCTGAATACGTTGCCGATATCATTATATCGTGGAGCGAATGTTACCTATAAACAGAGTAAATGCGTTCAAACTCGTAGCGCAGAGGGCGATTTTCTGCAGAGATCGGACGCTGTTTATGCTGGACTGATTTTGCGATAAAGGCTTAGGCCGATGCATACAGGTGGGGCTGAATAAGGGTGAGGCCCTTGGGCGAGCATCCTTCATGCACCGGCTGAATGAAATCAGGGATCTGGGGGTGAGAGGATCAGCGTTACCACGCCACCGGCGCTGACACTACATACGGCGGCGATAACACTCTGGAATACGGTTTATATAGAAAGAACCATTGAGCCGCTTAAGCAAAAAGGAGTCCCTGTTAATGAACTGCTGGTCTCTCATCCTTCTCCACTGCTGTACAAAATATAGTCTTAGCGTGGGATAATTTCCGTTTTCCAAGCGGACCCCTGGTTGAGGGATTTTTGATTTAGATGTAGTGAGATTGTATTCACTTTTGTATTTTAAAACTAAAAGTGTAATCCAGTATGTATGCAATGATAGGAATTACAAAAACGAAGTGTAAGATATAAGACGTAAATAAAAAATCAGATATCATTACTGAATTATTTCTGTAATTAATAGCTTGATATCCATTAAAATACCAAACAATAATATTAATTATGTAGGGTATTACAAAGTATAAGATAAAACGGTGTTTTTTGTTAAATTTAACATTTTTAATGAAAAATGTCGTTGCCAATGTAAGAAGAATTAGATAACAAAAAAATGAATATGATAGCAATTTCTGTATTTCAATAACTATTTTAGAATTTACAGAATGGGGGTAAAGTTTAAAAAAGTATTCATGCACCGTTTCTAAGTAAAAAAGAACAATGCTTATAAACAGTGATATTAACGGGATAAAAAAATTAGATTTAATAAGCACCTGAAATGACCCCCCCGCGTTTTGGGTAATGTAGGTCAATTAATTTCTCTCTGAAATTCCAAGGATCTTCGCGGAAGAAAATCTTTTTATCCAAAGAGTTAAATATACCGCCACTGTCTTTAAGTATATAAAACACTGTTTCTGAACACATAGCCCATCCAGCTCCGCCATGTTCAAATATTAACTCTTTTATTTTTTCTGCTTGAACTCTAGGCACTACAAATTCAATTATCTGAACGTCTGGACCATCCCATAATTGAAAAGAAAGGTAATCATCCCAATTAAACTCAGGATATTGGAAAAATTCACCTGAACTACGTGGCGCTCGTAATTCTTCAATATTATTATAGCACTCTCTGGAAGGGCACTCAGAGTATCCCCCTGATGGGTCATACAAAAGTGCATCTTCACCTTCTCCAACCACTATACCTGTATGCCCAATCCCCCAATTGTAATTAACAACTATAAAGATTTTAACTGGATCATCTATTAATGAATCACGGTAAGGGTCTGGTGAACTTACGATGGGAACGTTGAATCTATTAAAGTACACATCATTTATTTTCATTGTCATACCTACATGACTGATTCATTTCTGATGCTATATCCTGAAGTGTTAGCAGTATTATGTGTGCAAGTAATACTTTCGTATATTATTGAAACTTTTTCAAATGGTTGCATTTCATTTTCAGTCAATGAGTTCGGTGACTCATTTGTAAGACGGATGATGGATGCTTTAGTAAGCAAAATCTTTTTGTAAGGAATCATTACCCCGCTTTTATCTACGCGATAATATTCAAAAAGGCACTCTAAAATCTCATTATTTGACATTGCAGTTAACAGAAGGGGGGAGGATTTGTCATCGGCTTTTATCAAGATGAATGGCGCGTGAGATACATTTTGTTTTCGTGCTAGATCATAGGTTGTTGAGTAGACAAGTATCTGATCTTTATGACCATCTTGATATTTATTACCAATTGAATCATAGCTCGAACAACCCGCAGAGATAAGCCCTTGCTTGTTTCCCTTTAGCGTTAAGTAAATCATTTCTGACATAGATATTCCTTTCCATATGTTAAATTTACCTTGATTAATGCATTTTTTCCTAAAATTTGCAATAGGGATAGCTGTCACGTTGAATCAAAATCGACTACTTTTTGTTCTTAACTAAATTGTTGTTGAGATGTTATCTGACATATACAATAAATTCATATTTTGGTGATAACGCCGCTATACGGCGTTATTTGTTACGCAAAGGTTCGTAAACAATGCTAATGAAGAAAAATGGCGACTGTTAACGATATTGTACCGCTGGGAGTTATGGGCTTACACTTACTAAATTGGCTTATTTACCAATGATTCAATTTTTAAGTTGGCTCGTTCAAGCCAATTTAAGCTATCAATACAGTCCTTCTCATTAATAACGATAGACAATACTTGATTATACAAATCATTATTTAGCATAAATTTCATACTATTCAAATAGCCATATAATGGGTCCCTAATTATCACATCATCTACCGTGACTGATTGTGCACATGCCCGATAGCGGATATCTATAATGTTTTGAACAACACTCATACAAGCCGGACAGTTGGCTTTGTATTTCTCTAAATCAGAATATCGCTGTCCTTCAATCCCTTCCATTGCAGAATAACCATTACCCAATGCTGGCACTGCGATCAGTGAAGTTATCAGTATGAAAGGTAAGGATATTGTAAGTTTCATTTTTATTCTTAGTTTAGGTTGTTCTGCTGTTCACATAGTAGTTGCAACTCAGTCCACACCTCAGTTTCCGAAGCTTTTAAAACCTCATACAATTGATCTGGTGTCGTTGCTTCTAACACGGCTTGTTGGTTCTCACCACTTAACTTACCGGACATGATTTGTACACCAGACATGATCATAGAGTGATATAAGTCCTGACGTTCCTTTTCATCTGATGAAAATATGCTATCCAGCATCTCCAGAACCCCGTTATAGCGCATAATTTCACTTTCACTGCACTGTGACGTATTCATTAGGTGTTTGAGCTCGTGTAGCTTCTCACGCGCTTTAAATAGGGCATAGTTTAGAACTGTTTGATCTCGTTTCATTTCAGCCATCACATAATTAGGACTTTTAACGTTACAATTTGAAATTTGGTCTGCCTTAGCCATTCTGCTCTCCAGCATTTGTATTTTTACTATTAGGTAATACTCTAAACACACCTGTCTGGTAATTCATTATTATAGAACAGGAATTATTAGTCGGTTGTAGCCTTGCTTCGATGTAAACAAGTTGTCCTTTCTGACCAAAATTAGCTGCTATTTCTGCAATTTTTCCGTATGCACTAATGTTAAACCAATCTGTAATCGGGTTTCCTTTCGAGTCATGCCGGTTAATTGCAACAGAGAAGTAGGTCATAGCCTCACCGTTACGTTCTGAATACTTCAGATTATCTTTCGGGGACGAACCTAATCTTGCGATCAGTTGGACCTTGTTAAGTAATTCCATAGTTAAGCCTGAATCGCTTCAGTGTTAGATTCGGTTTCGTGCGGTTCGTTCTCATCATCATTAGATGCGGCTGATTCATCATTCGCAAATTTCTGAAGTACATCATTAAGCAGGGTCACAATTGTTACTGGCATTTCGACCGTCACTGTTTCATCATTTTCTTGAATATCAGCAACTTTGTCGTGAATTGTTGTGCGGATTTCACTTAATTGTGAAAACACAGAATGTATTTCTTTTTTTGAAAAAGGTACTTTCTTCGCTGAAGGTACAAATTTCCGCGTAACTTTATTTTTGCCGCTATCAGTTGCCTTTTGCAATCCGGCAATGATCACATCATATGCCTCTTGATTAGTTTCTTCACACTCAAGCAGTATTTCTATAGCTAAATCAGAAGTAATCAGGTTCTTCCTGACAAGATCAGTGATTCTGTAATCTGCTCGGAACAAGCGTAATAATCTGTTGATCGTAACAACACTTGTATTCGTATATCGCGCAACTTCCTTTTTATCCCATCCCATACTAAGTAAACGATGGAAACCATCAGCTTTTTCTAACGGAGCTAAAGGTTTTCCTTCTGAAGATGTCAGCATATTGACGATCTCAAGTTGCTGACTGCCTGAGAACTCCGTGACGTATACGCCCTTAATCGTGCATCCTTCTTCCATTGCCATGCGTAGAGCGCAATATCTGTGGTGTCCATCAATAATCTGTAAGCGTGGCAGATTATCAACCGTTATAACTTTCACAACGATAGGTGGAACATAAACACCTGATACATACGAATTCTTGATTCGTCCAGCATGTTCAGTATCAATCTCCCGAAGATTGAAACCTTCCTGTACGTACAGTAACTCAACGTTAACGCGATAAATATCACCACGCGAACACACCTTTTCCTCAAATGCATCAGACATTTTGCGTAATGTTGAGATATTGTGCGCTTCAGTATTTTTCTTCAGAGTAGGGTAGGGTAGGTCATTGAGAAGTACCTTGCTCATATTCGAATTTTGTTGACTGCTATTCGTTGAAATTGCTGCGTTAGTATTCATAGTCCTCGCCTTGTCATTGTGTAACTAGGTATTATTTTTATTCGACGTAAGGCTATCACACAGGATTTTCTATTTTCCTTAGTTACATAAGGAAAACGGCATCATTTCGATTTATGTGCATTGTTATCAATTAGATAAAGGCGCACAACTCCAGAGGGTAAAAGTGTTAAAGATAATCATATCAATGACATATCGCAACAATCATAAATTGATAATGATTGTTTCATTATCTTAATAATGTTCAGAAATATGAATATAATTCTAAACGAAAGACATTCTCAATTTAGGTATACTGGTTGAAGCAATTGTAGGATTGCGGTGAATCCTGCTGAATACGCTGGTGGATTTCCTCTAAATCTTCACTACGGGAAGATCTGAAATTCTCGTAGTGTATGCCGGTGAAAGCATTTCTCGCTTCATGCGCCAGTTTGTGTCCATTCCCTTTCCAGCGAACCATATTTTGCTAACACCTCGATTATTTATCTGGTCCAAGGTTTTCATCAATTGTTCACTTCCTTTGTAGGGTTTACTATCAGAAAATAAATTAAGTTGAGTAACTGATGGATCAGAAAAATCAGTGAGCATGATGCCAGCTTTGTGATATTTAACTCCCGATTTCCAGATGGTCTTTAACAGACGCACTGCTGCATTGATTATGTCTCTTGTATCAGCACTTGGATATTCTAACCGTTCAGAACGGTGGTTGTAGTATTGAGGTCCGCTGGCGTAATGGCTGGTTTGGATAAAAACAGAAACAAAGGAACAGACTCGTTTTTCAGCTCGAAGTTTCTCTGCTGCTCTCTCTGAATACTCGCAGATAGCCTGATGCATATGCTCATAGAGCTCAATTTTTTTTCCAAATGAACGTGAACAAATGATTTGCTCTTTAGTTTTTGCTACTTCTTCAAGCTCGATGCAAGATTCACCGTTCAGCTCTCTCACAGTGCGTTCTACAACCACACCGAATGTTTTACGGATCATGGTTGTTTCAGCCCTAGCCAAATCAAGCGCTGTAACTATCCCCATAGCATTTAGCCGGTTACTTATTTTTCTACCCACACCCCATACTTCATTAACAGGCACAAGGGACATGAGCCGTTTCTGGCGTGAAGTAGCACTCAAATCGACTACACCGCCTGTTTTGGTCCATGTTTTAGCAGCATGGTTTGCCAGTTTAGCCAGTGTTTTAGTTTGAGCAAAACCAACACCGACCGGTACATGAGCTATCTGCAAAATTCGTTGTTGTATCTTGCGACCGTAATCTTCTAACGGGAAATTTCTAAGCATACCGGTCATATCAAGGAATTGTTCGTCAATACTATATGTTTCTACTCGTGGGGCAAAACCTGATAGTGTGTCCATTACGCGGTTGCTGATGTCAGCATAAAGAGTGTAATTACTACTAAAAACCTGAATGTCATGCTTTTTGACCAGTGACTGAATCTCAAAGTATAGAGCCCCCATTTTGATCCCAAGCAACTTCACTTCCTTGGAACGTGCAATGACACAACCATCATTATTCACCGTTACACGTTTTACACCCTAAAATGTTATGAAAAACCTTTCTGAACAAAGCCTGTAGCCTGATTTGTGTAATTCTCACCGATATGAAGCAATAAGTTGAGAATTTTTTAATATGGGGCTCATTAATTCTCAACAATTAAGTGTGGCATAACATTAATGTCTAAAACTTCTCAGTCTCGCATGCCAGATTGGTTCGTAGTCGTCGAGTGGTGATTGTGACAATAAAGATCGAAACTTATGCTTTATCAACATGGCTATCTTAGATAAGTGTGCCAACAAAGTTTGAAACACACTTTTGCCCCATTATGAGTTACAACCCAAAGTTCAAACAGTGATGTTGAGGTAACTTTGATATACAAAAAGTAATGAACAGCAAAAGATAAAAGCTGAGCCAATTTGTTCACACTATTCAGTTAGCATGAGCTTTGCTTTAAGAAACGTAAGTTTGATGTCATCAGTTTTGGTGAACTTGAACTTACCGTCAGTAGAAGCGTTAAACCTTTCAAAATAGTATTCAAGTAGCGGATCGTACCTGCCACCGTGAACCCAAGTGTAGAACTTACCAAGTTCATAACGTAACTCTTTATCAAGTTCAGATCTTATTCTCAGCTCACTATCGTTTGCTAGGTCAACGATGTTCATTTCTTGAAGGTTCGTCTTAATCTCTTCAATCAGAGGTAGGAGGGATTCTTTATACTTATCAGCCAATGGTACAAGGTCAGCGTCAGTTACTTCCGCTTCAAAAATCATAATCAGGTCGTCAATCTCCCCGTTATAGTAATCGTTATCTAATCGTTTTTCTGACTCAGTACGAAGAACATAGAGTTGTTCTAAAGGATCTAATTTAGTCTCAATTTTTTCTTTTGAAAGTTTGTGTTGATACTCAACAAACAGCGTTTCAATCCTATCAGCAATAACATCAAGATACTCATATCGAATTCTGAGAAATTCCAACAGCTCATTGATATTGAGGTTTAACGTTAGGTCTTCTTTACCCACATCTCGACTGTACAAATGAACACTCAAATCGCCAGTGTTGAAATGACTTTGAAATGGCCAACTTGCGAAACGCTTTGAGTTTTCTTGATTCAGATTTACGGGGTGAGCACCGAAACACGCCCTGATAGTTTTAAAATAATTATTATCATCTTCATTAGCGAAGAGGCGATCTTTGAAACATTTCTTTTCACCATAAAACGGATCTTTCTTATCAGTTATAAACACTCGATGGAGTTGTTTTATTGACTCGAAAATAAGGTCTATTGAAGAGATCAGAGAGTAGACCTGCATACATCTACTATCTATGTTCTTGTCAAACTCAGGCGCATTTTCTAAGTGGCGAACAGAGACAGAGATCCAATCCATAGCAGAGCAAACGAGGTTAAAAAGATTCTTACCACCTTTATTCTTTGTATATTTGATACACAAAGCTAGAGTTTGAGTTAACTAAGTCTCGAAAATCACTGATTTTATCGTCACTAACAACGTTTCTCATTCTCTAATCGCCTTCTAACCAATTGAAAATATTATGAAGAATGGCAAAAATGATAGTGATAGTTCTTCAATTCTTCAACTTCTTTTTTGATTTGAAGTGAAGTGATACGCTGGGTTTTGTCACTTAGTTAGATTTGAACGATGAGGATCTCTAGCCAGTTGTATTGCTAGGCATTATCCGAAGACAAATAGAAGAACTGAACCTCGAAGTAACTTTTATCCTAGGACGTGCTGAAGCTGGTCTCCGCAAACTTGTGATCTAGGCCAACACGCCTTTGCCCCCAAAACATTTAAAGCTATCCCTCATCACACCTTGCTAACTCGTTACTTGCCCGAATTTTTGTAATGAGCCAATATGCTATTAGTTGGTTATCCACTTAATTGTTTTATCAATTTATTTGATGACAATTTACACCATGTGTTCAAGGTATTGATTATGGAATTACAGACAAGGCTAGTTTTTATCGATACAAGCGCTTTTGAAAAGAAAAACTATCAATTTGGGCAACACGCTCTTGGTCGTCTTCAAGAACTAATTGAGGATGAGAAAATCCACTTGCTCATTACTGATGTGACAAGGAAAGAGATCGACTCCCATCTCAAACACAAATCTGAAGAAGCAGCTTCTATGATAAAGAAGATGCAAAGAGATGCGATGTTCCTAAGAAACACCCCCGACCTTGATTGTCATGGCATCTTCACCAAGATTAAAGGTGATGATATTTATGCTGTTATCAGTGAAAAATTTGATGATTTCGTCGAAAACGGCTACGTCGAAACAATTGATGTAAGCACTGTTAACCCTCAAGTTGTATTTGATGCTTACTTCAACAACCTTCCTCCTTTTGGCAAAGAATCAAAAAAGCACGAGTTTCCTGATGCATTTGCGCTAGAAGCTATTAAACAGGTGAGCTTGGCTAGAGGATATTCAGCCTATATCGTTAGTGACGACGGCGATATGAAATCATTCTGTGAGAAAGAAGATAACTTCATTCATCTTGAAAATGTCGATGACCTAATTGACTTGATTATTCGAAGCGACAAAGCGTACGAAGAACCAGCCAAATTTGCTGATGAAATATTCGAACAACTCCTAGAACAAATCAAAGCGGATGCCCTGCAAGCTCTCGAAGATGGCGAGTTCAACTATGAAAACGCAGATCCTTTCGATGAGACTATCAATTCTATAGAAATCAACTCGGTGAATGTTGGGAAGAAAAACTTACAGAATGTCGATGCCGAGTGGGCTGAATACGAAGTAGAATTTGAGGTGGTTGTTACGGCAGATTATCGATTCTCAGATTATGACCGTTCACCTTGGGACCCTGAAGACAAGCAATATGTATTCGTCTTGAGTAATGAGTCAACAGTAAAACACAAAGAAACATACACTGCCCACATAACACTTGCCTATACCGATGGATTAAAAGCTAACGCATACATTGAAGAGTTTTACTTCCAAGATACATATTTTGAGCTGACTGATAATGACTCCGAAGTCATTAGCTTCAAAGAACTAGATATCAACGGTGAATGACATGAAGCTATATGTAATAGGTAATGGCTTTGATGTTCATCATGGCCTTGACACTAGGTATACATCTTTTGGGCTTTATCTCAAAAATAACTACTGGGAAACTTATGAGCTATTGCTCGACTATTACGGGTTTGCTGACTTAGACCCAGATTTTCCAACAACAATGTCAGACCCTTTATGGTCTGAATTTGAAACGAGTATGTCACTGCTTGATAAAGATTCAGTTTTGGAAGCAAACATGGATGCAATGCCAAACTATTCTTCAGATGACTTTCGAGACAGAGACCGATACACGCTTGAAATTGAGATGGAGCGAATACTTGGCCTTCTAACCACTGAACTGTATAAAGCATTCAAAGAGTTCATTTTGGCTGTACAGTTTCCTCAGTTTGATCACAGCCGATCAGTAAACATTGATAGAGACGCTGTTTACCTCACATTCAACTACACAGATACGCTTTCTCAATACTACGCAATCCCCGATAAGAACGTGCTATTCATTCACGGGAAAGCCGATGAACATATTGATGAGTTAATTCTCGGTCATGGTGTTGATCCTGAAAATTTCAAAGAGAAACCTGCCGAACCACCATCAGGATTGAGTGATGAAGATTTAGAACGTTGGATGGAATATCAATCTGATCAATATGACTACTCATTCGAGCGTGGTAAGGATGCGGTCAATCAGTATTTCTCAGCAACTTTCAAGGGAACAGACCAGATCATAAAAAACAATGAAGACTTCTTTGCAAAGCTCGGCAATATTGATGAAGTATATGTTCTCGGTCACTCATTAGCTGACGTAGATTTACCCTACTTCAAGAAGTTGGAGCAATCAGTCAGACCTGATGCTAAATGGGTTGTAACTTTTTATGACCCTGATGATGAGAAAGTACACGGTGAAACTCTAACAGGACTTGGAATAGCCAACGTTGCAGTTGTCAGAATGGAACAGATCTAAGCAAAAGCCTGAAATATCATTAGCGATTGTGGTGGATTCTAACATTGTTTTTTCTAAATTTTGCTTATGCGAAGAATTCAATTTTGAACACCAGCTCTAACTCGAAATTGTCCAGAAACGTGTTTTATAAAATGGCAGTCCAAACACAAAAGAACCAGCCAAATGAACCCCGAAAAGGGGTATAAGGGCAATAACAGGGCTGGTTTGTAGTCGTTTTATCGTAAACTCTCCATCGAGAGAAGCAATGACGATATCTCCATGTTTTGCATCAATCGAACTATCTACTATGACGATATCTCCATCTAGAATCTGTGCGTCCATAATAGAAGTACCAGATACTCGTAAAAAGTATGTGCCTGAAGGGTGCTTGATCAGCAAAGAGTTTAAATCAATACGATCCTCTAAGTAATCACTCGCAGGAGAAGGAAACCCCGCAGGGATCTGCTCTGCGAAAAAAGGTAATGGAAGGGCTTCATCTACGGTGCATGGGATTAATTGGGGTCGTCTCAGAATTCGGAAAATAAAGCACGCTAAGGCGTAGTCACCCCGTGACTCCCCCGCGCCGATGCAGCGAGCTTCGTTCCGTCTTGCAGTGACGCAATCAGCGGGCAGGAAACGTTCCCTTTCCGCGCATGGCAGGCGCACACCAGTTCAGACAGCACGGCCTCCATGCGTGCCAAGTCGGCCATCTTCTCGCGCACATCCTTGAGCTTGTGCTCGGCCAGGCCGCTGGCTTCCTCGCAATGGGTGCCATCCTCCAGCCGCAGTAGCTCGGCGATTTCGTCCAGGCTAAAGCCCAGCCGCTGGGCCGATTTCACGAACCGCACTCGTGTTACATCCGCCTCGCCATAGCGGCGAATGCTGCCATAGGGCTTGTCTGGCTCCGGCAGCAGGCCCTTGCGCTGGTAGAACCGGATGGTCTCCACATTGACCCCGGCCGCCTTGGCAAAAACGCCAATGGTCAGATTCTCAAAATTAATTTGCATATCGCTTGACTCCGTACATAACTACGGAAGTAAGCTTAAGCTATCCAAACCAAATTTGAAAGGACAAGCGTATGTCTGAACCACAAAAGTCTGAACCACAAAACGGGCGCGGCGCGCTCTTCGCCGGTGGGCTGGCCGCCATTCTTGCGTCGGCCTGCTGCCTGGGGCCGCTGGTTTTGATCGCCTTGGGGTTCAGCGGGGCATGGATCGGCAACCTGACGGTGCTGGAACCCTATCGCCCGATCTTCATCGGCGCAGCGCTGGTCGCGCTGTTTTTCGCCTGGCGGCGCATCTACCGCCCGGCGCAAGCCTGCAAACCGGGTGAGGTCTGCGCGATTCCCCAAGTGCGAGCTACTTACAAGCTCATTTTCTGGATCGTGGCCGCGCTGGTCCTGGTCTCGCTCGGATTTCCCTACGTCATGCCATTTTTCTATTAATCACAGGAGTTCATCATGAAAAAACTGTTTGCCGCCCTCGCCCTCGCTGCCGTTGTTGCCCCCGTGTGGGCCGCCACCCAGACCGTCACGCTGTCCGTGCCTGGCATGACCTGCGCCTCTTG
The DNA here is from genome assembly GCF_049901975.1 of Providencia sp. PROV272. NCBI lineage: Bacteria > Pseudomonadati > Pseudomonadota > Gammaproteobacteria > Enterobacterales > Morganellaceae > Providencia > Providencia sp. PROV272. The sequence continues at coordinate 25,604 of NZ_CP096293.1, forward strand.
CCCGATCACTGTCAAGCACGCGCTTTCCAAGGTTGAGGGCGTGAGCAAGACCGACGTAAGTTTCGACAAGCGCCAGGCCGTCGTCACCTTCGACGATGCCAAGACCAACGTCCAGAAGTTGACCAAGGCGACCGAGGACGCGGGCTATCCGTCCAGCCTCAAACGCTGATCCGTTAACCGAACTCGGGAGCGACACATGGGACTCATCACGCGCATCGCTGGCAAAACCGGCGCGCTCGGCAGCGTCGTTTCCGCGATGGGCTGCGCCGCCTGTTTTCCTGCCATCGCCAGCTTTGGCGCGGCCATCGGACTGGGCTTCTTGAGCCAGTACGAGGGGCTATTCATTGGCATCCTGCTGCCGATGTTCGCCGGCATCGCGTTACTCGCCAATGCTATCGCTTGGCTCAATCATCGACAGTGGCGACGCACGGCGCTCGGCACGATAGGCCCGATCTTGGTGCTGGCAGCGGTGTTTTTAATGCGGGCTTACGGCTGGCAGAGCGGTGGACTGCTCTATGTCGGCCTGGCCTTGATGGTTGGGGTGTCGGTCTGGGATTTCATCTCGCCAGCACATCGCCGCTGCGGGCCGGACAGCTGTGAATTGCCAGAACAACGTGGCTGACGGCAACAGCCGTAGCCACCACAGAAAAGGAAAAATACATGACCACCCTGAAAATCACCGGGATGACCTGCGACTCGTGCGCGGCTCACGTCAAGGAAGCCTTGGAGAAAGTGCCCGGCGTGCAATCGGCGCTGGTGTCCTATCCGAAGGGCACAGCGCAACTCGCCATTGAGGCGGGCACGTCATCGGATGCGCTGACTACCGCCGTGGCCGGACTGGGCTACGAGGCAACGCTTGCCGATGCGCCACCGACGGACAACCGCGCCGGCCTGCTCGACAAGATGCGCGGCTGGATAGGGGCCGCTGATAAGCCCAGTGGCAACGAACGCCCGTTGCAGGTCGTCGTCATTGGTAGCGGTGGAGCCGCGATGGCGGCAGCACTGAAGGCCGTCGAGCAAGGCGCGCAGGTCACGCTGATTGAGCGCGGCACCATCGGCGGCACCTGCGTCAACGTCGGTTGTGTGCCGTCCAAGATCATGATCCGCGCCGCCCACATCGCCCATCTGCGCCGGGAAAGCCCATTCGACGGCGGCATGCCACCCACACCGCCGACGATCTTGCGCGAGCGGCTGCTGGCCCAGCAGCAGGCCCGTGTCGAAGAACTCCGTCATGCCAAGTACGAAGGCATCCTGGACGGCAATTCAGCCATCACCGTTCTGCACGGTGAAGCGCGTTTCAAGGACGACCAGAGCCTTATCGTTAGTTTGAACGAGGGTGGCGAGCGCGTCGTGATGTTCGACCGCTGCCTGGTCGCCACGGGTGCCAGCCCGGCGGTCCCGCCGATTCCGGGCTTGAAAGAGTCACCCTACTGGACTTCCACCGAGGCCCTGGCGAGCGACACCATTCCCGAACGCCTTGCCGTAATCGGCTCGTCGGTGGTGGCGCTGGAGCTGGCGCAAGCCTTTGCCCGGCTGGGCAGCAAGGTCACGGCCCTGGCGCGCAATACCTTGTTCTTCCGTGAAGACCCGGCCATCGGCGAGGCGGTGACAGCCGCTTTCCGTGCCGAGGGCATCGAGGTGCTGGAGCACACGCAAGCCAGCCAGGTCGCCCATATGGACGGTGAATTCGTGCTGACCACCACGCACGGTGAATTGCGCGCCGACAAGCTGCTGGTCGCCACCGGCCGGACACCGAACACGCGCAGCCTGGCATTGGAAGCGGCGGGGGTAGCCGTCAATGCGCAGGGGGCCATCGTCATCGACAAGGGCATGCGCACCAGTAGCCCGAACATCTACGCGGCCGGCGACTGCACCGACCAGCCGCAGTTCGTCTATGTGGCGGCAGCGGCCGGCACTCGTGCGGCGATCAACATGACTGGCGGCGATGCGGCCCTGGACCTGACCGCAATGCCGGCCGTGGTGTTCACCGACCCGCAGGTCGCCACCGTGGGCTACAGCGAGGCGGAAGCACATCACGACGGGATCGAGACCGACAGTCGCCTGCTAACACTGGATAACGTGCCGCGTGCGCTTGCCAACTTCGACACACGCGGCTTCATCAAGCTGGTCATCGAGGAAGGTAGCGGACGGCTCATCGGCGTGCAAGCGGTGGCCCCGGAAGCGGGTGAACTGATCCAGACGGCGGTGCTCGCCATTCGCAACCGTATGACCGTGCAGGAACTGGCCGACCAATTGTTCCCCTACCTGACCATGGTCGAAGGGCTGAAGCTCGCGGCGCAGACCTTCAGCAAGGACGTGAAGCAGCTTTCGTGCTGCGCCGGATGAGGAAAAGGAGGTGTTCAATGAGCGCCTACACAGTGTCCCGGCTGGCCCTTGATGCCGGGGTGAGCGTGCATATCGTGCGCGACTACCTGCTGCGCGGATTGCTACGGCCGGTCGCGTACACCACGGGCGGCTACGGCTTGTTCGATGACACCGCGTTGCAACGGCTGCGCTTTGTACGGGCTGCCTTCGAAGCGGGTATCGGCCTGGACGCACTGGCGCGGCTGTGCCGGGCGCTGGATGCTGCGGACGGTGACGGTGCGTCTGCGCAGCTTGCCGTGTTGCGGCAACTCGTCGAGCGTCGGCGCGAGGCCCTGGCCAGCCTCGAAATGCAACTGGCCGCCATGCCAACCGAACCGGCACAGCACGCGGAGAGTCTGCCATGAACAGCCCAGAGCACTTGCCGTCTGAGACGCACAAACCGATCACCGGCTACTTGTGGGGCGCGCTGGCCGTGCTCACCTGTCCCTGCCATTTGCCGATTCTCGCCATTGTGCTAGCCGGCACGACGGCCGGCGCGTTCATCGGGGAGCACTGGGGTATTGCAGCCCTCACGCTGACCGGCTTGTTTGTCCTGTCTGTGACGCGGCTGCTGCGGGCCTTCAAGGGAAGATCATGACCGCTTCCCAGCCAGCCGAGAGTGGGCAGCTTTGAGCTTCGCTACCAATCTGGAGGAGTACCACCATGAACGCAAACGCCCCGAACACTGCCAGTTGCACCACCTGCTGCGTATGCTGCAAAGAAATTCCGCTCGATGCCGCCTTCACCCCGGAAGGCGCGGAATACGTCGAACATTTCTGCGGGCTGGATTGCTATGAACGCTTCCAGGCACGCGCCAAGGCCGCGACAGAATCTGACATTGCGCCTGTCCCTGGCGGTTCGCAGCCGTCAGATTGAGGCATACCCTAACCTGATGTCAGATGCCATGTGTAAATTGCGTCAGGATAGGATTGAATTTTGAATTTATTGACATATCTCGTTGAAGGTCATAGAGTCTTCCCTGACATTTTGCAGGGAATTCCATGACTGGACAGCGCATTGGGTATATCAGGGTCAGCACCTTCGACCAGAACCCGGAACGGCAACTGGAAGGCGTCAAGGTTGATCGCGCTTTTAGCGACAAGGCATCCGGCAAGGATGTCAAGCGTCCGCAACTGGAAGCGCTGATAAGCTTCGCCCGCACCGGCGACACCGTGGTGGTGCATAGCATGGATCGCCTGGCGCGCAATCTCGATGATTTGCGCCGGATCGTGCAAACGCTGACACAACGCGGCGTGCATATCGAATTCGTCAAGGAACACCTCAGTTTTACTGGCGAAGACTCTCCGATGGCGAACCTGATGCTCTCGGTGATGGGCGCGTTCGCCGAGTTCGAGCGCGCCCTGATCCGCGAGCGTCAGCGCGAGGGTATTGCGCTCGCCAAGCAACGCGGGGCTTACCGTGGCAGGAAGAAATCCCTGTCGTCTGAGCGTATTGCCGAACTGCGCCAACGTGTCGAGGCTGGCGAGCAAAAGACCAAGCTTGCTCGTGAATTCGGAATCAGTCGCGAAACCCTGTATCAATACTTGAGAACGGATCAGTAAATATGCCACGTCGTTCCATCCTGTCCGCCGCCGAGCGGGAAAGCCTGCTGGCGTTGCCGGACTCCAAGGACGACCTGATCCGACATTACACATTCAACGATACCGACCTCTCGATCATCCGACAGCGGCGCGGGCCAGCCAATCGGCTGGGCTTCGCGGTGCAGCTCTGTTACCTGCGCTTTCCCGGCGTCATCCTGGGCGTCGATGAACTACCGTTCCCGCCCTTGTTGAAGCTGGTCGCCGACCAGCTCAAGGTCGGCGTCGAAAGCTGGAACGAGTACGGCCAGCGGGAGCAGACCCGGCGCGAGCACCTGAGCGAGCTGCAAACCGTGTTCGGTTTCCGGCCCTTCACCATGAGCCATTACCGGCAGGCCGTCCAGATGCTGACCGAGCTGGCGATGCAAACCGACAAAGGCATCGTGCTGGCCAGCGCCTTGATCGGGCACCTGCGGCGGCAGTCGGTCATTCTGCCCGCCCTCAACGCCGTCGAGCGGGCGAGTGCCGAGGCGATCACCCGTGCTAACCGGCGCATCTACGACGCCTTGGCCGAACCACTGGCGGACGCGCATCGCCGCCGCCTCGACGATCTGCTCAAGCGCCGGGACAACGGCAAGACGACCTGGTTGGCTTGGTTGCGCCAGTCTCCGGCCAAGCCAAATTCGCGGCATATGCTGGAACACATCGAACGCCTCAAGGCATGGCAGGCACTCGATCTGCCTACCGGCATCGAGCGGCTGGTTCACCAGAACCGCCTGCTCAAGATTGCCCGCGAGGGCGGCCAGATGACACCCGCCGACCTGGCCAAATTCGAGCCGCAACGGCGCTACGCCACTCTCGTGGCGCTGGCCACCGAGGGCATGGCCACCGTCACCGACGAAATCATCGACCTGCACGACCGCATCCTGGGTAAGCTGTTTAACGCTGCCAAGAATAAGCATCAGCAGCAGTTCCAGGCGTCAGGCAAGGCCATCAACGCCAAGGTACGTCTGTACGGGCGCATCGGTCAGGCGCTGATCGACGCCAAGCAATCAGGCCGCGATGCGTTTGCCGCCATCGAGGCCGTCATGTCCTGGGATTCCTTTGCCGAGAGCGTCACCGAGGCGCAGAAGCTCGCGCAACCCGATGACTTCGATTTCCTGCATCGCATCGGCGAGAGCTACGCCACCCTGCGCCGCTATGCACCGGAATTCCTTGCCGTGCTCAAGCTGCGGGCCGCGCCCGCCGCCAAAAACGTGCTTGATGCCATTGAGGTGCTGCGCGGCATGAACACCGACAACGCCCGCAAGCTGCCAGCCGATGCACCGACCGGCTTCATCAAGCCGCGCTGGCAGAAACTGGTGATGACCGACGCCGGCATCGACCGGCGCTACTACGAACTGTGCGCGCTGTCCGAGTTGAAGAACTCCCTGCGCTCGGGCGACATCTGGGTGCAGGGTTCACGCCAGTTCAAGGACTTCGAGGACTACCTGGTACCGCCCGAGAAGTTCACCAGCCTCAAGCAGTCCAGCGAATTGCCGCTGGCCGTGGCCACCGACTGCGAACAATATCTGCATGAGCGGCTGACGCTGCTGGAAGCACAACTTGCCACCGTCAACCGCATGGCGGCAGCCAACGACCTGCCGGATGCCATCATCACCGAGTCGGGCTTGAAGATCACGCCGCTGGATGCGGCGGTGCCCGACACCGCGCAGGCGCTGATAGACCAGACAGCCATGGTCCTGCCGCACGTCAAGATCACCGAACTGCTGCTCGAAGTCGATGAGTGGACGGGCTTCACCCGGCACTTCACGCACTTGAAATCGGGCGATCTGGCCAAGGACAAGAACCTGTTGTTGACCACGATCCTGGCCGACGCGATCAACCTGGGCCTGACCAAGATGGCCGAGTCCTGCCCCGGCACGACCTACGCGAAGCTCGCTTGGCTGCAAGCCTGGCATACCCGCGACGAAACGTACTCGACAGCGTTGGCTGAACTGGTCAACGCTCAGTTTCGGCATCCCTTTGCCGGGCACTGGGGCGATGGCACCACATCATCATCGGACGGACAGAATTTCCGAACCGCTAGCAAGGCAAAGAGCACGGGGCACATCAACCCAAAATATGGCAGCAGCCCAGGACGGACTTTCTACACCCACATCTCCGACCAATACGCGCCATTCCACACCAAGGTGGTCAATGTCGGCCTGCGCGACTCAACCTACGTGCTCGACGGCCTGCTGTACCACGAATCCGACCTGCGGATCGAGGAGCACTACACCGACACGGCGGGCTTCACCGATCACGTCTTCGCCCTGATGCACCTCTTGGGCTTCCGCTTCGCGCCGCGCATCCGCGACCTGGGCGACACCAAGCTCTACATCCCGAAGGGCGATGCCGCCTATGACGCGCTCAAGCCGATGATCGGCGGCACGCTCAACATCAAGCACGTCCGCGCCCATTGGGACGAAATCCTGCGGCTGGCCACCTCGATCAAGCAGGGCACGGTGACGGCCTCGCTGATGCTCAGGAAACTCGGCAGCTACCCGCGCCAGAACGGCTTGGCCGTCGCGCTGCGCGAGTTGGGCCGCATCGAGCGCACGCTGTTCATCCTCGACTGGCTGCAAAGCGTCGAGCTACGCCGCCGCGTGCATGCCGGGCTGAACAAGGGCGAGGCGCGCAATGCGCTGGCCCGTGCCGTGTTCTTCAACCGCCTTGGTGAAATCCGTGACCGCAGTTTCGAGCAGCAGCGCTACCGGGCCAGCGGCCTCAACCTGGTGACGGCGGCCATCGTGCTGTGGAACACGGTCTACCTGGAGCGTGCGGCGCATGCGTTGCGCGGCAATGGTCATGCCGTCGATGACTCGCTATTGCAGTACCTGTCGCCACTCGGCTGGGAGCACATCAACCTGACCGGTGATTACCTATGGCGCAGCAGCGCCAAGATCGGCGCGGGGAAGTTCAGGCCGCTACGGCCTCTGCAACCGGCTTAGCGTGCTTTATTTTCCGTTTTCTGAGACGACCCCTATTATGGCGAAGGTATCATTCAGGAAGCGTTGATGAAGGATTATCTCTGTAAAAAGTTATTCAACCGGCTTTCCGGTACCCTGGTGATCAGAGCGCGCTGCGGCAATAACATTACTGGCCTGGCATGTTGCAATATTCTTTATCCCTCGCCCCGATACAGCGGTCAGCTGCATATTAAAGAGCTGTATGTTTCTCAGTGCGATCGAAATAAGGGCACGGGTAAAGCGATAATGCGCTTTATAGCCCGGCTTGCGCTTGAACAGGAATGCCTTAGCCTTAGCTGGAACGCTGAAAAATCCAACCCCGGCGCTAACCGTTTTTATCAGGCTCTGGGAGGCAGAATAAATGATCATATCGTCAATTATTACCTCCACGGGGAGAGCCTGAGCAAACTGGCCTCAGGCATTTGAGAAGCACACGGTCACACTGCTTCCGGTAGTCAATAAACCGGTAAACCAGCAATAGACATAAGCGGCTATTTAACGACCCTGCCCTGAACCGACGACCGGGTCGAATTTGCTTTCGAATTTCTGCCATTCATCCGCTTATTATCACTTATTCAGGCGTAGCAACCAGGCGTTTAAGGGCACCAATAACTGCCTTAAAAAAATTACGCCCCGCCCTGCCACTCATCGCAGTACTGTTGTAATTCATTAAGCATTCTGCCGACATGGAAGCCATCACAAACGGCATGATGAACCTGAATCGCCAGCGGCATCAGCACCTTGTCGCCTTGCGTATAATATTTGCCCATGGTGAAAACGGGGGCGAAGAAGTTGTCCATATTGGCCACGTTTAAATCAAAACTGGTGAAACTCACCCAGGGATTGGCTGAGACGAAAAACATATTCTCAATAAACCCTTTAGGGAAATAGGCCAGGTTTTCACCGTAACACGCCACATCTTGCGAATATATGTGTAGAAACTGCCGGAAATCGTCGTGGTATTCACTCCAGAGCGATGAAAACGTTTCAGTTTGCTCATGGAAAACGGTGTAACAAGGGTGAACACTATCCCATATCACCAGCTCACCGTCTTTCATTGCCATACGGAATTCCGGATGAGCATTCATCAGGCGGGCAAGAATGTGAATAAAGGCCGGATAAAACTTGTGCTTATTTTTCTTTACGGTCTTTAAAAAGGCCGTAATATCCAGCTGAACGGTCTGGTTATAGGTACATTGAGCAACTGACTGAAATGCCTCAAAATGTTCTTTACGATGCCATTGGGATATATCAACGGTGGTATATCCAGTGATTTTTTTCTCCATTTTAGCTTCCTTAGCTCCTGAAAATCTCGATAACTCAAAAAATACGCCCGGTAGTGATCTTATTTCATTATGGTGAAAGTTGGAACCTCTTACGTGCCGATCAACGTCTCATTTTCGCCAAAAGTTGGCCCAGGGCTTCCCGGTATCAACAGGGACACCAGGATTTATTTATTCTGCGAAGTGATCTTCCGTCACAGGTATTTATTCGGCGCAAAGTGCGTCGGGTGATGCTGCCAACTTACTGATTTAGTGTATGATGGTGTTTTTGAGGTGCTCCAGTGGCTTCTGTTTCTATCAGCTGTCCCTCCTGTTCAGCTACTGACGGGGTGGTGCGTAACGGCAAAAGCACCGCCGGACATCAGCGCTATCTCTGCTCTCACTGCCGTAAAACATGGCAACTGCAGTTCACTTACACCGCTTCTCAACCCGGTACGCACCAGAAAATCATTGATATGGCCATGAATGGCGTTGGATGCCGGGCAACCGCCCGCATTATGGGCGTTGGCCTCAACACGATTTTCCGCCATTTAAAAAACTCAGGCCGCAGTCGGTAACCTCGCGCATACAGCCGGGCAGTGACGTCATCGTCTGCGCGGAAATGGACGAACAGTGGGGATACGTCGGGGCTAAATCGCGCCAGCGCTGGCTGTTTTACGCGTATGACAGGCTCCGGAAGACGGTTGTTGCGCACGTATTCGGTGAACGCACTATGGCGACGCTGGGGCGTCTTATGAGCCTGCTGTCACCCTTTGACGTGGTGATATGGATGACGGATGGCTGGCCGCTGTATGAATCCCGCCTGAAGGGAAAGCTGCACGTAATCAGCAAGCGATATACGCAGCGAATTGAGCGGCATAACCTGAATCTGAGGCAGCACCTGGCACGGCTGGGACGGAAGTCGCTGTCGTTCTCAAAATCGGTGGAGCTGCATGACAAAGTCATCGGGCATTATCTGAACATAAAACACTATCAATAAGTTGGAGTCATTACCAACCATGGCGTACATGCCAAAGTTTCCACGCCAGTGCATTTACGAAAAGCACGTACTTGCTATGATCATTTAGCTGGCGAAGTTGCCGTTAAGATCTATGATTCCCTTTGTCAACAGCAATGGATCACTGAAAATGGTTCAATGATCACATTAAGTGGTATTCAATATTTTCATGAAATGGGAATTGACGTTCCTTCCAAACATTCACGTAAAATCTGTTGTGCGTGTTTAGATTGGAGTGAACGCCGTTTCCATTTAGGTGGGTACGTTGGAGCCGCATTATTTTCGCTTTATGAATCTAAAGGGTGGTTAACTCGACATCTTGGTTACCGTGAAGTTACCATCACGGAAAAAGGTTATGCTGCTTTTAAGACCCACTTTCACATTTAAGTTGTTTTTCTAATCCGCATATGATCAATTCAAGGCCGAATAAGAAGGCTGGCTCTGCACCTTGGTGATCAAATAATTCGATAGCTTGTCGTAATAATGGCGGCATACTATCAGTAGTAGGTGTTTCCCTTTCTTCTTTAGCGACTTGATGCTCTTGATCTTCCAATACGCAACCTAAAGTAAAATGCCCCACAGCGCTGAGTGCATATAATGCATTCTCTAGTGAAAAACCTTGTTGGCATAAAAAGGCTAATTGATTTTCGAGAGTTTCATACTGTTTTTCTGTAGGCCGTGTACCTAAATGTACTTTTGCTCCATCGCGATGACTTAGTAAAGCACATCTAAAACTTTTAGCGTTATTACGTAAAAAATCTTGCCAGCTTTCCCCTTCTAAAGGGCAAAAGTGAGTATGGTGCCTATCTAACATCTCAATGGCTAAGGCGTCGAGCAAAGCCCGCTTATTTTTTACATGCCAATACAATGTAGGCTGCTCTACACCTAGCTTCTGGGCGAGTTTACGGGTTGTTAAACCTTCGATTCCGACCTCATTAAGCAGCTCTAATGCGCTGTTAATCACTTTACTTTTATCTAATCTAGACATCATTAATTCCTAATTTTTGTTGACACTCTATCATTGATAGAGTTATTTTACCACTCCCTATCAGTGATAGAGAAAAGTGAAATGAATAGTTCGACAAAGATCGCATTGGTAATTACGTTACTCGATGCCATGGGGATTGGCCTTATCATGCCAGTCTTGCCAACGTTATTACGTGAATTTATTGCTTCGGAAGATATCGCTAACCACTTTGGCGTATTGCTTGCACTTTATGCGTTAATGCAGGTTATCTTTGCTCCTTGGCTTGGAAAAATGTCTGACCGATTTGGTCGGCGCCCAGTGCTGTTGTTGTCATTAATAGGCGCATCGCTGGATTACTTATTGCTGGCTTTTTCAAGTGCGCTTTGGATGCTGTATTTAGGCCGTTTGCTTTCAGGGATCACAGGAGCTACTGGGGCTGTCGCGGCATCGGTCATTGCCGATACCACCTCAGCTTCTCAACGCGTGAAGTGGTTCGGTTGGTTAGGGGCAAGTTTTGGGCTTGGTTTAATAGCGGGGCCTATTATTGGTGGTTTTGCAGGAGAGATTTCACCGCATAGTCCCTTTTTTATCGCTGCGTTGCTAAATATTGTCACTTTCCTTGTGGTTATGTTTTGGTTCCGTGAAACCAAAAATACACGTGATAATACAGATACCGAAGTAGGGGTTGAGACGCAATCGAATTCGGTATACATCACTTTATTTAAAACGATGCCCATTTTGTTGATTATTTATTTTTCAGCGCAATTGATAGGCCAAATTCCCGCAACGGTGTGGGTGCTATTTACCGAAAATCGTTTTGGATGGAATAGCATGATGGTTGGCTTTTCATTAGCGGGTCTTGGTCTTTTACACTCAGTATTCCAAGCCTTTGTGGCAGGAAGAATAGCCACTAAATGGGGCGAAAAAACGGCAGTACTGCTCGGATTTATTGCAGATAGTAGTGCATTTGCCTTTTTAGCGTTTATATCTGAAGGTTGGTTAGTTTTCCCTGTTTTAATTTTATTGGCTGGTGGTGGGATCGCTTTACCTGCATTACAGGGAGTGATGTCTATCCAAACAAAGAGTCATCAGCAAGGTGCTTTACAGGGATTATTGGTGAGCCTTACCAATGCAACCGGTGTTATTGGCCCATTACTGTTTGCTGTTATTTATAATCATTCACTACCAATTTGGGATGGCTGGATTTGGATTATTGGTTTAGCGTTTTACTGTATTATTATCCTGCTATCGATGACCTTCATGTTAACCCCTCAAGCTCAGGGGAGTAAACAGGAGACAAGTGCTTAGTTATTTCGTCACCAAATGATGTTATTCCGCGAAATATAATGACCCTCTTGATAACCCAAGAGGGCATTTTTTACGATAAAGAAGATTTAGCTTCAAATAAAACCTATCTATTTTATTTATCTTTCAAGCTCAATAAAAAGCCGCGGTAAATAGCAATAAATTGGCCTTTTTTATCGGCAAGCTCTTTTAGGTTTTTCGCATGTATTGCGATATGCATAAACCAGCCATTGAGTAAGTTTTTAAGCACATCATCATCATAAGCTTTAAGTTGGTTCTCTTGGATCAATTTGCTGACAATGGCGTTTACCTTACCAGTAATGTATTCAAGGCTAATTTTTTCAAGTTCATTCCAACCAATGATAGGCATCACTTCTTGGATAGGGATAAGGTTTTTATTATTATCAATAATATAATCAAGGTGATGCTGCCAACTTACTGATTTAGTGTATGATGGTGTTTTTGAGGTGCTCCAGTGGCTTCTGTTTCTATCAGCTGTCCCTCCTGTTCAGCTACTGACGGGGTGGTGCGTAACGGCAAAAGCACCGCCGGACATCAGCGCTATCTCTGCTCTCACTGCCGTAAAACATGGCAACTGCAGTTCACTTACACCGCTTCTCAACCCGGTACGCACCAGAAAATCATTGATATGGCCATGAATGGCGTTGGATGCCGGGCAACCGCCCGCATTATGGGCGTTGGCCTCAACACGATTTTCCGCCATTTAAAAAACTCAGGCCGCAGTCGGTAACCTCGCGCATACAGCCGGGCAGTGACGTCATCGTCTGCGCGGAAATGGACGAACAGTGGGGATACGTCGGGGCTAAATCGCGCCAGCGCTGGCTGTTTTACGCGTATGACAGGCTCCGGAAGACGGTTGTTGCGCACGTATTCGGTGAACGCACTATGGCGACGCTGGGGCGTCTTATGAGCCTGCTGTCACCCTTTGACGTGGTGATATGGATGACGGATGGCTGGCCGCTGTATGAATCCCGCCTGAAGGGAAAGCTGCACGTAATCAGCAAGCGATATACGCAGCGAATTGAGCGGCATAACCTGAATCTGAGGCAGCACCTGGCACGGCTGGGACGGAAGTCGCTGTCGTTCTCAAAATCGGTGGAGCTGCATGACAAAGTCATCGGGCATTATCTGAACATAAAACACTATCAATAAGTTGGAGTCATTACCCCCCGGACGAGTGGGAATCCATGGTAGGGATTTTTACCGAAATGGAAGAACACTATTAGGGGGCACCTCAGAAAACGGAAAATAAAGCACGCTAAGGCATAGCTGACCTTGCCAGGCCTGCTTCGCCCTGTAGTGACGCGATCAACGGGCAGGAAACATTCCCCTTTCGTGCATGGCAGGCGCACACGAGTTCAGACAGCACGGTTTCCATGCGCGCCAAGTCGGCCATCTTCTCGCGCACGTCCTTGAGCTTGTGTTCGGCCAGGCTGCTGGCCTCCTCGCAGTGGGTGCCATCGTCGAGCCGCAACAGCTCGGCAATCTCGTCCAGACTGAACCCCAGCCGCTGTGCCGATTTCACGAATTTCACCCGAACCACGTCCGCCTCCCCATAGCGGCGGATGCTGCCGTAAGGCTTGTCCGGTTCCCGCAACAGGCCCTTGCGCTGATAGAAGCGGATTGTCTCCACGTTGACCCCGGCCGCCTTGGCAAAAACGCCAATGGTCAGGTTTTCCAAATTATTTTCCATATCGCTTGACTCCGTACATGAGTACGGAAGTAAGGTTACGCTATCCAATCCAAATTCAAAAGGGCCAACGTATGTCTGAACCACAAAACGGGCGCGGTGCGCTCTTCGCCGGCGGGCTGGCCGCCATTCTTGCATCGACCTGCTGCCTGGGGCCGCTAGTACTGGTCGCCCTGGGCTTCTCCGGTGCTTGGATCGGCAACCTGACGGTGCTGGAACCCTATCGACCGTTGTTCATCGGCGCGGCGCTAGTGGCGCTGTTCTTCGCCTGGAAGCGGATTTACCGGCCCGTGCAGGCATGCAAGCCAGGTGAGGTCTGCGCGATTCCGCAGGTGCGCGCCACCTACAAGCTGATTTTCTGGATCGTGGCCGTGCTGGTCCTGGTCGCGCTTGGATTTCCCTATGTCGTTCCATTTTTCTATTAACCAGGAGTTCATCATGAAGAAACTGTTTGCCTCCCTTGCCCTCGCCGCCGCTGTTGCCCCGGTGTGGGCCGCTACCCAGACCGTCACGCTAGCGGTTCCCGGCATGACTTGCGCCGCCTGCCCGATCACAGTCAAGAAAGCGCTCTCCAAGGTCGAAGGCGTGAGCAAGGTCGATGTGGGCTTCGAGAAGCGCGAGGCCGTCGTCACTTTTGACGACACCAAGGCCAGCGTACAGAAGCTGACCAAGGCCACCGCAGACGCCGGCTATCCGTCCAGCGTCAAGCAGTGAGCCAGCAAGCCAACGACAACAGCGAGAGCCGCTTCATGGGACTGATGACACGCATTGCCGATAAAACCGGCGCGCTCGGCAGCGTCGTTTCCGCGATGGGCTGCGCCGCCTGCTTTCCAGCCCTCGCCAGCTTCGGCGCGGCCATCGGGCTGGGCTTCTTGAGCCAGTACGAGGGACTGTTCATCAGCCGCCTGCTGCCGCTGTTTGCCGCGCTGGCCTTCCTGGCGAACGCGCTGGGTTGGTTCAGTCATCGGCAATGGCTGCGCAGTCTGCTCGGCATGATCGGCCCGGCCATCGTGTTTGCGGCCACGGTCTGGCTGCTCGGCAACTGGTGGACGGCGAACCTGATGTACGTCGGCCTGGCCTTGATGATTGGGGTGTCGATCTGGGACTTCGTGTCGCCGGCGCATCGCCGTTGCGGACCGGACGGCTGCGAACTCCCCGCCAAGCGCTTGTGAAAGACGGCTGACCGTGCGACACGGCGGCCCACACGAATAAGGAACGATGGTATGAGCACTCTCAAAATCACCGGCATGACTTGCGACTCGTGCGCAGTGCATGTCAAGGACGCCCTGGAGAAAGTGCCCGGCGTGCAATCAGCGGATGTCTCCTACGCCAAGGGCAGCGCCAAGCTCGCCATTGAGGTCGGCACGTCACCCGACGCGCTGACGGCCGCTGTAGCTGGACTCGGTTATCGGGCCACGCTGGCCGATGCCCCTCAGTTTCGACGCCGGGCGGATTGCTCGACAAGATGCGCGATCTGCTGGGCAGAAACGACAAGACGGGTAGCAGCGGCGCATTGCATATCGCCGTCATCGGCAGCGGCGGGGCCGCGATGGCAGCGGCGCTGAAGGCCGTCGAGCAAGGCGCACGTGTCACGCTGATCGAGCGCGGCACCATCGGCGGCACCTGCGTCAATGTCGGTTGTGTGCCGTCCAAGATCATGATCCGCGCCGCCCATATCGCCCATCTGCGCCGGGAAAGCCCGTTCGATGGCGGCATCGCCGCTACCACGCCGACCATCCAGCGCACGGCGCTGCTGGCCCAGCAGCAGGCCCGCGTCGATGAACTGCGCCACGCCAAGTACGAAGGCATCTTGGAGGGCAATCCGGCGATCACTGTGCTGCACGGCTCCGCCCGCTTTAAGGACAATCGCAACCTGATCGTGCAACTCAACGACGGCGGCGAGCGCGTGGTGGCATTCGACCGCTGCCTGATCGCCACCGGCGCGAGCCCGGCCGTGCCGCCGATTCCCGGCCTGAAAGACACTCCGTACTGGACTTCCACTGAAGCGCTGGTCAGCGAGACGATTCCTAAGCGCCTGGCCGTGATTGGCTCATCAGTGGTGGCGCTGGAGCTGGCGCAGGCGTTCGCCCGACTCGGAGCGAAGGTGACGATCCTGGCTCGCAGCACGCTGTTCTTCCGCGAAGACCCAGCTATAGGCGAAGCCGTCACGGCCGCATTCCGCATGGAGGGCATCGAGGTGAGGGAACACACCCAGGCCAGCCAGGTCGCGTATATCAATGGTGAAGGGGACGGCGAATTCGTGCTCACCACGGCGCACGGCGAACTGCGCGCCGACAAGCTGCTGGTCGCCACCGGCCGCGCGCCCAACACACGCAAGCTGGCACTGGATGCGACGGGCGTCACGCTCACCCCGCAAGGCGCTATCGTCATCGACCCCGGCATGCGTACAAGCGTGGAACACATCTACGCCGCAGGCGACTGCACCGACCAGCCGCAGTTCGTCTATGTGGCGGCAGCGGCCGGCACTCGCGCCGCGATCAACATGACCGGCGGTGACGCGGCCCTGAACCTGACCGCGATGCCGGCCGTGGTGTTCACCGACCCGCAAGTGGCGACCGTAGGCTACAGCGAGGCGGAAGCGCACCATGACGGCATCAAAACTGATAGTCGCACGCTAACGCTGGACAACGTGCCGCGCGCGCTCGCCAACTTCGACACGCGCGGCTTCATCAAACTGGTGGTTGAAGAAGGCAGCGGACGACTGATCGGCGTGCAGGCAGTGGCCCCGGAAGCGGGCGAACTGATCCAGACGGCCGCACTGGCGATTCGCAACCGGATGACGGTGCAGGAACTGGCCGACCAGTTGTTCCCCTACCTGACGATGGTCGAAGGGTTGAAGCTCGCGGCGCAGACCTTCAACAAGGATGTGAAGCAGCTTTCCTGCTGCGCCGGGTGAGGACAAGGAGGTGTGCGATGAGCGCCTACACGGTATCGCAACTGGCCCATAACGCTGGGGTGAGCGTACATATCGTGCGCGACTACCTGGTGCGCGGCTTGTTACGGCCGGTGGCCTGCACCACGGGCGGCTACGGCGTGTTCGACGATGCGGCCTTGCAACGGCTGTGCTTCGTGCGCGCGGCCTTCGAGGCGGGTATCGGCCTGGATGCCCTGGCGCGGCTGTGCCGTGCGCTCGACGCAGCGGACGGCGCACAAGCCGCAGCGCAGCTTGCCGTGCTGCGCCAGTTGGTCGAGCGGCGGCGCGCGGCGTTGGCCCATCTGGACGCGCAACTGGCCTCCATGCCAGCCGAGCGGGCGCACGAGGAGGCATTGCCGTGAACGCCCCTGACAAACTGCCGCCCGAGACGCGCCAACCCGTTTCCGGCTACCTGTGGGGTGCGCTGGCCGTGTTGACCTGCCCCTGCCATCTGCCGATTCTCGCCGCCGTGCTGGCCGGGACGACCGCCGGTGCCTTCCTTGGCGAGCATTGGGGTGTTGCCGCGCTCGCGCTGACCGGCTTGTTCGTTCTGGCCGTAACGCGGCTGCTGCGCGCCTTCCGGGGCGGATCATGACGAGTTCGCAGCCCGCCGGATGGACGGCGGCCGAGTTGGCGCAGGCGGCGGCGCGCGGACAGCTTGACCTGCATTACCAGCCGCTGGTCGATCTGCGCGATCACCGGATCGCTGGCGCGGAAGCGTTGATGCGCTGGCGGCATCCGAGGCTTGGCCTGTTGCCGCCCGGCCAGTTCCTGCCGCTGGCCGAGTCGTTCGGCCTGATGCCGGAAATAGGCGCGTGGGTGCTGGGCGAGGCCTGTCGCCAGATGCACAAGTGGCAAGGACCGGCATGGCAACCGTTCCGTCTTGCCATCAATGTGTCCGCCAGCCAGGTTGGGCCAACGTTCGACGACGAGGTAAAGCGGGTGCTGGCCGATATGGCCCTGCCCGCCGAGCTTCTGGAGATCGAACTGACCGAATCGGTCGCATTCGGCAATCCAGCCCTGTTCGCCAGTTTCGACGCCTTGCGCGCCATCGGCGTGCGCTTCGCCGCCGACGACTTCGGCACCGGCTATTCCTGCCTGCAACATCTGAAATGCTGCCCCATCACCACATTGAAAATCGACCAATCCTTTGTCGCCAGGCTCCCGGATGATGCCCGTGACCAAACTATCGTGCGGGCGGTGATCCAGCTCGCGCACGGGCTGGGCATGGATGTCATTTTCAGAAGACGACTGCACCAGTTGATTGGGCGTAATGGCTGTTGTGCAGCCAGCTCCTGACAGTTCAATATCAGAAGTGATCTGCACCAATCTCGACTATGCTCAATACTCGTGTGCACCAAAGCGAGGTGAGCATGGCGACGGACACCCCACGGATTCCAGAACAAGGCGTGGCCACTCTGCCTGATGAGGCTTGGGAGCGTGCGCGCCGTCGTGCGGAGATCATCAGTCCGTTGGCGCAGTCGGAGACGGTCGGGCACGAAGCGGCCGATATGGCGGCTCAGGCGCTGGGCTTGTCTCGGCGCCAGGTATACGTTCTGATCCGGCGTGCCCGGCAAGGCAGCGGCCTCGTGACGGATCTGGTGCCCGGCCAGTCCGGTGGAGGTAAAGGTAAGGGGCGCTTGCCGGAACCGGTCGAGCGCGTCATCCACGAGCTACTGCAAAAGCGGTTCCTGACCAAGCAGAAGCGCAGCCTAGCGGCCTTTCACCGCGAAGTCACTCAGGTGTGCAAGGCTCAAAAACTGCGAGTGCCGGCGCGCAATACCGTGGCCTTACGGATCGCTAGCCTTGACCCGCGCAAGGTCATCCGCCGGCGGGAAGGCCAGGATGCCGCTCGTGACCTACAAGGTGTGGGCGGCGAGCCTCCTGCCGTGACCGCGCCGCTGGAGCAGGTGCAGATAGACCATACGGTCATCGACCTGATCGTGGTCGATGACCGCGACCGGCAACCTATTGGCCGCCCGTACCTGACCCTCGCCATCGACGTGTTCACCCGCTGCGTGCTCGGCATGGTCGTCACGCTGGAAGCGCCGTCTGCCGTTTCGGTTGGCCTGTGCCTCGTGCATGTCGCCTGCGACAAGCGCCCTTGGCTGGAAGGACTGAACGTGGAAATGGATTGGCAGATGAGCGGCAAGCCCTTGCTGCTCTACCTAGACAACGCGGCCGAGTTCAAGAGCGAGGCCCTGCGCCGGGGTTGCGAGCAGCATGGCATCCGGCTGGACTATCGCCCGCTGGGACAGCCGCACTATGGCGGCATCGTGGAACGGATCATCGGCACGGCGATGCAGATGATTCACGACGAACTGCCGGGAACGACCTTCTCCAACCCTGACCAGCGCGGCGACTACGATTCCGAAAACAAGGCCGCCCTGACGCTGCGCGAGCTAGAGCGCTGGCTCACATTGGCGGTCGGCACCTACCACGGTTCGGTGCACAACGGCCTGCTCCAACCGCCGGCCGCGCGCTGGGCCGAGGCCGTGGCGCGTGTCGGCGTACCGGCCGTCGTCACACGCGCTACTTCGTTCCTGGTCGATTTTCTGCCGATCCTCCGGCGCACGCTGACCCGCACCGGCTTTGTCATCGACCACATCCACTACTACGCCGATGGGCACTGTTGCAAATAGTCGGTGGTGATAAACTTATCATCCCCTTTTGCTGATGGAGCTGCACATGAACCCATTCAAAGGCCGGCATTTTCAGCGTGACATCATTCTGTGGGCCGTACGCTGGTACTGCAAATACGGCATCAGTTACCGTGAGCTGCAGGAGATGCTGGCTGAACGCGGAGTGAATGTCGATCACTCCACGATTTACCGCTGGGTTCAGCGTTATGCGCCTGAAATGGAAAAACGGCTGCGCTGGTACTGGCGTAACCCTTCCGATCTTTGCCCGTGGCACATGGATGAAACCTACGTGAAGGTCAATGGCCGCTGGGCGTATCTGTACCGGGCCGTCGACAGCCGGGGCCGCACTGTCGATTTTTATCTCTCCTCCCGTCGTAACAGCAAAGCTGCATACCGGTTTCTGGGTAAAATCCTCAACAACGTGAAGAAGTGGCAGATCCCGCGATTCATCAACACGGATAAAGCGCCCGCCTATGGTCGCGCGCTTGCTCTGCTCAAACGCGAAGGCCGGTGCCCGTCTGACGTTGAACACCGACAGATTAAGTACCGGAACAACGTGATTGAATGCGATCATGGCAAACTGAAACGGATAATCGGCGCCACGCTGGGATTTAAATCCATGAAGACGGCTTACGCCACCATCAAAGGTATTGAGGTGATGCGTGCACTACGCAAAGGCCAGGCCTCAGCATTTTATTATGGTGATCCCCTGGGCGAAATGCGCCTGGTAAGCAGAGTTTTTGAAATGTAAGGCCTTTGAATAAGACAAAAGGCTGCCTCATCGCTAACTTTGCAACAGTGCCGTCTAGCTTGAGGTGAACGATGAATCAGAAACGTAAATATAAAACCTACTCTAAAGAATTCAAAGAAGAAGCGGTATCTCTAGTCAATGATCAGGGTTACAGCGTTAGTGAAGCAGCTGAAGCGGTCGGGGTAAACCCCAACCAGATTTATAATTGGAAGAATCAACAAGAAGAGCAAGTTAAAGGCACCCTGCTGAACGACAACGAACGTACCGAACTGATAAAGCTCCGTGCTGAAAATAAGCGTTTAAAGATGGAGAAAGACATCTTAAAAAAGGCATCGGCCTTCTTCGCCAGGGAAATGAAATAAGTTTTAAGTTTGTTCATTCCAAGGTGCAAGAAGGCTACTCAGTAAGTCTGTGTTGCAAAGCTTTAGGCTTTAGTCGTTCAGGCTATTATGCTTGGGAAAAGCGCCCAGCACAGCTTATTACTAAAGATACGCTGATGTTATACCGTGAAGCTAAGCGACTATTTAAAGAAAGTCGTTACAGCTTAGGAAGCCGTGAGTTGATGAAAGCTTTACGTAAACAAGGTTATTTTATAGGCCGTTATAAAACACGCACAATCATGCGTAAGCTAGGTTTGGTGGTACGCCAGCGCGTGGCTTACAAGGTAACGACCAAGCGTGACGAGCGCCATTTAGCGGCACCTAACCTGATTAATATGAACTTTAATCCAGCTCAACCTAATCAAGTATGGGCAGGCGATATTACCTATTTAAGAACTGGGCAAGGTTGGATGTATTTAAGCGTTGTTATGGACTTGTATTCTCGCCGAATCATCGGCTGGTCTATTAACAAACGCATGACAAGCAACCTTGTTTTGCAGTCGGTTAAGCAAGCTTATTGGCTTACAGGGCACCCAAAAGGTGTTATCTTCCACAGCGACCGTGGCTCACAGTACACCAGTAAGAAGTTAAAAAATGCGTTGACTAAGCTAGGTATAAAACAGTCGATGGGTGATGTTGGCGCTTGTTGGGACAATGCCGTTGTTGAACGCTTTTTTGGTAGCTTAAAACACGACTGGATACTTAAAGCTCAACACCCAACTTACGAATCTATGGCAGCCGATGTTGCTGCATATATGAAATATTACAACCTAAAAAGGCTTCATACATCTAATGGTGATATGACCCCAGTTGAGTATGAAAATTATCAATTAAAAGTGTCCACTTGGGCTTGACCAGTACACACCTCAACAGTGAGCAAATCAAAAAACTGTGTCTGCAATGCGAAACGGCGGCACAACTCGTAAATGCCAAAGCCCCAATTCGAATAGATTGCAGACAAAATTCGGAGGGCCATTACTACTTGTTTGATTTGAATATGAAGCCCAATATGACCGGTACCTCTCGTCTCCATCGTGCAGATCAGGACAGTCTGACTGCTCTTGCAGCAAGAAAAATAGGATGGAGTTTCGACGATTTAATCCTAAATATGCTGTATCAACGTTGGAAAAAATAACCATGCATTGCTCTCCACCAATCCCGAAAATTTTGTAGACATGGAAGATAGGGGAGAGGGATGATTCAAAAAAAGGACTGACCATTGTTTATGATCAGCCCCAGCCTTCGTCAAATTATCTGATTAACTTCTTTTTTACTCCACACCCAACTGTGCTTTTGCTCCTTTTATATGAACTTCGTCTTGGGTTTCTACTGCAAAGAAGCCATACGCCAAAGGAGCAGCAGCAGCCCGTTCGAGGGTTTGCTCAAAAAGTGTATCCCATATTTTTCCTCCTTGCTTTTCGTATTCGGCAATAAGTACTTTAAGGCTTTCTTCTCCGAAAATAGCCGCATGACCGGAAAAGTCTTGTGCAATATCGCTGACCTGTGCAGTAGACCAGTCGATTATTCCGGAAACGTTTCCTACTTTTGAGGTAAGTACATGGCCGGCATACAAGTCGCCATGAATAAACCTTGTAAAGTCCGGCCAAAGGGAATCGTTGTCCAACCATTTTCGGTAACGGTTTTCCAGTGCTGTACTGATTCCAAGTTCAGACTTTACGAGTTGCAAACGATCTTGTATTTCCGTTCTCAAGTTTTCAGGTTTTACAACCTTCAATTCGTTTGCGATAACTTCCTGCTCCGGAATACGGTGCAACTCCACCAAAATTCGGGCAAGCGACGGTGTATACAGCGGACTATCCTGTTCCATATTCCAGGTAACCTCGTATGTTTGTGCATCAAACGTTAAAGCAGGATTCCCATCTAACAACGGATACGCAATCAGTTCAGGAGTCGCAATTTTCCAATCCGGTACCTGTACCGAAAGATACTTCTGTACCAATTTCAAAATACGTTTTTCGGTTTCAATCTGTGTACCCAAATCGCTGCGCCTTGGGAGCCTCAGTAACCAAGATTTCCCAAGTGTATCCGTAGCAAAACCGACTTTAAAATCGATTCCCATTTCGTTGAATTTCATTTCATCCGTCAGAAGTAATCCGTGTGTTTCTGCCAGTTTTTGAATATCTTTAATTTTCATTTTTATTCCATTACAATTTTTTAATTATAAGGTCGGGACTTCTTCCGCCCCAACACTTTTCTGTTTTCCAAGTTGCATTAACGATGGAGTGAGGAAAGAGACAATCCCTATCAAGATGACCAAAACCCCACAAATCAAAAATGCATTGGTAACACCAACTTGTTCGGCAATCAAGCCTGTAAACAGCAAACCAATTACACTAGGCAAGACTGCCAAACTGAAGTAAAGAGAAAATACTCTTCCCAGCATGTTGGAGTTAATCGTTGTCTGCAACACAGTAGTAAAACTTGCTGAGAATACCGCCAATGCAATACCTCCCAAAGCTGTGGCAATCACTAACCCGATAAACCACTCCGAGGGCATACCACCGGAAAGTATAAAAGAAAATCCGGTTATTAAATGCATCGTATTTATTAAAATGATCTTAGAAGTAGTAACTTTAAAAGCTCCTAAAATCATTCCACCAATCAGCATTCCTACTCCCCAGGCAATTTCGACGATACTCATTTCCCATTTACCACCATTATAATATTCGATGGTTAGTAATGGGAACATAATGGCAATCGGCATAATAAAAAAAGTGGCTACCATTGCATAAAGAAATAAGTAGCTTAACCCTTTATTTTTCAATACAACATTGCACCCATCTTTCAATTCGGTGATTACTGTTCGAACAGAAGTTTTTACTTCCGTTTTCAGATGAGGGATCGTCACAAATAAAAGCGAAGTAATGGCGACTGCTGCACCAATAATATCGAGGTAGAGTACTTTGGAGATTGACAAATAGGTGATCGCCAGCGTTCCGACAGCGGGTCCGGCAATACTGCTCACCGACTGCAAAACCTGGTTAATTCCTGATACACGAAGCAGCTCGCTTTCCGGCACTATAAGCGGTGTTACGGCTTGCAAGGAAGGTCCATGAAAGGCATTGCCAACCGATCGTAAGCCCAGCATAAGGTATATCCAAGAAAGGTTGATCGTTTCGTTTCTCAATAAAAAGACCATGACCAAAGCACACAATGCCAGAAAAGCATCCGATACAATCATTACTTTCTTCCGGTTCCAACGGTCGATAAATACCCCTGCAAAAGGTCCTATCAGTGCTTGAGGAAGCATCCCTGCAATACCGGCATAGGCCAATACTTCCGGCGATCGATGTTCCAGACTCAACCAAATAATTATTGCAAAATGTACGGCATAGCTCGTAAGCATTGATATGAATTGCCCCGACCATATCAGCAAATAGGTCTGCAACCATTTATTATTTTTCATAAAATTCATTCGTAAAAATTATACAACTAAACAGGAAGTACAATACTGAGCTTGTCTTCCGAAGAAAAGGAAACGGAGGTTTCCCTAATTAGTATATCCAAGGTTTGGCCATCGCTGTTGTATTTTTGAATTAGACCAGAACAGTTTAATTCTATTTCTATTTGTTTTATTTCATCTCTTATATCTCTTTCGATTCCTAATTTTTTTTCTACTTTTTTTACTTCCTTTTCTAATAATTCTTCCATTATTTTTGATACGTTAAATATAGCCCCTTTTTTTCTTGCTGTTTCTCTAGCTCTTTGTAATCTTCTGTTTAAATTTTCGGAAATTTTAACGTTTAAAGATACCTTTTTTTCTACCTTTTTTAGCCCCATTTTTTTAATTACCTCAGTTAATTAAACGACCGTTTTTCTTACTTTATTTTGTTGCGTATATAAGTCAATTTTTATCGTGTATTTAGGTTAAAATACTCAGTAAAGGAATCAAAGGAAAGAACTTTTCTTGCTGGTTGAGTTGTTTTACTTTGACCAGGCTATTTTAAGGAGATCAAAGGGCACTGTTGCAAATAGTCGGTGGTGATAAACTTATCATCCCCTTTTGCTGATGGAGCTGCACATGAACCCATTCAAAGGCCGGCATTTTCAGCGTGACATCATTCTGTGGGCCGTACGCTGGTACTGCAAATACGGCATCAGTTACCGTGAGCTGCAGGAGATGCTGGCTGAACGCGGAGTGAATGTCGATCACTCCACGATTTACCGCTGGGTTCAGCGTTATGCGCCTGAAATGGAAAAACGGCTGCGCTGGTACTGGCGTAACCCTTCCGATCTTTGCCCGTGGCACATGGATGAAACCTACGTGAAGGTCAATGGCCGCTGGGCGTATCTGTACCGGGCCGTCGACAGCCGGGGCCGCACTGTCGATTTTTATCTCTCCTCCCGTCGTAACAGCAAAGCTGCATACCGGTTTCTGGGTAAAATCCTCAACAACGTGAAGAAGTGGCAGATCCCGCGATTCATCAACACGGATAAAGCGCCCGCCTATGGTCGCGCGCTTGCTCTGCTCAAACGCGAAGGCCGGTGCCCGTCTGACGTTGAACACCGACAGATTAAGTACCGGAACAACGTGATTGAATGCGATCATGGCAAACTGAAACGGATAATCGGCGCCACGCTGGGATTTAAATCCATGAAGACGGCTTACGCCACCATCAAAGGTATTGAGGTGATGCGTGCACTACGCAAAGGCCAGGCCTCAGCATTTTATTATGGTGATCCCCTGGGCGAAATGCGCCTGGTAAGCAGAGTTTTTGAAATGTAAGGCCTTTGAATAAGACAAAAGGCTGCCTCATCGCTAACTTTGCAACAGTGCCTAAAATAAGCCTTATATCCAAGCATAAAACAAGGTTGTCTAGACTTCTTTTAACAGTAAAGTTATCATAAAACTGAATTTTATTTTTTAGGTAAGTTTATGCATTCTATCCGCATTCGTTAAGACACAACTATTTGCATAGTGACACTATTTTATAATGGTGGGCTTTTGTTGTGTCTTTAAGAATATATGCGGATATATAAAGTAAAAGTATGCTTAATTTATAAGTATGCTTTTAGTGCATAGTTTCCAGTTATAACTTAATTGACTAGCTATTTGTCCACCCTGTGGATGAATAGCTTTTTTTTTGGGAGGACACTGTGATGCTAGCTTTTGTTTTCACCTAAATCCTGTTTGCTGCATAAAAAATTTCAAGAGCTAAACAGGAGTAAATAAAAATGAGTTTAATTATTAAAGCGAGAAACATACGCTTGGATTATGCTGGGCGTGATGTTTTGGATATTGATGAATTGGAAATTCACTCTTATGACCGTATTGGTCTTGTGGGTGATAACGGAGCAGGAAAGAGTAGTTTACTCAAAGTACTTAATGGCGAAATTGTTTTAGCCGAAGCGACATTACAGCGTTTTGGTGATTTTGCACATATCAGCCAACTGGGCGGAATCGAAATAGAAACGGTCGAAGACCGGGCAATGTTATCTCGCCTTGGTGTTTCCAATGTACAAAACGACACAATGAGTGGCGGAGAGGAAACTCGTGCAAAAATTGCTGCCGCATTTTCCCAACAAGTACATGGCATTCTAGCGGATGAACCAACCAGCCACCTTGATCTCAATGGAATAGATCTACTTATTGGTCAACTTAAAGCATTTGATGGAGCATTACTTGTTATCAGTCATGACCGATATTTTCTTGATATGGTTGTAGACAAGATATGGGAGTTAAAAGACGGTAAAATTACGGAATATTGGGGTGGTTACTCGGATTACTTGCGTCAAAAAGAAGAAGAGCGACAACACCAAGCCGTAGAATATGAGCTGATGATGAAGGAACGGGAGCGATTAGAATCTGCTGTGCAAGAAAAACGCCAGCAAGCTAATCGATTAGACAATAAGAAAAAAGGAGAAAAATCCAAAAACTCTACCGAAAGTGCTGGACGACTTGGGCATGCAAAAATGACTGGCACCAAGCAAAGAAAACTGTATCAGGCAGCTAAGAGTATGGAAAAGCGTTTGGCTGCATTAGAAGATATTCAAGCACCAGAGCATTTGCGTTCTATTCGTTTTCGTCAAAGTTCAGCCCTAGAACTGCACAATAAGTTCCCGATTACGGCAGATGGTCTGAGCTTAAAATTTGGTAGCCGTACTATCTTTGATGACGCTAACTTTATAATACCGCTTGGCGCTAAAGTCGCTATAACTGGATCGAATGGAACAGGGAAAACGTCCTTGTTAAAAATGATATCAGAACGTGCTGATGGATTAACCATATCTCCAAAAGCTGAAATTGGCTACTTTACACAAACAGGATATAAATTTAACACGCATAAATCTGTGCTCTCCTTTATGCAGGAAGAGTGCGAGTACACAGTTGCGGAAATTCGTGCAGTATTGGCTTCAATGGGGATCGGAGCGAATGATATTCAAAAAAACTTATCCGACTTATCGGGAGGTGAAATCATCAAACTGCTTTTATCCAAAATGCTTTTAGGAAAATATAATATTTTGCTTATGGATGAACCAGGAAACTATCTTGACCTAAAAAGTATTGCCGCATTAGAAACAATGATGAAGTCCTATGCAGGAACTATTATCTTCGTATCTCATGACAAGCAATTGGTCGATAATATTGCTGACATTATCTACGAGATCAAAGACCACAAAATCATCAAGACTTTTGAGAGAGATTGTTAATGATAGCCAATCTAATCCGAACATTAATTATTGAACTCTTTAAAGGAAATTAAAAATGACAATTCAAGATATTCAATCACTTGCTGAAGCACACGGCTTGTTGCTTACGGACAAAATGAATTTCAATGAAATGGGCATTGATTTTAAGGTCGTTTTTGCTCTTGATACAAAGGGGCAACAATGGTTGCTGCGTATTCCTCGTCGTGATGGCATGAGGGAACAAATCAAGAAAGAAAAACGCATTTTAGAATTGGTAAAAAAACATCTTTCTGTAGAGGTTCCTGATTGGAGAATTTCATCTACAGAATTAGTGGCTTATCCCATACTTAAAGATAATCCTGTTTTAAATTTGGATGCTGAAACCTATGAAATAATTTGGAATATGGACAAAGATAGCCCGAAATACATAACATCTTTGGCAAAAACCTTATTTGAAATCCATAGTATTCCTGAAAAAGAAGTTCGGGAAAATGATTTGAAAATTATGAAACCTTCAGATTTAAGACCTGAAATAGCAAACAATTTGCAGTTAGTAAAATCTGAAATTGGTATAAGTGAGCAATTGGAAACCCGCTACAGAAAATGGTTGGATAATGATGTTCTATGGGCAGATTTCACCCAATTTATACATGGCGATTTATATGCTGGGCATGTACTAGCTTCAAAGGATGGAGCTGTTTCAGGCGTTATTGATTGGTCAACAGCCCATATAGATGACCCAGCGATTGATTTTGCTGGGCATGTAACTTTGTTTGGAGAAGAAAGCCTCAAAACTCTAATCATCGAGTATGAAAAACTAGGGGGTAAAGTTTGGAATAAACTATATGAACAGACTTTAGAAAGAGCAGCGGCCTCTCCTTTGATGTATGGTTTATTTGCCTTAGAAACTCAAAATGAAAGCCTTATCGTTGGAGCAAAAGCTCAGTTGGGAGTTATATAATTTAAAAATATGATTGCTGAGAACTGCCTTGTTTTGAAACTTGGTTGGCTTTAATTAGTTTTTAGTATTCTTTATAGAAAATGCCTCGATCAAGGGGCATTTCTAACAATCATTTAACATAAAATTTCTTATGTGAAGTAACCTGAATGCAGCGGTGCCCCATTGGGGGCGCGTTGAGATAAGCCTCTTTTAGATAACTTTAGCAACTCGATAGACAGTTGCAACGTAAGCGCCCTTAAATCAGCATCTTTTAACCCAGCCTATACAGCTTCACACTAATACCTGTCTTTTTGAAAGGGGTATTGGTGATGACTTTACAGGAACGCCAGCAGTTCTGGCAGCAACACATTGGTGCCTGGCAAGCATCTGATTCATCCGGTGCGGCTTTTTGCAAGCAGCATGATTTGAATTACGCGCAGTTTAATTATTGGCGTAAAAAGCTCCAGGTAAATGAGGTTGTTGAAAAACCTGCAGGCTTTGCTCAAGTGACACAGTTAGCTGCTTCGCACAACCGCCTTCATGATGAGCTGGGCGTTCATTTACCCAGTGGCATAAGCTTTTCAGGGGTCAATGCAGGCAATTTGGATCTCGTCTTGGCACTGCTGAGGCAGCTGTAGTGAAAGTGCGCTATTTGCGGCCAGCCAAACAGATGCCAGAAATTTATCTGTACCGTGCGCCGGTGGATTTTAGGAAACAAACCAACGGTTTAGCGTTGCTGGTGGAACAAGAGCTGGGCCACAATCCGTTCAGCGGTGCGCTGTATGCCTTCACCAATCGCCAGCGCAACAAAATCAAATGCGTGATGTGGGAAGACAACGGTTTCGTCATGTATTACAAAGCGCTGGCCGAAGAGAAATTTAAGTGGCCCAAGCCTGCTGACGAGTTGCTGGCCTTAACAGGTGAGCAAATAAACTGGCTGTTAGATGGCTATGATATTAGTCTATTTAAGGGCCATAAAAAACTACAATACGACAGTCTTGGATAGCTTGATTTTATTGGGTTTTATCTGCTTTTACGGCTGTCTTTCAGAGTCGTTTTTGCTATAATTTGGGTATGAAGAAACAGCCTAAACTCCCCATTAAAACATCTGATTTAAGCAGTCTAAGTGCTGCTGAATTACGTTTGATGGTGGCTCAATTTCAAGCGGTTGTAGAAGAACAAAATGCCAGTTTGTTAGAGCATAAAAGCGAGCTCAAAGCAGCCCATCGTCGTATCGAACTACTGGAAGAAATGAACCGCCTGCTGAAAACGCAGAAGTTCAGTGCCAGCAGCGAAAAATCCAAGTTCCAGTTAAACCTCTTTGATGAAACTGAGCTTGAGGCTCAGCTTGATGAGCTGTTCGATACCTTGCCTGAAGCGTCTGATGAAAACGCAGAGCTGACTCAAGCACGTAAAGCTCGCCAAACACGTCAGCGTGGTTTCTCTGCAAATCTAGTACGTGAGCGCATCGAGCACACGCTAACTGAGTTAGAAAAAACCGGTGCCGACACAACCTTCTTCACCAAAGTAAAAGAAGAGCTACATTACATTCCGGCACAGCTGAAAGTGTTGGAGCATTGGCAAGAAAAAGCCGTTTTCACCTCCAAAGAAAGCATGCCAGAAGAACAGATGATTGCGGCGCAGCGCCCAGTACATCCTTTTGGTAAGTGCTCGGTGACCACTTCGCTGATTGCGCACGTAATTGTAGATAAATATCTGTATGGCATGCCGTTGTATCGCCAAGAAGGCAAGTTTAAAAACTTAGGCCACTTGATTCAGCGCAATAACATGGCGCAATGGTGCATGTGCTTTGCTGATGCAGCTAAACCTCTGCTACAGTTGATGCGCGAGGTGCAAAACAGCGGCAGCTATCTGCAAGCTGATGAAACCCGTCTGCAAGTGCTGAAAGAAGACGGAGAAACAGCACAGTCAGATAAATGGATGTGGGTGATCCGCGGCGGGCCGCCTAGCCAGCTTAGCGTACTCTTTGAATACGATCCTTCGCGTGCAGGCAGTGTGGCTGTGCGCCTGCTCGATGATTTTAAGGGTGTGCTGCAAGCCGATGGTTTTTCTGGCTATAGCGCAGTCTGCAAAGCCAACTCGATTACGCGCATTGGCTGCTGGGATCATGCTCGGCGTAAGTTTGTTGAAGCCGATAAAAGCGCTGATTCTAAAGCTAAAGCCAAGCAAGGCACAGTGAGTAAAGCTGATGTAGCGCTGGGCTATATCCGTAAACTCTATCGCGTAGAAAGCAACATCGCGGACAAAACCGACGAAGAGCGTTTAAAGGCGCGCCAAGAAATCAGCGTGCCGGTACTGAATGAGTTTAAGCTGTGGCTTGAGAAAAACGCTGCAAAAATCATGAAAGGCGGCGCTCTGAGAAAAGCCATCGACTACACCTTAAATCAATGGGAATACCTGATTGGCTATTGTGAGCGCGGCGACCTGATGATCAGCAATATCATGGCCGAAAACGCCATTCGTCCCTTCGCTATTGGCCGTAAAAATTGGCTATTCGCCGACACACGCAAAGGCGCCGAAGCCAGCGCCGCATGTTACTCATTAATCGAAACCGCCAAAGCCAACAACCTGGATCCGCAAGCCTACATTAAACATATTCTTGACCATGTTGCGACTGCTGACACCCTCGAGAAACTCGAAGCGCTACTGCCCTGGAATGTGAAACTGGGTTAGGCTGAGTAATCGTTTTGCAAGGGTGCTGATTTAAGGGCGCTTACGTTGCAACTCCACAATTCACTGCTTTGGCAATTTCTTCCTTAGTCATATTGCCAACTACTAGCAATTCTTTTATTCGTTTATGTTTAGCCTCATTTGCCTTCTTGCCTGTTGGTTTGTAACCCGAACGTGCCAGGCCCTGCTTAATACGTTCTATACGTTTCTCATTGTCTAGGCGGGCCATTGTTGCCAGAAGATCAATCAACATATTGTTGATGAGTTCCAAGATTGAATGAGTAATGCTGTCACTGGTTTGAAGGCACTGTTGCAAATAGTCGGTGGTGATAAACTTATCATCCCCTTTTGCTGATGGAGCTGCACATGAACCCATTCAAAGGCCGGCATTTTCAGCGTGACATCATTCTGTGGGCCGTACGCTGGTACTGCAAATACGGCATCAGTTACCGTGAGCTGCAGGAGATGCTGGCTGAACGCGGAGTGAATGTCGATCACTCCACGATTTACCGCTGGGTTCAGCGTTATGCGCCTGAAATGGAAAAACGGCTGCGCTGGTACTGGCGTAACCCTTCCGATCTTTGCCCGTGGCACATGGATGAAACCTACGTGAAGGTCAATGGCCGCTGGGCGTATCTGTACCGGGCCGTCGACAGCCGGGGCCGCACTGTCGATTTTTATCTCTCCTCCCGTCGTAACAGCAAAGCTGCATACCGGTTTCTGGGTAAAATCCTCAACAACGTGAAGAAGTGGCAGATCCCGCGATTCATCAACACGGATAAAGCGCCCGCCTATGGTCGCGCGCTTGCTCTGCTCAAACGCGAAGGCCGGTGCCCGTCTGACGTTGAACACCGACAGATTAAGTACCGGAACAACGTGATTGAATGCGATCATGGCAAACTGAAACGGATAATCGGCGCCACGCTGGGATTTAAATCCATGAAGACGGCTTACGCCACCATCAAAGGTATTGAGGTGATGCGTGCACTACGCAAAGGCCAGGCCTCAGCATTTTATTATGGTGATCCCCTGGGCGAAATGCGCCTGGTAAGCAGAGTTTTTGAAATGTAAGGCCTTTGAATAAGACAAAAGGCTGCCTCATCGCTAACTTTGCAACAGTGCCTTTAATTCCTACATTGATTGCAACTGACGTATATGGGGATGGTTGGGAAACATTTTCAGATAGCAATTTGTATGGTGATAATGCCACTTTATATTTTATACAGGAAGGTATGAAAGAACGTTTTGGGATTCGTAATGTTCCAAGCATTGTAACCGGTCATGGTAAGCAATTTATTGTTAATGAATATGCAGAAAGGAATTACTGATGAATAAAGTAAAATTGCTATTATCGTCTGCACTCCTGTTAACTTCATTGAGCTATGCAGAAAGTGTACAAAATAATAACACTGGTTCATTTACATGCAAAGATAATGAATTCTTAACAAAGGGTAAAATGTTTACTGATGTTTGCTGGAGTTGCATTTTCCCGATAAAAATATCCGGAGCTAACATTGGACCTAGCGGTGATATGCCAGATGATGCCGCTAAGGGCGTATTCTGCGCCTGTCCTGACGGATTAGGGGTTTATCACGCTGGGTTGTTAACCGGTGTGTGGGAACCTCGTAAAATCATGGAAGTTACGCGAGTTCCTGGTTGCTTCTCTACGATGGGCGGTTTGAAAATCAATGTAGGAAATAAATATAGTTACGGCACTCAGGTGTCAGATACCGGTCATGAGATAGATACGAACTCTGGTATTAGTTTCTATCACTATCACTATTACTCTGCACCACTGCTACGTATATTGGATCTGTGGTTGCCGAAAGGATGCCAACCAGATGCATACAGTGACTTTGATATAATCAGCTTTTCAGAGATTGATCCAACATGGCATAGCGCCACACTAGCCTTTTTCCAACATCCTGAATCTGTTGCGGTCGCAAATATAATTGCCCATCAAGCATGTACGATGGAATCCGTTGCTATTACTGGTGGAGGAAAGCCTATGAATAAGCTGTGGTGGTGCGCTGGATCATGGGGGGGGCAATATCCATTAACCGGTTCTACATCATCGAGAGACACGCCACGGACAACCAGCCTAACAGCCGCAAAATCATTGTCACTGGAACATCGCAGAGGGCTTGCACGTCTAACCGTAGGGCGAGAAGTGGCATGTAAACCTCGTGTTTATCCAACAATCCCCAAACAGCAGTATAAATTCAATATGGTCTATCCAACACCAGAAACCAAGAGCTCTCACGTTCTAGGTGAAACTCCGTACAAATGGCAAGGGGGCTCATTCAGATACCCTACGGGCTCAGGGCAAGAAAGTACGTATATGATTTTTCAATGGATGGACTGTTGCCGTATCATATTGTAATTAAGGTTATTCCCCCATGCACATGGGGGTTTGAGCGTACAAACTCGACACTAATAGTATGATGTGTGATAAACGATGATAAAATACAATCAATACCATTGATGTTTCGTTCGGAGTTATCATGTCATTTGAACTATCTTACCAGTACTTACGCTCAATAAAACACCTACTTTGTGATAGCAATAAAACAAAGCACTATCATGGCAAATGCCCTTTTTGCAAATCCATTATCGAAATTGCAGAGGTTTTCACATCACAAACCAAAGTTATGAATAATTTTATAGTTCCAGAATTAAATGAAAAAGGCATAATGATCGGTAAATGTCACAATTATAATTGTCGTTACTACTTTAAATTAGAGGTTTTTAATCCCGACCTATCATGTTTCAATTCTGGTGCAACAAAAAAAGACAATTACATATATGTTGACAACGAAACTAAAAAAATAGATGAATATGAATTTGTTAAATCAATGGAAGAAATTATAGATACTAACAACATATTTAAAAATAGAAATGATAACTATAATTTTGATAATCACCCATTATATATTTGTAACACTTGCGAGAGGAATTTAGAACCTATCGCGTATAGTGATTTGGAAATAAAATGGCATACGATATCAAAAAAATATTATAATTATATTAATTGGTCACTTGGTAAGGGAGGTTGCTCCCCAAAAAACATTGTTATTAACTTCCCAATAAATTGCCCTTGTGGTGACCAACATATTGCTAAATTTGTAAGTAGTTATCATGAAAACCCATATTTTGATAATCATGAATTTTCATTATTAGATATATATGGTTCTAAACCGTTAACAGAACATGTTTTTGCAGTTCATTCAAAAACTACAGTAATGAACTGGCTTTACAAATTAATTGCAAGATGGAATTTTTTATTCGATAAGATATATCTCATTTCTCCTTTTGTAAGTTATCAATTTGCTAAAAAAGACCAAAGGGTTGATACGTGGCTTGAAATAATAAATAGAACAGACCCATTAAAGACCTTAATATCCACTAAGGGTAAAGAGGTTAATAGCTTCAAAAATGCATATTCAGAAATCAATGAAATAAGCTATAAAGAATTAGTAAGCTATGGATTAGGTTCAAACTTAGTAGAATCCGTAAAGAAAAATAACAAATTTCATGCGAAAGTTTATTGCGGAATAAGTAATGGTGTTTGTGAAGTATTAAGTGGCTCTGTAAATCTAACAGAAGGTCCAACACCAGAAGTAATTAACTTCAATAGAATTTTTGATTCTAAAAAAGCATATGATATGTTTTTAAAACCACTGGGTATTGATGATATATCAAACGAGTTAAACACATTAAATACGAGGGATTACTCTTTATTTTTTGATGAAAAAAGAGATTTTTCTCCAATAGAATTTTATAAAGAAGATTATATCGATTATGTTATTAATAACATTATTCCTAAACCATTAGTTATATAAAATAAAAGATGATCATTAATCTGATCATCTTTTATAATTTAACTGAAAGTCAATTATTCATTTTCAATTTTTATATCTGATACTGACTTATCATCTGAGGTAACTTTCCGTGTGGAGTGCTCAGTTTCCAACCGCTTCATTGTTGCACCATGACGTATGATTGTACTAAACACCCCACGCATACGTTTGTCAGCAGTGTTTTGAGTTTCAAGGATCTCAGCCAATGGTACTAAAGAATAATGTCGGCAAACATCGAGATACTTAACTACAAGATCAAGAGTCTCTAAGCCAGTACACATTCTGGTTGCCAGATAAGTACGATTTTCAATCGTCATAGAGCGCGGTGTGGAATAGCTCAATAACTCATATTTAGTACCGCGTTCAGTCTCTACTTCAGATATGAGTTGTGCCAATGTCAGTTTAAAATTTTCTAAGTCTGAAAAATTGCTGTCAACTGCCTGACTCAGTGATTTTACGATAGCAGATGCACGATCACGCATAATTTTGTCTCGATGCATAAGACAGCGTTCAAGGCGCTGTTCCAACAAATAGGCGGCTTGGCTTGCTACAAAGAACCGTTGATGATAGGCATCAATCGCAATAGTGGTATCTAAATGCATTTGGTATTCAGACGACGGTACAGAAGTTACTTTTTTCCGTCTTGTTTTTCGTGTAGTTACTGAATCGAAAACTTCTTTATCCTGACTCATGTTTTCTCCAAAACCGGTTTCAAAGACCTTCATTATACGTACCAATAAAAAAGAACTTTTCATGATAGCAATAAAAGTTGTAATCAAAAAAGGGACTTGCATTCTTATTATTTTTGAAACAGAATGGTTCTGTTACAAGTGTCTGATTGACACTACATCTAGCTATGTTAACTCATAGTTCAATTCAGAGAGATCTCAATAATCCCTCTCTCCCCCGAAGTAGTTTTTACTACTAACGGTTTTAAACTCTCCAATAATACCCAAGTTTACGAAGGTAAATTATATGTTAATCATATCAATACTAGTGATTGGTGTGCTTGTTCACGCCTGCCTGAACTATAAATTCACGGTTGCATACGCTTCAATAATGTTTGCGCTTGTGTTTTTGTGGGATGGATCACTACCAAACGTAGAAAGTTTTAGCACTAAAAATCTGGTTTCGATTGCTATCAGTACAACTATCTTCATGATTATGTATCTAAATAAACGCAATAGAGATCAGCTTAATAGACGAAAGGCACATTTTCGCAATGCCGATGATGTGAACCTATATCCAAACGCTGAAGTTCCAACTTCACACGAGTTAATGATTGCACACGATTGTGAGCAAAAAGACGACTCAAGCAATAATTATCCGGAAATTTGCGCCTTAAATAGCGATAGATTGCATAGAAATGAAGTACAGCTTTCATCTTCTAACGACTGTCGAAAGGGCTCTCACAAAGAATACCACGGTATTTTACGTGATTTCGGAGTAGCGCACTACCAGTTCAAACCTCAAAACAGACGGTCCTATTACGTTCGTATTGATGAAGATATCATTTGGGGTTTAGGTCTGGCAGATGCAATTGCTAACTCAACGGTGCAGAAAGGTGATTTCATCACACTCAAAAAAGAGCGTGAAGAAGTTGTTGAATATGCCCGTATAATTGATGAGTCAGGAAACCGACTCGGTAGTGAGAAACTGGCAGCTCCCAAACGGAGATCTTTCTGGTTAATCACAACTGTTTAGCATCACGCTTAACAGTCAAGGCTTTTCTACGCCCTAATAAAATATAATCAATCATTGAATATACTTTATTCAAAAACTCTGAGCTCATAGTTTTAATTATGTGTCTCTTATTTAATAAATAGGTGAAAATATGTGTGAATTATCATTCTCAGGTAAAATAAATATTATTCGCTCGACTCAAGTAAAAGACAAAATAGTTTATGATGTCATGCTTGAAGATCAAAGTGCTTACTTTCATATAGTTTGTAAGGACCTCAAACTTGCAGAGATATTATCAAATGCTAAAAGCAATGATACGATATTTGCAAAGGGTGAAGTTAAATTAAAAGAATCTGTAATTAACAATATTGTTAAAGAAAGATTCTATATTCTTCCATTTATATTATCAATCAATGGCGTTAATACTTACCAAACAAAATCAGAGATTGAAATAGATGAGGAAGCAAGACAACAGCGCGTTAGAAGTTTAGAACGCATCAGAGAGTTAACGGATATATTAAACTTTAATAAATCCAGAAATTCGCTTGATGAATCAAATAAAAAATTGGAAGAAAATAAATATGATAATAATCAGCTTTTGTTAAAAAGCCAATTATTAAATTCATTAGATAGTAAAAAATCTATTTGAACTAATATTCATCAATTCCAATTCAAACAATAGCCGCTATATGCGGTTTTTTTGTTTCTTAAATAGGTATCTTATATATGTCATCATCGAATATAGTTCAAGGTAGCAAAGCTGTTTCTAACATAATCGCAAGTTTAAAACCGAAATTTACTGAGAACTCTCTTAGTGAAACATCGTATTTTAATGAAGCAATTTTTGCTAAGAATCAGATTGATAACAACAAAAAACTAATGGCGATTGCTATTAATAATCCCGCTAGTTTTAAAACTGCTTTTTTACAGCTTGCAACAACGTCACTAACGTTAGACCCTGCTCAAAAATTAGCATACTTAGTACCCAGAGATGAGCGTGTTATTCTTGATGTCTCGTATTTGGGTTTAATTAAAATGGCTATTGAAGCTCAAATGTGCAAAAACTTAATTATAGATTTAGTTTTTGAAAAAGATAAATTTGAGTTCAATGGCAGACGGACACCACCAACACATCACTATGACCCTTTTGCTGATGTTGGAAATATTCTTATAGACCAATTCGACAAAGGCTCAATCGGTGAAAGAGGTAATTTCAGGGGGGTGTATGTTGACTACCTTCTGCATGACGATACTCACTTGATTTACTTCATAACCAGACGTGATATTGCAAGCGCCCGTTTAAAATCTGCAAGTTGGCTGTATAGTCCTGATAAATCTCCGTGGTCGTTGTTTACTACACAGATGATCAGAAAAACTGCTATCAAATCCAGTATACACTTACTTCCTAACGCTAATCAGGCAATCATGCGAACAATTGATTATCTGAATACAGATGGGGGTGAGGGTTTTACTCAAAATCGTCCTGTTTCGCTCGAAACAACTACTTATGAAGCTGTACACGCATTTACCGACCAAGACTCAGCAGTAGTAACAGACTCGCCTAAAAACGTGTCTGAGGCTATTGTAGTTGATGTCATTCGTAATGGAGTGAAACGGCGGATTGACAAGCTGGTTGAACGGTGCAGCAAGACCAATGCATTTGAAAGTATGCTTGATGAAATCTCAAATAACTTTGAGTTTAATCCTGCTGAAATTGAATATGCAAAGGAGGAATTAATAGCAGAAAGAAAGAATGTATTTAATAAAATACTAACTAATGCAATCCAGAATAATAATTTTGAAGATGTTGATAATTTCATTTCAACTGTTTCAGGTTCAGATCAAGTGGCATTTATAAAAACACTTGAGCAAGTTAAATCTGATTTAGCTTGTTGCCGACAGTTATTCTCTGATTGCAAAAAACAAAGCGATATGACACCACTTATAAATAAGTTGTCTATTATCGAATTTAAACCGTTATCTGATTATATTTTGCTTACTATTGAGCGGAATTAATAGATATCAACCGGACCCGTAGTTTATCTACGGGTTTTGGATATTAATATGAATAATTTCGATATATATGATCTCATTCAAGGCTCTG
This sequence comes from Providencia sp. PROV272, assembly GCF_049901975.1. Lineage (NCBI taxonomy): Bacteria > Pseudomonadati > Pseudomonadota > Gammaproteobacteria > Enterobacterales > Morganellaceae > Providencia > Providencia sp. PROV272. The sequence goes on from NZ_CP096293.1 coordinate 63,417, forward strand.
ATAAATGGTTAAGCTGGAGAAAAACGGGTGTAACAGCTACGTGTACCCCCACACTAAATCCCGAGGTTAAAAATGAGTTCAGCAATACTCCTTACAGCTTATATTTAGAATGGATCGGTGCTATTCCTCCAAAGGATTTGTCATGTATACGGCAAGTTGAAGTAGGGAAGCTATCCGAACAGTTCGCCCGACACTGGTTTGAGAATCAGTATGGGGAAATCAGTAGTCCATGTTGCGTGCGTAGTAGGAAATATCCGCACATGATAGCCTCACTTGATGGACTTATTGATAATAATGATGTTGTAGAGTTCAAAAATATATCCCCAAAAAATCACCGTATGTTATTAGAGGAAAAAGCAAAATCTTCAGTTTTCAACTATTACAAATGGCAGGTTTATCATCAAATGGTAGTTACTGGCAGCACATACGGGTACTTGGTATTCTGGTCTGCTAAAGAAACACCTATTGTCTTTAAATTAAAAATTAATGACAAAATAATAAATAAGGTTGTTACCATCACCAAAAGATTCTGGAATTGCGTTAATAACAAAACGCCTCCTGAATTTGATGTAAATAAGGATATAATTTATTTAAATAGTGATGATGTACTAAAAGAACGTAATATTAATCCTGATAATTTAATATCACGAACCAAAAAGTTAGTTGAATTACAATCTGCATTTCAATTAGCACAAAAACAATTGAATGAAGCTAAAGAAAAAGTAGCATCATTTGATGAACAGATAAGAAATGAAATAAAGGTTTTATCATCTGTATTAAAGTTACAACCTAATGCTCCCTTGAGGCTTGAAGGCTTTGGAATTCGATATTTAGAATCTCAAAGCGCTCCACGATTTTCTTGGAAGAAACTAAGAGAGAAATTGGGTATCAATGAAGAAGATCATCCTGATTGTTATGGTGAGTCGTCAATTAGAACATCAATAACAAGTTATGAATATCATTCTTCCAATTCAATATCATCCTCTGATAATTATCAAGATAACGATAATAATCAGAAAGGTGATTCAATAATAGATATATATAAATATTTATAATAACCCTGAGTTTTAATTCAGGTTTTAAGGATTATCAATGAATAATATCATTAATATGACAACTTATGCTGCATCCGAGGATCAAAAAAACTTTGGCGTTATTGATTTAACTCAAGATGAAAATGAAAAACTTCGTATGCTATTACGTGTTACAAACACCGAAAGAAAAGATTTATTAAACCAAGCAAATAGCATTGCTTTATTTGCTGAATTCTTGAGTGTTAAGTACAAAACAAATAAATGTTTGATTGGTGGAAAATCTTTTCTCATTCCTTTTATTACTAAAAGCATGAGAGATTTAGACATTGAAACTTACATGACCAACGTAAAACAAGTAACAACATTTGTGAATGGCGAGGTTTTAAAACGTCAACGTCATTGCGGTGTTATTAATTGTTCAATTTAACAAACTTAAACCTCAAATTAATTTGAATGTTTATTATTTAAATAGGTAAATATATGAACGCTGTAAATAACAGTTTTGATATTAAACGTAACACTCCGGTCGATATGGAATCTTTAGGTATTATTCTGCCTGAGAATTTAAAGGGCAAATATAGTATCAAGGGTTTTTCTAATGACCATCAATTTTCAGAGTATATCCCGAAATTTAATGAGAAGTATGTGTTTGAACCTTCACTCAGAAAGCATGTGTTAATGTGGTTTGATAACCCATTAGATACATCACTCTGGATTTCTGGACCTACTGGCTGTGGAAAATCGTCAATAGTTGAGCAAATTGCTGCTCGTATGAATTGGGGATTGATGAAAGTAACAGCCAGTCCTGATCTTGATATGAGTAGCTTACTCGGTAGTTTTCGGCTAAAAGTCGATAAATTAACGGGTGATCAAGAAACCGTCTTTCATGAAGGACCGCTAACCATCGCGTATAAGCATGGGTTGGTTTTTCTGATTGATGAGTATGACCAATTAGAACCTTCCGTAGCTAATTCCCTCAACGGGATCTTAGAGATGGGTTCTCTTGTCATTCCTGAAACAAATGAATGCATTCATCACCATGAAAACTTTAGATTTGCAGTAACTGCAAACAGTAATGGGACCGGTGATATGACAGGAAATTACAGTGGTGTAAAACCGCAGAATATAGCCAACCTCGATAGGTTTATGTTTGTTGAGGCTGACTATATGCCCGAAAAAGAAGAACGTAAGCTACTTGCTTCATTTTTGTCTGATCCTGAATCACATCAGTTACTGACGGATGGACTAATAAAGCTGGCTAACGATGTACGTAAAAGTACATCTGCGACAGTCACTAACTTCAGTAGTACCGCTATTTCAACTAGAAGCCTTGTGAATGTTGTTCGCCGTTTCGATTTTATGCTTCGTTCTAAACAACCACCGGTAGATATTCTGTTAGATGCATGGCAATTACATATCTCTAACAGAGCTCCTGAAGATGAAAAAATAGCATTGAACGATATGTTTAATGTTTATTTTAAATCTTAATTCAAATCTTATTTTTAATTTTAATTATTAATAAATCGACAAGGTAAATAGATTTATCTATTTGCCTTTTTTAAATATATAAATATGTAGGTGAATTTATGAGCCCAAACATTCTTGAAAACGTAGTAATTTTTTCTCTGGAAGGTATCCGTTTAACTACTGGAAGAAAAACACTTAAAGGTAAAGATATTAAGGTTATTAACACTGGAGATATAGTTCTGCCTCCCGAAACAATAGCCAGCCTCGGAACCAAAAAGGTTATTGACCCTGCAAAAATCAACAAAATGCGTACCTTTCGTACTGGTGCTGATGCAATCTGTTCAAAATATGGTGTTCCATTCTTGAACGGGTATGCAGTGCCGACTTCACTTGCAAGTCACGTAAGACAGCAGTTGAATGATTTAAAGGACCAATTCTATATATTCAAAAATGAGTTTTTATCCGCTATATCAACTGATTTTCTTTCATGGTTAGATAAAGAAGATGAAACTGTAAAAAAACTGTTTGAGTCCGAAGTGATTGACGTCAAGCGGTTAGATGAAAAGCTACAATTTGGTTTTTCTTCTTTCAATATTTCACCCTTTGGTGAAGGCGAGTCAGAAGAAAAAGTACAAAGCCTTAAAGAATCTGTCCTGCTTGATGTTGTTGATAGAATTTCTGAGTTACGGGAACGTGGCTCATACAATGCATCAAACATATCTCAAACTACACTCAATACGTTACGAGAAGTTGCAAGTAAGCTGAAAGGATTAGCTGTATTAAATCCAGATGCTGGCAGTTTAAGTGATTATTTGAGTAACTTTATTTCAACGTTGCCAAGCGTTGGGAGATTGTCTAATGACGAATCAATTGCCGTAACAACACTTTTTATTACGTTATCAGACATTAAAACTTTGAAGCAGTTAATAAACTCCACCAATGTGAACAATGTATCAGATGTGGAATTAACTGTTTTACCACAAACTACAAACAACATTGATGTATCAATTGCCATACCAACTTCAGTACCTGTAACGGGTAATACTGATAGTGATTTCATTGAAATTGTAGTCGATGAAGATGATCTTGCTGAACCAACAGAAAACGATTTAAACATTGTGAATGTCGCCGAAAACTCACAAACGGTTACAGTGCCGAATGTGAGTCAAGATGTTGTAGAAAATACGACACCAACTCCGACACCAATTGATGTTCAATCAGAACCTGAAGTAGTTTCTTCGGATCTACCTGCAAGTTCATCCTTTAGTGTTGAAGATGAAAATCAGGATGTTCCATTTTTCTACTAATAATATGGGAAACCAAACTAACGCCTGAATTTATTCAGGCGTTTTTATTTAAATAGGTATATATATGAAACAATTAAGAAGTGCAGCCTCATTAGCAATCGTTGCTAATGTATTGGCTGGCAAATTTGACATTTCAATTAAGTTTACTACTGATGAAGCGTATTGTGGTGTATCTGAAAGTGGTAAATATGAAATAGGGATTCCTTACACAACTGATACATCTTTCGGTAATATTTTGTTAGGTTTTTTACTTCATGAAATTGGACATGCCAAATTCACTGATTTTTCATTTGTTGCTCAAACAGGCAACAAATATATTAGTGTATTAGAAAACATTTGCGAAGATATCTGGATTGAATCAAAGTTAGAGCATGTTTATGGTGGTGCCAAGTATTACTTGGATGCCGTAAGACAACATGTTTTTACCGAAAAGCCTATTAACTCCGTTATTTCAATTGAGGAAAAAATTACGTTTTTCATCAACTACGTTTTACTGCATGGTAGAAGTAAATATAACGGAGTCGTTGTTAACAACATTAACGATCTAAAACTTCAATTCATTTCAATCTTTACCAAAACAATTTCTGACAAGGTTGATAGATTATTAGAAATGGTGCTTTTATCCACAACTACTGTCGATAATAATCTGATCGCAAAAAAATTATTCATTGTTCTAGCAACAGCCCTTCAACTCAAACCACAAGATACGTTACCTCCTTCTAATGGGAGCTCTGATAATTACGGTAACTCTGAGGGGAATGACTCTGACGGTTCTGGCAACTCTGACTGCTCTGGTATGGGTAAAACTTCAAATGGACCTAATGACGCCAATTTTTCAACCGAAACTGATATTGACGATTTAGATTCAGATCCAGAGAGTTTTAGCGATATTTTTAAGGATGTTTCATTCGATACTATAAATGCCAATGTTATTCAAGATATAACATCTACAATCTCGAATAAGGAACAACTTAAAAAGGATATGAGTTCCAAGGGAATAGTTAATGATTTTTTTAACGTTGCTATTATTAACACAGAGTGGAAGAAGAATTTTGATCAAGCCACTCAAACAATAACTTCTCTTGATATTAAAAGAAGTTTGACAACAGGAAGTAGATTACGCCGGTCATTTGAAAAATTAGTCCATGATAATACTACATCCACTTCACGGTTAAGGGAGCAAGGCGCAAGAATTAAATCTAGTAAATTAGCAGGTGTTAAAACGGGAAACACTAACATTTTTAAGACTAAAAATGTTATCCAAAGCCCAAATTGTGCTTGTTCTATTTTACTTGATACTAGTTCCTCAATGCATGAATACCACTTTGATACATCTCGTATTCGAGCTGCATTATCTTCCGTCATTGCAGTATTGGAAGGGTTAAATATCTCAGGTGTTTCAACCGCTTGCTATGCATTTCCGTTTTACGTTGAAGAATCCAATTCACTACTAGTACAAACGATGAAGCCAAGATACACACCGCTTCGCGCAAGTATTTCTCAAGGTGTTTTTACGCACAAAGGATGTTTAGGCTCTACTCCATTGGCTGAAAGTTTGATTCCCGTAATAAGCGAAATCGCTCTATCAAGGGAAAAGAAAAAGATGATTTTTATTATCACTGACGGGGAACCTAATGATGATAAAAAGACAAAAGAAATCATCAATTCAGCAACAATCGAAGGGATAGAAGTCTGTACCTTTGTATTGAACGAAGATGGTGCAAACGAAGCCTATTTCAAGGGGATATTTGGTAAAAATACAATATTTATCAATAATTTCAATGAAATTGAGCAATCCATACTTCAAATGTGTGCAAATTTAATAGTCACAGCACGATAGTAAAAGGTTACTTTTCGCGTTGTTACACAAAGTTTGTTTTCACTTACAACAACTATAAAGCCTCCTTCGTCGGGGGCTTTTTTTTGCTTGAAATTTATCACCCTAATACAAGAAAAAATAATTATTGCAATTATAAAATACAAATATTTTCCATGTAAAAAATGAATAAAAACAGTGTTTTCCTAATGCAAAACATTTTTATTAGGTCGCTGTCATCAAACATAAGTGAATTTCAATGAGAAAACATAAATATTTATCTATGGCTGTAATTGTAGCTATCTCATTTTCAGGAACAGGTTATTCTTTGGCAAATCAGGAGCCCAAGAAAGCATACGATGATTCTGAGCAGGTAATTGGTGGAAGTGTACAAGACTTGGAAAAAAAAGATGAAGGGTGGTTTTTCTATAATGAAAAGCAAGTCACGAAACCAAAGCCAATCATTCCAACTAAACCAAAACCAGATACACCAAAACCTAAGCCAGTTGAACCAAAACTAATACCAGCGCCAGCTCCTGCACCAGAGCCGAAATTTACTGTTAAATGGTATCGGGAAAACATTCAGAAGTTACGAGATGAGGCAATTGACAATCCGACTAAAGAGAATGTAAGGCGATACTATTACGTGCAACGGATCATGCTGGACAAAGCCAGCCGTTATGCAGATATGGCGAGACTGGTAACTACTACTGATCCTTTCATTGATGAAAACAATCGCCGATCCACATCCTCATTTGCGGCTATGGAGCAAACACGAGTAGCTGACGAAAATAGAGGACGTGTTTTGAATAGCATTTCAAGTAAAGCAGGTATCTTTTTCTTTTTTAAAGGAAAGGACTGTCCTTTATGTGAGAAGCAAGCCTTTGTTTTAAAAACATTTAGTCATGAAACTAGCATAAATGTAATTCCTATTTCTGTTGATGGTCTCCCTCTACCTCAAAATGAATTTAACAATATGAAAATTGATACCGGTCAAGCCAAAAAACTTGGAATTACTAATGTACCAGCGATTGCATTAGCCATACCCCCTAAAGATATCAGAATCATTTCATTTAGCGCTATCAGTAGTGATTCTCTGAAGGAACGCACTGTGTTGATTGCTAAAGATGCAAAACTAATTTCTGAACAAGATTACACAAGCACACTTCCCCTTAATCACAATGGATATATTGACAGCGACATAATCAAAGATATGCCAGACGATATTTTAAATGACCCAATTCTATTTGTTGAATATATCCAAAAACGATCTCAAGTTACAAAACCTTAAAAGGCTAATTTCGTAATGAAAAAGACATTATTAAGTTTGGTTGTTACAGCTCTTTTCGGATTTACTCCTATTAGTCAATCCGCTGATGTAAACGAGCAATTAAATAAGATGTTTGGCTCTATGTCGAACACAACCAGCGGTGGTTCTTATAAGAGTGTTACTCGCGAGGGGTACGTAGGAGGGGGCTTCGTGGTCCGTAATCAACTACGAACCCTTACACCCGTTAACGTAACGTTACCTAAAGCGTCTGGTGGGTGTGCCGGTATTGATTTCTTTGCAGGGTCATTCAGTTTCATTAACACGGAAGAATTTATTCAATTGCTCCGAAATATCGCGGCTAATTCTGTCGGTCTGGCATTTCAGTTGGCTATTAACGCTATGGATGCCGTACTGGGAGGGGAATTATCAAAACTACAATCCATCATACAAAAGCTGAATGAATACACCGCCAACTCATGTCAATTATCAAAAGGTTTAATGGTAGATATGGCAGGTGCAATTAGCGAAGAAATGAAAACGTCAGTGTCTGCACAGCTTTCGTCAAAAGGTATTCAGGATTCATTCAATAGCTATAAATCCGAGGTGTTAGGTAAACAACCGCCAATGATGGCAGCACAAAAAGCCGGTTTAACAAAACCGTGTACTCACTACGGTAATGTAATGTGGTGTTTATTAAGTAAAGGTGGATTTAATAGTGGATTTTTAAATTCTACTGACGAACAAAAAGAATTAGTTATGAGTTTGACTGGTATGGTTATTGTAAAAGAAGCCACACAATCTAATGACAAATCCACTCCCATATTGCACCAAACAATTGCCCCCATCCCTATTGAGGAAGTCTATGAACTGTTGATGAAAGGCTCAAAAGAAAAAGAAAATGTTCAAATCTATGGCTGTGGTACATCAAAAGACACCTGCATAGCTCCAGCACCGAAGAAAATTAAGGTTGATGGGCTTCAGACTCAATTCTTAGATATATTTGAAAAATATAACTATCTTCAAAAATATATAAGCAATGAGAAACCTGCTGAAAACATAAAGCAAAAAGTATTGTTTTTCAATGTTAATGGGGCTGTCACTAATGGTTACAAATTAATAGAAGGTCAAGATACTACTAGAGCAATGCACTATTACAGAAATATATCTGAAATAATTAGTTATGAAGCAGCCTTCGTATATTTAAACGATATGTTAACTGTCGCAGAAAGCAGTGCAGATAGAATTATAGAAAACAATGAGGAACCTATTTTTGCTCATATCAAAAAACAGCGTGAAATGATACGAGATGCAAAAGTAACCCTTCGACAAATACATGATGGTTACATTGTTAAGCATGGTGGTTTAGTCAGAATAAACGAAATATTTAATACATTCATGGTCGGTACGAAACCAATTCACGTTCCAGATGGTGTGAACGCCCAATAATCAATCGGAGTAATCAGTAATGGATTTTCACGTATACACATCATCTGGTGGAGCTTCGGCGCTTTCAATGGTGTTTAACGGGCTTAGTATGCTCAGTAACGATGGTGTCTTGGCAGGATCATTTAAAATCGCTTTTTTGTTATCTATCATCGGATATGTAATAAAATCTGCCGCTGATGGTGGTAAAACCATAGCATTTCAACAAGCTGCCGTATCAGTAGTTCTATTTTTATGCTTCTTTCAAGTTACAACAAGAGTCACGATTGAAGATGTTACAACCGGCGAAGTACGGGCTGTTGATAATGTACCTTTCGGTGTTGGTTTTACAGCATCAATTATCAGCAATACTGGTTATCAGTTTACACGAAAAATGGAACAGGCATTTTCAATGCCAAGCATGACTGAAAACGGTCCCGTTGACCCATTGTATACCCTTGCATCAATGTTTGATGCAATGCGAGATCCGTTAATTTGGTCCAGTGGCGATAGCAAAAGTGCTCACTTAGAGGAAGCTATAAAGGTTTACACAAATCAATGTCTTGCATTTGATATTGCAAGAGGGGCTCAAAGTTTCATGGGGATCATGAATAAGCCATTTGATGATCAACTAGCAACAAGCCCGAACAGAACTATTGCCATTGAAGTAAACGGTAAAGTTGATGATGTGTCCTGTCTTGAGGCAATGAAAAGTATCAGGCTTATGGTTGGCGGACAAGCTGACTCAATCGGTAAAGGTGTGCTCAGTGTAAGAAATGGGTTTAGTGAAAAATGTAAAACATATGGCTCAAAGAACCAGTGTTCACTGCCTTTTGCAAACAAAACCATGACTGAAGCAATGACATTTTTTGGAGCAACTGGGAAAAACCTACGGGATTTTCAAGCACAGCTATTAATGTACCCATTCGTTGTTAATATGCCACAAACCGCTAATGAAAACGCCTATCACTCATATGCGGCAGTTGCTAAATCACAGTCGCAAATTCAACAATCATTCAAATGGGCGTCTGAAGGTTCGTCATTTCTAATTTGGATTCAGTATCTTCAGTCTTTTATACAGGCGGCTGTATACGGTCTGGTGCCATTTGTTGCCTTCGCTTTAGCATTCGGATTAATGGGCGTAGGTTTGAGCCTTAAATACGTTCTGGTGCTTTTGTGGATTCAAACATGGCAACCGTTGCTGGCGATCATGAACGCTATTATGTTAACTAAAACACAGTCTGATATCTCAGTGCTGGTTTCTGGTGCTTCTAGTTTCTCCGATTTATACCATTTGTTATTTGTTACACAGAAAAATATCGCCATAGCAGGGCACATGATGGCATCAGTACCGATGTTGGGCGCATTTGTGGTGTTTGGTTCCTCTTATGCTTTCACGGGATTAACAAAAGGTCTATCAACAACTGGTGCTCCTGATACGTCACCAATGACTCCAGATGCTACTGATTCTCCTGCTTTACACAAGCAATCAGCAGTTACTGAACAATCAGCACATAATGCAGTATCAACGATAACTGGCGGGAATAGCACTGCTCCAAAACTGGACTTATCAAATACGCGACAACAAGCTATACAATCTGCTTCCAGCAGAAATATTACAGCTCAAGAAACTTTAACTTCTGCTATTGATAAAGGTGTTAGTTCTTTGAGTTCTATGGGGATAAATACATCTCATAACTACGGATCTACCATCAATAGTGATACAGGTTTGAGCAATACAGTTAGCAATTCATCCAATAGTGGTTCGATGCTCACAACTGGTAATACATCTTCCACTATTGATGAGAGTGCCAAAATTACGGCTTTATCCGGTGACGCAAGCGTATCAGGTGGTATGGGTGTAGGTTCTCCAGAAACGGGTGGTGCTGGTGGTAAAGGAGTTTCTATTGGTGGTAGCACTGCCGTTAGCGCTCAATCCTCCGATATTCACCGTAATTCCGGAGCTCAAACAACCGGCATAATGACAAATGACTCTGTTGCAACGAATGACGCAACTAGTGTATCTAATAACATTCAATTTGCTGAACACATTGCGGATCAGCTTGATAAACATGGTGGTACTCAAGAAACAGCACAACTTGCTCAAAGCATCCGACAAGCCGCTTCACAAGCAGAAACAGCACAAGAATCATATAGTGATACTGTTTCTGCGAATAATTCAGTATCTACCAAACAGTCTTATACCGCAGGTCAGGTGGCAACTTTAGCAAATGAAAACAGTAATGTTATAGACAAAATCAATAACGAAAACCTAAGTAATGATGAATTTCAAAACAGAAAAAAAGAATACCAACAGCAGCTTAGTTCCATTATGGGAGCTTCAGATGCAGAAAGCGCTGCGACAATATATGCGGCAAATGATACTGGTGGTTTAGCTAATCACTTTGGCGAATTGTTCGGTCCTGCAACAAACCCTACCGGTGCAATGAATGGCGAAGAAAGTAGAAACATGAATGTTGCACAAAATACAGAGACAAAAGTTCAAGAAAATATTGTGAATAATCAGGGGGCTGTTAATACCAAGTTCGTTAATACAACTGCTCAAGCCCAACAGTACCTAAACAGCCAACAGGCTAATATAGAAGATGAGTCAGCCAAAAATAATGCAGGACTAGGTATGGCTGAGCATTATTCAGAATCTAGGAGAGCTAGAGAGCAATTACATGGTAGCTCGGTATCAGAAAATAGTTCTCGAATAATTTCAAATGAAGGTACAAGTGTTGCTACTAGCATGAATGCATTGACCAATTCAGTTAGTAACGTGGGTGCAGACCAAAACAATATAGAATCAGATACAACAGCAAATTTAAATTCTATGAAGTCAGTAAACGCTGCAACTATGCCGTATGAGCAGTCCAACAATATTACTGACGGTCTGGCAAAATATGCAGCTATTGCTAAAAATTCCACCTCTATTAATCAAATTAATGAAGCAGCAACAAATTTCGCAAATACATATTATGAAAATGGTGGTAATGCTAGCCGTGACCAACTTTACAGCGCACTTAATAATGTGCAAATTGAAGCAAGAACTGGGTCTGGAAATACTCAATTAAACATTACCAACAACACATTAGCTGGTGGTAACGGCAATCAAATTCCTCAAAGAAGTCGTCGAGATATAATTACCGGTACTGATCTCTCACCTAGTTCTATACCAGAAAAACCAGAAAAATCAGAAGGTTCTGGTGAAGATAAAGCAATTATTACAAAAGGTAATCCAATGCCAAGAGTAGAACAAATTAAACCACGATAACGGATATAAAAAAGGCAAAAACATTGTGTTTTTGCCTTATCTTTATGATCAGCGTTACTCAAATTGGCATTAAAAAAAACACCAGAAAAACGACGATAGCAATACCTAATCCATAATCTTCTAAAAAACTACCGAAACCAGAACCGTTTTCACGCTTCCTAACATAAGCAGAGCCATATAAATCAATATCATGTTGACGCTGTTCTGCGGCTTGTTGTTCTGTTTTTTGCATTCTCTCCGCATGACACTTACACGAACGGGTGAAGTGATAATAACGCGGTCGTCTGTATATGAAACCGTGATTAAAAGACATATCGCCCCCCTCAACTGATTAATTTATATACCATCAAATCATACCTTATTTGATAAAAAATTACATGCTAAATAGAACCCTTTTCTAAGTATTTATCCTGAAAAACAAAAATGTAAGGTGTTTATCATGTGATGATCTGAAAACCATGAGGAAAGAAAATGATTCAAAATTTTAGGAGAAGAAATTTTTCTTCGGTGGTGACACATTTATCACTAATAGCCTATCTCTCAGTGATGATAACACCCGTTAACTCATTTGCTGAAGTTTCGACAAAACCTCCAGAAAACACAGGTAAATATCAGACAGATAAAAATAATCTGGAGGGAGTTACTGCTGGTCATGACACAGCTAAAGAGGCTTTAAATTTTTATAAAACATTACCAAGCCTAAATGTAGATTCGAAAGGTACTTCACAATTTGGTAAAGGTGAATCTGTCAATTTTAACAATATTTATTATAAAGACAGCTTTGCTATGGGGGTAGATGATGTATCAAACGTCTATGGCAATGATAGCAAAACAAATGAAATTGGGTTTCATGAATCAAAAAAACTGAAAACAGAACAAAGCCCCAAAGGAGAGGCATACCGAACTTTAGTAGGGGCATCCCGTCACTCCTCAATTGACATTAACAAAGATGATGATGTTTTTAATGTTCATAACGATTTTCTCTCAAATGAAAAAAAATATTCCGATGCTATTTCAAAATGCGAAACAAAACAGGTATTTGAGGATTATGTAGATAAAAAGCACATACCTGATTATAAGGAATGCACAAAAACAGTCGATGTGACAGGTGGTTACATAGTTAATCATCCATATTTAGCAGGTTTGGTATCTCATAATTCAGGTCCTGCAAATATTAAAACCTGTGGTGAGACATGTGTTGATATCTGGTTAGGAAAAGTAGGTGATGACTATTGGAAAGGTAACTGCCGAATATTTGAAGATTATATGTCTGTGAATGTTATTAACCCAACCGCTGTTATTAGCGCAAAAATAACCCGCGCTAAATGGGATGATTACATGCAAATCTATGCTGGTACAAGCACTGATCTTGAACAGGTATGGGGTGGACCACACGGAAAAGATGTTTTTCCACCTGAAACTCCTGGTCGGTGCGAACTTTCAACGAGTTGGGATCAGCAGTTAAATGTTGATGTGACTGAAAAATTTAGTAAAGTCCAACCGAATGATGAGGTATTTTTTAAAAACAGAGTATCAGTAACCGGTGCAGGTGAAGGCTTTGCACAATTACGCATTCAATTTGATAAGAAAAAAGCACTTACTAATGATGTCTGGAGCTCGCCACAGCAAAGTGAATTTAACAAGGCTGTAAAAGCCATTAAAGAAGGATTTTGTCAGGATTACACTGTTGTTTGTCATGACACAATAATCCCCGATAAAGACGGTTGTGCTGTCATAGATGGTGTCAAACTCTGTAAAGAGGACTTCGTACCACCTCCGTTAGATAAAATATCACCATTCTGTAAGAGAGCAGAAGTGATCACGCATTGCGGTAAAGAGCATGGGGTAAACAACACATGCAAGAAATACGAGAAGCAAGGTTGTTCGTTTATAAAATCTCAATGTTTAACAGGAAAAGAAGGTGATATTGCTGGTTGCTGGCAATCTAGTGAAACATGGGATTGTGGAAAAGATGTTACCTTTAATAATGGCGCAGTCCATGAAAAGCTAATTTGTGACGGCGCTGTACAATGTCTAAATGGATCATGTTTACGTCCTTCATCTCAAGAGAATGGTGATTTTGCAACAGCGGCTGCTATGTTGAATGCGGCATCTTTTGCATTGGCAGATACGAATTGTGCTGATGCAGAAGAAGCAAACAACGGTGAATCTTCTTTGAATAAAGAGCAATGTGTCATTTTCAAAGGTGAAGCTCTGACATGCCGAACGGCAATGGGAGGATGGGTAGATTGTTGTGATCAACCGGTCGGTGTGAGCTGGATAGAATACGTACAGCTTTCAATGATGACTATGAGAGCGGCAGATGCCTTAGCGATAGAAGCAGGGTTGTTTGATGGTGGTGTAGGCTTATTTGATATGGCAAGCACAGCAGCTATGGATGCGGTGGAAGCTATTACAAAACCTGCTATTTCCGCTTTTAACTCTTTTGTTGGAAATGCCGGTGCTGAAGTAGCTCAAGGAGTCGCTGAAAAAGGCGTTGTCTCGATGACAACAGCAGCGCTTAACAACCTAACAACCAAAGTTGCCGAATGGACTGCAAACACCTTCGGTGAGGCTGTTACAAACGCTATTTTCCAATCCGCAGCTACTGAAGGCGGAAAAACTGCAACTCAATCATTAGCAGAAAACGGAGGGGCTAGCTCAGGTGCTTCAGTAGTGCAACTTTCATCAACGATCACAACAGCCATGTCAGTTGTCGGATATGCATACTTGGCATACCAAATGGCAAACCTATTGGTGAATATTATATGGGCTTGTACCGATGAAGAATTCAAACTGGCAATCAAAAAAGAAACTAAGTTAGCGACAAAGGTAGACAGTTGGTGTTCTAAGAAGGTCCTTGGCGCATGTATCGAAAAGAAAAGTAGCTACTGTGCGTATAACTCTCAGGTAGCCAGAATAATCACTGAGCACGTTAGAGGAACAATAGGATACGGTGATACAAAAAATCCGAATTGTGAAGGAATTACATTAGCAGATATGGATAAAGTAGACTTCACCAAAATAGACTTTTCTGAATGGACCGCAACTCTTAAAGAAGCCGACATGCTTCCTGATTTCAAAGAATTTGACCTCGATAAATATACGGGTTCTGGAAGTACACTCAATGCTGATGGAAAGCGAGTAAACTCTGTCGAGCGATTTACCAGAGGGGTTGAAGGTACAGATTTAGAAGAAGTTAGACAAAGAGCGAAAACAAGGTTAAGTGTTAAAGATGAATAGATAAAAAAAATCCCGCTTATTAGCGGGATTTTTTTTATCTAAATTTATATACCTGACCATTCCGTATTATTTTTGGCTCACTTTTCAAATTGCTCGGCAAAAACAGTACGGTTTCAGGACCTAACTCAACACTAATTTTCTTGAATTCTTCCTCATACCTACCAGTATCGTGTAAATAATGAACACACTCATGATCCGTATAATTATATGAATACTTCAGATTAGTGAATGGTGCTTGATGCACATTTACATATAGATTCTGATCGGAAATATTTCTATTTTCAGTAACAGATACAAATTTAGCAGCGTTACATGCTAAAACATTTCCAGCCACTTCAGCTTTAATTGCATTTGATAAGTATTTATCAAAGACAGAGTTAATACGCTTCGTTTTCAAAAGTTGGTCACTGAAACTCAGCGGTGTAGATCCCCATTCGGTTACTAGTAAACGACCTTCCATCATAGGCGCTCGTTCTTCTGGTGTGCTTGTATCAAAAGCTAAGAGCCCAAAAACAGGGTTTACTGTTGCAGCAAGGGTAAGATCCACTACATTTACTGCATTCTTACTTTGTGAGATGATTTCTCTTAACTGATCCATCCCTTTTGTATCGCTTACAACAATAGGTTCCTTAATTTTTTTTAATGAATTTCCTTTCTGACTTGGTACTAACACAGCAAAGATTGTGTAATTATCCGCATCATCATCTAGATTATTCAACCCTATTGATTTAGCAATTTTGAGAGCTTCACTTCCATTTTCAACCACTGGTTTTGAAGCCTCATTATTATATATCCAATTACTATTTTCATTATTAGCACAGCCGGATAACACTAATGAAAATAGAATTCCTGTAATCATTTTACAACTTTTCATTATTCACCCTTATTATTAATGAATTCATTTTCTTTAGATTCAGAGCAATAAGGACATTTCATATTGCAGGAATCCTCTGATTCGTGTGTAAGATAGATATATTTCTGCCGACACTCAAAACAGCCAGTTAAACCAATTATTCCATTTCGGTAATTGGTTGCAATTTGCCATGCCAAGTTCGGATCAATTATGTGTTTCTTTAATGGATCATCAAAGAAACCACAATGAACATTAAATAAATGGCGGTATGCTTTATAAGCACCAACCAATTCTTCTATTTGCAATCTATTTTCTGGATCTTGTGCAGTCATTAAATATACATGTAAAAAATCAGTAGCAGATCGTTTATCATGTTGATTAGCTAATATAGTGCTAATTTTTCTTAGTCGTCCTAACGTAAAATCATTATCCTCATTATCAATTCCTGAATCATTTCGTAAACATCCATACATACGTGGAGATATTGCTGGAATCTCAGACAATATTACATTCTTTCTAAATCCAAGTTTTATCATATCAATTGCTAATTGATAATCTTCTGGCGCAATAGTTAATTTCATTTAAACACCTTTCCACATAAGCGCGCTCTAGATTTAAGATAGAATAATACATCATCATATTTTTTATGATAACCATCACTATCGACTAATCTAGTTGATATAATCGAAGGTCTGTAAATTGGAGAAATATTTATTTGCTTTGAATACAAAGAAAACAGTATTTCCTTAAAAGAAAACTTATTAATTGTATTGTATGACTGACAATCATTAAACCAAAAGAAATGATTAGTATCTGTGCCAGACATGCTATTAATAATTGCTGATTCAATTAGCATTGTTAAACGCAAAAATGAAACATCCAACAGAGATTTTTTAAAATTTGGGTCTTTCTTAGTATATAAAGACTGAGAATCCTCTTTATAGCTTAATATATAAGCAGGCACTTTCAATCCACTGAAAAAATCTCTCATAATGGAAAAATCTTCAACAAAACAGGTTTTGTCAGAATTGACGACCACAAATGGATTATTATCAACTCTTTCAGAATTACTTAATAAACTGAAAAGTACATCAGTCATTTCAGTGTTGTAGCAATTTATTTTATTGTTCATTTTCTTTCAATCTTTTCCATATGAGCAGAACTGATTCACCATATTCTTTAGCTTTGTTCTTTAACGCTGGATTTGGTGTGTGATAATTACCGATGGCTTGCGCTATATCATTTGGAGATAGTTCAATCGCTCGACACAAGACCTTCGCTGATACCTCAATGTTCTTATCTACATCTAATAACTCAGCAGGGTCAGAAACATAATTACTACCGTTCCAACGCCAATTAATTTGTGTAATACCGATATCAGTCAATGCTGAAACGCTTACATATTCCCGCACTTTTCGGACAGCATCATCTCGGTTCACCGGATAATAAGAGCCCATAATTGGGTTATTTAAAGCATAGCGATGGGGTGCAACAAAGGATTTATCGGCTGTTCTATGGGAGCTCTCTTTAAGAGCAATAGCATAGAGTAAAAGCGGATCGAGGTTACATTGTTTAGCGTGCTTTTCCCACGAGGTATTAGTTAAATCTACAACAGCAGCCTCGCAAATCGCAGCATTAAAAATGCTTAAAAACAGAAGAAAGCGTTTCATCCTCCCCTCACTTATTCTGAGCATATACGTATATATCAGTATAAATTATAGTAAGACATACATTAGTCGTCAACACACTATCTACGACTAATGCAATTTATTATACATTTATTTACAGTATACGTAAACAGAGAGGGAGTAAAATTTCACTTATATTCAACATGTTACATAACAAAAATAATTAGTAGCATGATACTTATTATCCAAAGAAATTAATAACATTCGCATTAAGTCGAAAATAGGTGTTTTATGGCTTACGAAAGACAATTCTTTCTTCTGCACCAAAATTGTTATCGGCACATTTTCAAAAAACATTAAGTCACCAAGGGGGTTTTGGTGACTTAATGTATCTCACATATTAAGTCACCAAAACAGTAGTTACGACTTATTGTAATCGAGACATTAAGTCACCAATAGGGTGGTTACGGTATAATTAGTTTATGTTAAAATGACTTTTTCTGAACCTTTTCTGGAGTGCTGAAATACATGTCAGTATCATATGAAGATGCGTTATTGCTAAAGCTGGAAGCAATCCTTGCTGACTGTGAGGAAGCAATAACTGTATGCGCTGATAATGCGGTAAATCTGATCCAACAGTTTATGCAAGAAATAAATAACAAACAGCTATTCTCCCCATACCTGCCAGTAATTCATAACGACAGGGGCTCAGTACGGATTCGATGGGGAATGGTCGTGATGAACAAGGCGACTAAAAAAGTTGGCTCTATGCGTAATGCTCCAACCACAGGTAATGGCGATTTTGACATACGCTATTTTTCTATTCGGTCAGATGAAGTACGCCAACTTATTCAAAAATACGAGGATAAGTTTAAAATTATCAGGGCTGACATTAAGCAAACCAAAAATATTACTAAATCATTGAAAATGAGAATTACACATTTGAAAAAGGGCACAAGAAAAACGGTTATCGGTGTTACTCGCTGATTTTTATGTTTTTTTTGTTTACTGTGAGCCGTAGGCGATCTTTTAGGGGGTACTGTGAGCCGTAGGCGATCCTTTCCCTGTCTTTAAAAACAGCGTAGGGGCGATTTTGAGAGGTCTTACACACATCATCGTGGGTAAGCATTGGCGCACAGGCTAAAGTGACTCAGAATCGCTTAGACGAAGCATATATGATATTAAAAAGCCACTACTTGCATCCATTCACTTTTTTCAGCCATTTTGTGCAGTATTTTACGAATAAGTAGAGGCTTTCCCTTTGGTGAAGATAGCCAGACACAATAAGCTCTGACTATTTTTCTGTAATTTAATATTGAATCTTAATTAATTAATCTTTTCCATATATCCATACTTGAATCTGCTGATATTTTAATTACATCCCAATTAATACCGTAATTACAATCATGGTTGTTTTTAAGTGACTCCAATACATCTAAACAAAAATTCTTTTTATCATCATCACTTAAATTAAAATAGAAAACATCAAGATCAGTTTTATTAAATTCATCTAATTCTGTTTCACTATCCCAACCGGAAACAATACTTGCATGAATATCTTCAACACACCACGTTACCGAGAAAAAGTCTTTCCCAGTAACAGTATATTCTTCAACACCTATATTCGACTTGCTTATTATTCTACGCGCTTCCTTTTCAGACTTTGCTTGTACATCAAATGAAGCTAGTGCATAGTTATTGTTATTAAGATTAACCTTATACGATACATTATAGGTATTCATGACTCATCCTCGTTTAATTATTATTAGCTGTGGTAATTAATTATATTTGAGAATTAATAATATATTCGTACAATGCTGAAAGCAATATTTTTGTAAAAATGATAAATACAATATCACCACTTATATAAACACAACAATTCATTATACAATTAATTACCAAATTAACAGAATTAAATTAAATCTTAATTATTCATCTTTAATTAAATAATGAAGTTTTCACTTTGACAAATATATATCTTTATTGTTATTTGCTTGATATGGTACTACTTCTATTTTTTCTCGCCTAACGTATGCCATATAAAAAATTAAATTGGATTTTATTAATGAACCTTAATACCAATACTAATATCATCGAATCAATTGAGATAGACAGAGTAATTGCAATCCGAGAACATGCTATTAGCCTATATAAAGAATCACTCTCTAAAGCAGCAGAGGCTATCGAAATATTAAAAACAATTCCCAATACCAACAATCATTTTCCTCACCAATGCATAGAGGACGATTTAATTGATTTGCAATACCCTAGAAATACTAATGATGATGATAACAGAACACGGTTTGAACTTTGGTTAGACAGAAAGATATGGAAAATGTTTATTGATAAATCTGGTATCAAAACAATCATGAGCAATAAACAAATAGAAAAGTTACATTACGACCTTTACGATATGAAATCGCCTATATTCAACTTTGAGAATGCATTAAGCACTTTTACAAGTTTAAGCGCTAACAAAGCTGATTCATTTAAGAATGGATTGATGGATGCGTTGCAATCTGTCTCATGGGATTACAAGAGTAATAATCCTCGCTATCTTGGCAAAAAAATAATAATGGATAATGCTGTTTCAGTTCGTAAGTATTCAACTAGATTTAATAAGACTGACACCGTTAACGATCTAGTTAGAATATTTTGCATCTTACAAAAAAAACCAATTCACGAATTTCAAAATAGTGTAGGGCTATATATATCTGATAATGTGCGAACTAATAATAAAAATTTTGAAACTGAATTTTTCATCGTTAAGTGGTACAAAAAAGGCACAATGCATCTATTATTTAAAAGTGAAAGTTTGATAAATAATACTAATGATTTGATCGCAAAACTTTTCCCCTCAGCATTGCCGCCTTTGTGATACACATTCACAGTCAAGGTATCGAGGTATATCTACACACATCAGATATACCTCAATTAATCCTCACACAGTAATACCACATAGAATAAGCCTCATATAAACCTCAGTTATGCATCACACCCACATCTAAATGATATATTTTCATTTTCATTATGATTTTTACACCCTGATATTTCTCAAATTAATCTCACATCAACCTCTTGCGACACTCAACTCCCACTGTTAAAATTACAAACATACTCAATATCGCATCAAATAAATCTCAGATGCATCACATTAACAATTAGAGGCTTCAAATGCGTATTTATATAGATGATGGTTCTACTAACATAAAAATGCTGTGGGAACAGGATCAGGAAGGTGAAGTAATTAAAATTAGTCCTAACAGCTTCAAACGCGGTTGGGGTACGGCTTTTGGTACTGGCAAACCATTCAACTATACCGTTGATAACGAGAAGTATTCATTCGATATTATTGATCCTGACAATTTGCCAACTAACAACGTAGCTTGGCAGTATAGCCCTCTAAACGCAGTTGCAGTGCAACATGCACTTCAGATTAGCGGTTTACCTCCCCAAGAGGTTGAAATCGTTGTCACTCTACCATTGGCAGAATTTTACGATCAGGATGCGCAATATCGAATGGATAACATCCAACGCAAAAAAGATAACTTAATGCGCGAAGTTCAAGTAAGCCGGAATGAACCTTTCAAAATCAAAAAAGTAACCGTTCGTCCTGAGTCAATTCCTGCGGGTATATCTTTGTGTGATGAATTAAGACCCAATCATTCTGTACTGATTATTGATATTGGAGGCACCACAACTGATATCTCAATGGTTTCTGGTCAAATGACGTCTGTATCACGCATTTTTGGTGATCCTACGCTTGGCGTATCATTGGTGACTAACGAAGTCAAAAGAGCTTTGGCGAACGCTTCAACAGAAACATCCAGCTATAACGCAGATCAACTCATTATTAACCGGCACGATGAAAACTATCTGTTAGATAACATCAACAGCGTTGATGATATTCAGATGGTGAAAGATGCCATGAATAGCAGTATTGAACGACTAAATACCCGTGTGCTCGATGCGGTCAGCACCTTTAAGGGCTATACACATGTCATGGTTATTGGTGGTGGAGCTGCGCTTTCCGCTGATGCAATCAGAAAGAAAATAGCAATCCAACCAGAACGTTTCTACGTGGCTGAAGAACCTCAGTTTGCTTTGGTTCGGGGTCTGAAATTATTAGGATAACGTTATGAAACAAGAGCGTAAAAAGATAATTTTGTATCTTCGTCCCGAACTCAGCGAGGCTGATAAATTCGCAATTAAAAAGATTGAAGAATCGCCGGTTCAAACTGAAGCAGTACGTACAGCGTTACTGGCAGGGATCGCATTAGGGGAAATTGATGATAGATTGCCTTCTTTGCTGGCTTCAATTCTATCAGACAGGACAAAGGCTGATACCTTCAAAGTAATGTTAGATTCCTTTCTAACTGTTGATAGTGACGGCACTCATGCTCACAATAAAGTAAATTTGAGTCAGGCAAAACGGGCGTTACTGACTGATAAAGTAAAAATAGAGAAGGAGCCCCCAAGTCAGGCAGCACAGAATTTGAAAGGTTCATTACCAGATTGATGGGTGGTGTATGTCCGAACAAGTGTATGGTGAGACTTTAAAGTTCTTCGCCGATTGGCAGAAACACGAAAAGAAACGTTCCTGTCTTAACTTTCAAAAGGTAGTTTCCAGATCTGGCGTTCCTACCCTTAACATCGAGATAGCACCTCTTGAAAAGGATGGAACTGCAAGATGGGAACAGAAAATGACTATTCAGTTATCCTTAAAAGAATTGACTCAACTCACTGCATTAGTTCTTCTATCAAAGAAGTATATTGATAATCTAGATGCCCGATATCATGGGGGTCATAGAAACAAAGGGTTGTCTGTCTTTGATAATGGCAAGTCAGGAATGATTTTCTTGATCTCTGAAGCAGGACAGACGCTAGAACACGGTATAGATCAATACCAACGTTTGGAACTTGCTGTGTTCATCGTACAGCAGCTATCCGCAGCGTTAAAAATAAGTTATGCATGTACTGTTGTAACGCTAAAAAGTCTGTATTTGATCGACACTCATTAACTGAGAAGCCTAAACATTTGTTTGGGCTTTTTTTTTCAATCATAAATGAATTTACATTTTTAGCTCTGAACAGCGAGAGACATGAAAACTTGTTTTCGTGTCGGTGTCGCTGTTGAACAAACGAGCAAAGCGAGTGCGTTAGAAAGCATAAGAAAATTGTCCACAGTGAAGCACATCTTAGCATATTAAGATCTTTTCTTTCTTTTTAGATCTTAAAACATTAAAACCTTAGATATGGGGATATATTCATAATAATCATTTAGTTACGATATTAAAGGTCGTCGCTGATGCAGTGAAAGGTCGTCGCTGATGCAGTAAAAGGTCGCCGTTGATGCAGTGAAAGGTCGCCGTTGATGCAGTGAAAGGTCGCCGTTGATGCAGTGAAAGGTCGTCACTTGTAAAGTATATGCGGTTAATTATTAATCAAGGCTCGTTATTTAATCAAAAAAATCATATCCTATTAATTAATATTAGTTTATTTTCTAATTTTGTTGTGGATAAGTACGATTTTCTTAAATGTTTTGTAATATTCCACTACCGAAAAAGTATATTTTTGATTTGCTGCAAAAGGTCGCCGTTGATGCAGTTAATCAATAAAAAAGTATTTTTCTGCTGGTGGCTAAAGGTCGCCTCTGATGCAGTATAAATATATACTTCTATCATAATTTAATTCATATATATCAACATGTTATACAAAAGGTCGCCGTTGGTGCAGTATAGTCATAAAAAAAGGTACTTTTCTATTAAAGGCTAAAGGTCGCCACTTGTGCAGTATATAACGGTGTAAATGCTTAAAATAAATCCTTATATATCATATTGTTACGCTAAAGGTCGCCGTTGATGCAGTACGGTCATAAAAAAAAGGTATTTTTCTGCTGGTGGCTAAAGGTCGCCGCTAATGCAGTATAGAATGGTGTAAGTATGTATATATAATCTTTGTATATCAATCAGCTATGCTAAAGGTCGTCATTGGTGCAGTATGATCATAAAAAAAAGTTACTTTTCTGTTTAAGGTAAAAGGTCGTCGTTGATGCAGTATAGAGTAGTATGGTGGACTTCATTAACTTACTGTTTATCAGTATGTTAACGAAAGGTCGTGACATATGCAGTTTGTCATATGGAAATTTCGTTAACTGACTTGGCAATAAGTCGTCATGGAAGTATTGCTAATGTGAGAGGTAACATACTTTATGTATTTATTATCACAACGTTAAGGCTATTTTCGTCTGGTGTTCAATACTCCACCAGCTACGTATTACTTTAAAGGTCACTTTGCTTTTAGACAAAACAACCTTTAGAATATATACCTATCATGTTGGAATTGAGTCTTTTGTAATGAAAAAGAAGCAAATCAGTAACTTAACACTTTATACTAATGTTCGTCATTCTGATGATTTCAATCTTTCTCTCGCCAGCTTACCTATACCGGCGAAAAGAGTGCTGTTTCTTATTCTCGCTCAGATATCTGATCCTAGAGAATCTGTTGATGAAGATGAAATATGCTTTGAGGTTAAAGCTAAGGAGTATGCTGAAATTTGTGACGTGGACCTTTCAACTGCGTATAAATCCCTTCCACTCGCCGTAGATACTCTGTTGAGCTCTCACATATATGAAGATCTAAGTGAGGAAGGTTTTAAACGAGCTTCAAAAACCAACATTACAACGAGTGCTACATATTACTTTGACGAAGGCTACTGCAAAATATTCTTTAACCGTAGGGTATTTCCCTATTTCTTTGAATTATCAAAAAAATTCACGACACAAAACCTTTTTTATGTAGCTAGATTATCGGATGCTAGTTTGGCAAATCTATATCAGCTAATTATGAAACGTTACTCTAAACGTAATACTATTGCCGAATATAAAACGTCTTTCACAATTGGAGTTGACGAACTTAAGGACGAAATGTGGCTGTTCAATATAGATAAGAAAGGCAATAAGGAATATCTCTATCAAAGCTATAAGTATTTTGGTCAGTTTTTAAAGCGGCTGGCGGTTAGTTTGGGTGAACAAACGAATATCAAGGATGTTTCAATTGCGATTGAGTCACGTAAAGGACGCAAGGCTTCTGTGTTACGCATATCCTATGTTATTCACAATGAAAAAGTGGGTAGTTCTATACCTACCGATAAGGAACTGGACGAGCTCGAAAAGCAGATAGGTTTATTATAGTAATGATGTATAAAAATAAACGATTACAAGAAAAAATTACTCAGTTCAGTTTGCAGAACCAGAATTATAAAAAAAATGCTATGTTGAACCATATTCAGGATGATTTATTTGAAATGAAATCATCAGGCATGTCTTGGAATGCGATTATGGATGCTTTACCGGCTTACGGCTTGATGGTCAGTGATAGCAGTTTTAAAAAATTTTTGAAGAAATCCAGAGAACAAGAATAATAGCATGATCGGTCATATTTCATTTTGTAAAAGTCACCATGAAATATGCCAACATACAAAAGAGGAGGTAGTAATATGGGCGTTCAACCTGAACAGCCGTGCCTAGAGAAAAGGGGAGAAAAAAAGAGAAAAAGAGAGAAAAAAGCGCGAGTCAGGGGCGCAGATGTGTAAGTTTCGCTCCTGTTTTTGTTAGACACCTATTTGTATGTTGGCATATTTGGTTATGATTCTTTCTTTCTAAGAACAGGAGTTTCATGTGATGCTTGATAGCTATATTGGTTCATTGCTGAAGTACCTCCACCAGCTTGACTCTCTTTTTCGAGATACAAAGGTAATTTCAGCCCTTACCTGTGTCATTCCACCGGTAGAAAATGGTTGTGATGATATCGGTAAATGCATTGAGCCGGTTGTGAATTGGGGTCCTCATGCCTATACATCGGTTATCTCATGTTGGCAGGACTTATACATTTCTCCGTTGTACTCACAAAAGTTTGCGAGGCGAACAGCCGGATATGTACAGTTATCAACTGCGGCTATGGAACTTGCTGATCATCTAATCAAAATCAATACCGTAAAAAACAATATCAGAAGCTCGGTTGTCGCACTGCCAAAATCTGAGCGTTTCAGAATTTTGCGTAAACATCTGAGTAACGTAATGACACTGCATTTGTACCGGAACATTCCTGTATTTAACTCTGACGATGTGATCACTCATGCTTCATATACGTGGGGCTTAAAAGGACTCATGCAGAAAACAGACCCTGTTAAGCTTTATCAGCTCATAGCTGACATAGCAAAAGGCAACGCTGAGTTACAGGACTTAATGGATAAAATCCAAGAGTGCCCTGCTAATAGGCTCAGAATAAAGCGTAGCGTTACGCCGCAGCCGATCTGCAACCTAACCTTTGCCAGTGGGAAAAAACGCTGCATAAACGCTCCTGTGCCGTTTTTGATAGTGCAGGATCAGGATTTTAAAGTAAGTCCCCTGCCATTGTTTACTGCTGAAGCAGACAGACAGGAGCGTTCTGACAAACACAAAACGACTCTCCTTGGCGTGTTTAGGGGGCAACAGATAATTAAGTTGGAAAAATGATGAAGAAAAAAACACAACGGGAATTCTCAACCGCCCGTTTTTACTTTTGTGCTTCAGTTGCCATGTTTTCGTTGATGGGGTGCAGCTCATTGGAAGAACGTGAAAGAGCTGCGTTTGAACTCGTAACAAATGAACCAAACCAAGAGAATATTCAATCTTATCTGAAGCTGGCTGAAGAACTACAAAGAAAGCAGGTTGATGAAGCCAGACAAGCGGCAGATGCGGCTACGTATGAGCGAGACAAAGAGCTCAATGAATATTTCAAACAGTATGGGAGGACCTATAAAAAATGATGAACAACACAGCGTTGTTACAGCACATAGCCTCTGAATTTATAGCCCATTCAGGAGTTCCTGTGAAACCGGCATTTGATAAAATTAGTGCAGGTGATGAAACATTCATTAATGAACTGTCACCATCGGATCTGCTTGAACTACTCGAAAACCCCCTGCCTATTATCATCAATACTTTGACCGGTGAGCCTCATTCCGCAATACATAGCCACAGTGACGATATATTGCCCGACTGTAAAAACTATGCATATGGGATAGGGTATGAGTCTGCTACTGCTTTGTTTGTGGTGATTGCGGGGATTGAGAGTTACTATCTCGCGCTTAAAGCAAAAGCATATCTGAAGAACCAGAATTATTTACCGTTACTAATAAAATTAAACGGTTTAAATAAACATGCAGGTCGTTCAAATTTCCACTATTAATTATGTAAAAATCATTATGAAAGGCAAGGTTACTATTCCTTTAGATGAGGTAGTTGGCAAGATGCTGGATGCGAAAAATGCTCATTAGATCCCATTGAGCTTACCTCATAAAAAGGTATACACCTCAGAGTTTATCGGCAATTCAAGCCCTATTTTCAGCTTTCTCTTCCCCAAAAAATTTCATACAATTCAAATTGTAACCTCACATAAAAGTGGGGTTTGTAACCAACTTTGGTATGTAGAGGGTTAATATGAGTAGACAACGGGTATCAAAAGGCAGTGTTATACCAAAAAAAGAATTCAAAATAGCAACGGTGCTGTCTCTCCTTGCTGTTGATTGTGATTTTGATTCCTTCTTTTCTGAGTTTAAACGTATCTATCCAAAGGATTGGGAAAGAGTTAATAAGCGTTACCAAGAGCATGAGAGATTAACAAAGCCGGGTAAATCACATCCTATGGCAGAGCCTTTGCAATACATGAAGACTGCTTTTAATAGTTTTAAAAGAAAGCTATTAAAAGAATCTATTACCGCTAAGGATTTCTTATTATCTCTTGAGGAGCCAAAAGAGAAATATAGTGAGTCAGAACCATCAGAAAAAGTATGGAAAGATATTAAAAGAAATATAAGTGTTGTTTACTCCTTTGAGAAAAGGCTACTGGCGATTCACTTACTTGGTAAATATAAGTGTACAGAATGTATAGATATGCTAGTTAATACTATGAACAACGATCATATCTTTGAAGTACAAAAGTTGGCTCATGATAAACTTGTTCGTTTCGGACTCGATGTCGGTGCTCAACCGAAAAGACCACCACACCACACCGACCCTCAAATTACACAAAAAATTGCTTCACTAGGTTTTTCATCAGAACAAGTAAAAGATAAAAAAACATGCGAACGAGCTATCAGCGAGTTCCGTAAAAAGTATCCTATTGATTACGACCTGTACACTCACTCAAAACGCAATCAGTTCAAGGCTTGGTTTAGAAAACAGATCAGTTAATTAGAAATAGCCTCTATTTTCGTTCTCGAAATCATCTCATGAAAACGCTGGTAGTCTGGCTGAAATATCGTAACGGGCATCTCGCGTAGTTTCGTCTTAGACTCAATTATGATTGGGGGAAAATGTGCTCTCCCCCATCGCGCATTCAGTTCAATAATAGGCTTACAGTACAATAATTATCTATATCGTGATTTGTGAGCAGCTAAACAGTAAATGCCGTTATCCAGTCATTTTAATATCTAATACATAGCTTGCAATTTCCTAACTCGGATGTATACAATACTGTATTTTTATACAGCATTGAGGTTCGTATGAAATTAGGGGTCGTCTCAGAAAACGGAAAATAAAGCACGCTAAGCCGGTGGCAGCGGTCGCAATGGCCTAAACTTCCCCGCACCGACCTTGGCGCTGCTGCGCCATAGGTAATCGCCGGTCAGGTTGATGTGCTCCCACCCCAGCGGCGACAGATATTGCAACAATGTGTCGTCCAGCGCCGTGCCGTTGCCACGCAAAGCACTGGTGGCACGCTCCAGATATACCGTGTTCCACAACACGATGGCCGCCGTCACCAGATTGAGGCCGCTGGCCCGGTAGCGCTGCTGCTCAAAACTGCGGTCGCGGATTTCACCCAATCGGTAGAAGAAGACCGCCCTGGCCAGCGCGTTGCGCGCCTCGCCCTTATTCAGCCCCGCATGGACGCGGCGGCGCAGCTCCACGCTTTGCAGCCAATCCAAAATGAACAGCGTGCGCTCGATGCGCCCCAGCTCGCGCAACGCCACGGCCAAGCCGTTCTGGCGCGGGTAGCTGCCGAGTTTGCGCAGCATCAGCGAAGCCGTTACCGTGCCTTGCTTGATGGAGGTGGCCAGCCGCAGAATTTCATCCCAATGGGCGCGTATTTGCTTGATGTTCAGCCTGTCGCTGCTAATCATCGGCTTGAGCGCGTCATAGGCGGCATCGCCCTTGGGGATGAATAGCTTGGTTTCGCCCAAGTCACGGATACGCGGCGCGAAGCGAAATCCCAGCAAATGCATCAAGCCAAACACGTGATCGGTGAAGCCTGCCGTGTCGGTGTAGTGTTCCTCGATGCGCAAGTCCGACTCGTGGTACAGCAGGCCATCAAGCACGTAAGTTGAATCACGAATGCCCACGTTGACCACCTTGGCACTGAAGGGCGCGTACTGGTCGGAGATATGGGTGTAGAAAGTCCGTCCTGGACTGCTTCCATACTTCGGGTTGATATGACCAGTGCTTTCTGCTTTGCTGCCGGTTCTGAAGTTCTGGCCGTCCGACGATGACGTGGTGCCGTCACCCCAGTTGCCGGCGAAGGGTTGCCGAAACTGCGCATTCACCAGCTCGGCCAGCGCCGTCGAATAGGTTTCATCGCGGATGTGCCAGGCTTGCAGCCAAGACAGCTTGGCGTAGGTGGTGCCAGGGCAGGACTCGGCCATTTTGGTCAGACCCAGGTTGATCGCGTCGGCCAGGATCGTCGTCAACAGCAAGGTTTTGTCCTTGGCCGTGTCGCTGGTCTTCAGGTGTGTGAAGTGGCGGGTGAAGCCCGTCCATTCATCGACCTCCATCAGCAACTCGGTGATTTTGAGGTGCGGCAGCAGCATAGCTGTCTGGTCGATCATGGCTTGCGCGGCGTCTGGTACTGCCGCGTCCAGCGGCGTGATCTTCAGGCCTGACGCGGTGGTGATGATGGCATCCGGTAAGTCGTTGGCCGCAGCCATGCGGTTGACTGTGGCGAGTTGCGCCTCCAACAATTCCAACCGGTCATGCAGGTATTGGTCGCAGTCGGTGGCCACTGCCAGCGGCAATTCGCTGGCCAGCTTCAAAGTGGCGAACTTCTCGACCGGCACCAGGTATTCGTCGAAGTCCTTGAACTGGCGAGAACCCTGCACCCAGACATCACCGGAGCGCAGCGCGTTCTTCAGCTCCGACAGGGCGCATAACTCGTAGTAACGCCGGTCGATGCCGTCGTCGGTCAGAACCAGCTTTGCCCAGCGCGGCTTGATGAATGCGGTTGGCGCATCGGCGGGCACCTTGCGCGCGCTGTCGCTGTTCATGCCGCGCAGCATGTCGATGGCATCGAGCACACCCTTGGCGGCGGGCGCAGCCCGCAATTTGAGCACGCCCAGGAACTGCGGCGCGTAGCGGCGTAGCGTGGCATAGCTTTCACCGATGTGGTGCAGGAAATCAAAGTCGGCAGGCCGCGCCAATGTTTGCGCTTCGGTGACGCTGGCGGCGAAGGTGTCCCAGGGCATAACGGCCTCGATGGCGGCGAACGGATCGCTGCCGCTTTGCTTGGCCTCAATCAACGCTTGACCGATGCGCCCATACATCCGCACCTTGTCGTTGATCGCCTTGCCGGAAGCCTGGAACTGCTGCTGATGCTTGTTCTTGGCCGCGTTGAACAGCTTGCCGATGATGCGATCGTGAAGGTCGATGATTTCATCGGTGACGGTGGCCATGCCTTCGATGGCCAGCGCTACCAGCGTGGCATAGCGTCGTTGCACCTCGAACTTTGCCAGATCAGCAGGCGTCATCTGGCCACCTTCACGAGCGATTTTGAGCAGGCGGTTCTGGTGAACCTGCCGCTCGATGCCTGCGGGCAGATCAAGTGCTTGCCAGGATTTCAGGCGCTCAATATGTTCGAGCATGTGGCGAGAGTTCGGTTTGGCAGGCGACTTGCGCAGCCATGCCAGCCACGTCACTTTACTGCCGTCCTTGCGCTTGAGAAGTTCGTCCAGGCGCTGACGGTGGGGTGATAACAAAGAATCGGTCAGCGCCGCGTAAATGCGTCGGTTGGCACGGGTGATGGCCTCGGCGCTTGCGCGCTCGATGGCATTCATGGCGGGCAGGATAATGCTCTGCCGCCGCAGATTCTCGACAAGTGCGCTCGCCAGCACGATGCCTTTGTCGGTCTGCAAGGCCAGCTCGGTCAATGTATGCACGGCTTGCCGATAGTGGCTCATGGTGAAGGGCTTGAACCCAAAAACCGTTTGCAGCTCGACCAAGTGCTCCCGCCGTGTCTGTTCGCGCTGGCCGTACTCGCTCCAACTTTCCACTGGCATCTTGAGTTGCGCGGCCACCATGCGCAACAGGGGCGGAAACGGAGGCTCATCGACGCCCAAAAAGGTGCCAGGGAATCGCAAGTAGCAAAGCTGCACAGCGAAGCCCAATCGATTCGCGGCGCCGCGACGCTGACGGATCACCGACAGGTCGGTTTCGTTGAACGTGTAGTGCCGTATCAGTTCGTCTTTGGCATCTGGCAGTGCCAGCAGGCTTTCGCGCTCGGTGGCGGACAGGATTGAGCGGCGTGGCATGGTCAGTCTTCCCGCAGGTACTGGTACAAGGTTTCGCGGCTGATGCCGAAGTCACGGGCCACCAAGGTTTTTTGGTCGCCTGCCGCAACTCGCCGTTTCAACTCGGCAATTTGTTCGCTGTTCAGCGATTTCTTTCGTCCCCGGTAGGCACCGCGCTGCTTGGCCAGCACGATTCCCTCGCGCTGACGTTCGCGGATCAGGGCGCGCTCGAACTCAGCGAAGGCTCCCATGACCGACAGCATCAGATTGGCCATCGGTGAGTCCTCGCCGGTGAACTTCAGCCCTTCTTTGACGAACTCCATGCGCACGCCCCGTTGTGTCAGCCCTTGGACGATGCGGCGCAGGTCATCAAGGTTGCGTGCCAGCCTGTCCATGCTATGCACCACCACGGTGTCGCCCTCGCGGACGAAGGCCAGCAGCCTTTCCAGCTCGGGACGCTGGGTGTCCTTGCCAGAAGCCTTGTCGGTGAACACCCGCGCCACCTGAACACCCTCCAATTGCCGTTCCGGGTTCTGGTCGAAGCTGCTGACGCGGACATAGCCGATGCGTTGACCTTGCAAGATGCC
Source organism: Providencia sp. PROV272 (assembly GCF_049901975.1). Taxonomy (NCBI): domain Bacteria; kingdom Pseudomonadati; phylum Pseudomonadota; class Gammaproteobacteria; order Enterobacterales; family Morganellaceae; genus Providencia; species Providencia sp. PROV272. The sequence continues at coordinate 94,861 of NZ_CP096293.1, forward strand.
TCCAAAGGCAAAAGTGTCAGGATGAAATCTATTACCTTTGACGGAATATGTCAATCAATAGGAAATTTAACTCTATTCTGACATCGTTTGCACATGGTGTCGTTTTCAGAAGACGGCTGCACTGAACGTCAGAAGCCGACTGCACTATAGCAGCGGAGGGGTTGGATCCATCAGGCAACGACGGGCTGCTGCCGGCCATCAGCGGACGCAGGGAGGACTTTCCGCAACCGGCCGTTCGATGCGGCACCGATGGCCTTCGCGCAGGGGTAGTGAATCCGCCAGGATTGACTTGCGCTGCCCTACCTCTCACTAGTGAGGGGCGGCAGCGCATCAAGCGGTGAGCGCACTCCGGCACCGCCAACTTTCAGCACATGCGTGTAAATCATCGTCGTAGAGACGTCGGAATGGCCGAGCAGATCCTGCACGGTTCGAATGTCGTAACCGCTGCGGAGCAAGGCCGTCGCGAACGAGTGGCGGAGGGTGTGCGGTGTGGCGGGCTTCGTGATGCCTGCTTGTTCTACGGCACGTTTGAAGGCGCGCTGAAAGGTCTGGTCATACATGTGATGGCGACGCACGACACCGCTCCGTGGATCGGTCGAATGCGTGTGCTGCGCAAAAACCCAGAACCACGGCCAGGAATGCCCGGCGCGCGGATACTTCCGCTCAAGGGCGTCGGGAAGCGCAACGCCGCTGCGGCCCTCGGCCTGGTCCTTCAGCCACCATGCCCGTGCACGCGACAGCTGCTCGCGCAGGCTGGGTGCCAAGCTCTCGGGTAACATCAAGGCCCGATCCTTGGAGCCCTTGCCCTCCCGCACGATGATCGTGCCGTGATCGAAATCCAGATCCTTGACCCGCAGTTGCAAACCCTCACTGATCCGCATGCCCGTTCCATACAGAAGCTGGGCGAACAAACGATGCTCGCCTTCCAGAAAACCGAGGATGCGAACCACTTCATCCGGGGTCAGCACCACCGGCAAGCGCCGCGACGGCCGAGGTCTTCCGATCTCCTGAAGCCAGGGCAGATCCGTGCACAGCACCTTGCCGTAGAAGAACAGCAAGGCCGCCAATGCCTGACGATGCGTGGAGACCGAAACCTTGCGCTCGTTCGCCAGCCAGGACAGAAATGCCTCGACTTCGCTGCTGCCCAAGGTTGCCGGGTGACGCACACCGTGGAAACGGATGAAGGCACGAACCCAGTGGACATAAGCCTGTTCGGTTGGTAAGCTGTAATGCAAGTAGCGTATGCGCTCACGCAACTGGTCCAGAACCTTGACCGAACGCAGCGGTGGTAACGGCGCAGTGGCGGTTTTCATGGCTTGTTATGACTGTTTTTTTGTACAGTCTATGCCTCGGGCATCCAAGCAGCAAGCGCGTTACGCCGTGGGTCGATGTTTGATGTTATGGAGCAGCAACGATGTTACGCAGCAGGGCAGTCGCCCTAAAACAAAGTTAACCCAGGATGAGAACCTTGAAAGTATCATTGATGGCTGCGAAAGCGAAAAACGGCGTGATTGGTTGCGGTCCAGACATACCCTGGTCCGCGAAAGGGGAGCAGCTACTTTTTAAAGCATTGACCTACAATCAGTGGCTTCTGGTGGGTCGCAAGACGTTTGAATCTATGGGCGCACTCCCCAATAGGAAATACGCGGTCGTTACCCGCTCAGGTTGGACATCAAATGATGACAATGTAGTTGTATTTCAGTCAATCGAAGAGGCCATGGACAGGCTAGCTGAATTCACCGGTCACGTTATAGTGTCTGGTGGCGGAGAAATTTACCGAGAAACATTACCCATGGCCTCTACGCTCCACTTATCGACGATCGACATCGAGCCAGAGGGGGATGTTTTCTTCCCGAGTATTCCAAATACCTTCGAAGTTGTTTTTGAGCAACACTTTACTTCAAACATTAACTATTGCTATCAAATTTGGAAAAAGGGTTAACAAAGCTATGCAATCGACGGCAAAAAGCTTCGTTCGCTTCGCGCACTACGCCTTTTCCGCGATTGATAGCGACGTTATGCAGCCAAATCCCAACAATTAAGGGTCTTAAAATGGTAAAAGATTGGATTCCCATCTCTCATGATAATTACAAGCAGGTGCAAGGACCGTTCTATCATGGAACCAAAGCCAATTTGGCGATTGGTGACTTGCTAACCACAGGGTTCATCTCTCATTTCGAGGACGGTCGTATTCTTAAGCACATCTACTTTTCAGCCTTGATGGAGCCAGCAGTTTGGGGAGCTGAACTTGCTATGTCACTGTCTGGCCTCGAGGGTCGCGGCTACATATACATAGTTGAGCCAACAGGACCGTTCGAAGACGATCCGAATCTTACGAACAAAAAATTTCCCGGTAATCCAACACAGTCCTATAGAACCTGCGAACCCTTGAGAATTGTTGGCGTTGTTGAAGACTGGGAGGGGCATCCTGTTGAATTAATAAGGGGAATGTTGGATTCGTTAGAGGACTTAAAGCGCCGTGGTTTACACGTCATTGAAGACTAGTCCTTTGCATAACAAAGCCATCAAACCGGACGCCAGAGATTCCGCGCCTGTTGCGCATGGCTTCGCCATTTTATGCGCAATAGGCGCGCCACCCTGTCGCCGTTTATGGCGGCGTTAGGCCTCGCCGAAGCGAAAGATCGCTACTTGAAGTGTTGACGCCTTTGTTTTAAAGTTTCGCGTCTATCTTTCTGATTTTGTTAAAAAATCAGACTTTGATTAATCATGTTAGACGTCAGAGGTATTTTGACTTAAACGCCTCTGAGGTCGAATTAACGTTAGCCACCAAGAAGGTGCCATGAAAACATTTGCCGCATATGTAATTATCGCGTGTCTTTCGAGTACGGCATTAGCTGGTTCAATTACAGAAAATACGTCTTGGAACAAAGAGTTCTCTGCCGAAGCCGTCAATGGTGTCTTCGTGCTTTGTAAAAGTAGCAGTAAATCCTGCGCTACCAATGACTTAGCTCGTGCATCAAAGGAATATCTTCCAGCATCAACATTTAAGATCCCCAACGCAATTATCGGCCTAGAAACTGGTGTCATAAAGAATGAGCATCAGGTTTTCAAATGGGACGGAAAGCCAAGAGCCATGAAGCAATGGGAAAGAGACTTGACCTTAAGAGGGGCAATACAAGTTTCAGCTGTTCCCGTATTTCAACAAATCGCCAGAGAAGTTGGCGAAGTAAGAATGCAGAAATACCTTAAAAAATTTTCCTATGGCAACCAGAATATCAGTGGTGGCATTGACAAATTCTGGTTGGAAGGCCAGCTTAGAATTTCCGCAGTTAATCAAGTGGAGTTTCTAGAGTCTCTATATTTAAATAAATTGTCAGCATCTAAAGAAAACCAGCTAATAGTAAAAGAGGCTTTGGTAACGGAGGCGGCACCTGAATATCTAGTGCATTCAAAAACTGGTTTTTCTGGTGTGGGAACTGAGTCAAATCCTGGTGTCGCATGGTGGGTTGGGTGGGTTGAGAAGGAGACAGAGGTTTACTTTTTCGCCTTTAACATGGATATAGACAACGAAAGTAAGTTGCCGCTAAGAAAATCCATTCCCACCAAAATCATGGAAAGTGAGGGCATCATTGGTGGCTAAAACAAAGTTAAACATCATGAGGGAAGTGGTGATCGCCGAAGTATCGACTCAACTATCAGAGGTAGTTGGCGTCATCGAGCGCCATCTCGAACCGACGTTGCTGGCCGTACATTTGTACGGCTCCGCAGTGGATGGCGGCCTGAAGCCACACAGTGATATTGATTTGCTGGTTACGGTGACCGTAAGGCTTGATGAAACAACGCGGCGAGCTTTGATCAACGACCTTTTGGAAACTTCGGCTTCCCCTGGAGAGAGCGAGATTCTCCGCGCTGTAGAAGTCACCATTGTTGTGCACGACGACATCATTCCGTGGCGTTATCCAGCTAAGCGCGAACTGCAATTTGGAGAATGGCAGCGCAATGACATTCTTGCAGGTATCTTCGAGCCAGCCACGATCGACATTGATCTGGCTATCTTGCTGACAAAAGCAAGAGAACATAGCGTTGCCTTGGTAGGTCCAGCGGCGGAGGAACTCTTTGATCCGGTTCCTGAACAGGATCTATTTGAGGCGCTAAATGAAACCTTAACGCTATGGAACTCGCCGCCCGACTGGGCTGGCGATGAGCGAAATGTAGTGCTTACGTTGTCCCGCATTTGGTACAGCGCAGTAACCGGCAAAATCGCGCCGAAGGATGTCGCTGCCGACTGGGCAATGGAGCGCCTGCCGGCCCAGTATCAGCCCGTCATACTTGAAGCTAGACAGGCTTATCTTGGACAAGAAGAAGATCGCTTGGCCTCGCGCGCAGATCAGTTGGAAGAATTTGTTCACTACGTGAAAGACGAGATCACCAAGGTAGTCGGCAAATAATGTCTAACAATTCGTTCAAGCCGACGCCGCTTCGCGGCGCGGCTTAACTCAAGCGTTAGATGCACTAAGCACATAATTGCTCACAGCCAAACTATCAGGTCAAGTCTGCTTTTATTATTTTTAAGCGTGCATAATAAGCCCTACACAAATTGGGAGATATATCATGAAAGGCTGGCTTTTTCTTGTTATCGCAATAGTTGGCGAAGTAATCGCAACATCCGCATTAAAATCTAGCGAGGGCTTTACTAAGCTTGCCCCTTCCGCCGTTGTCATAATCGGTTATGGCATCGCATTTTATTTTCTTTCTCTGGTTCTGAAATCCATCCCTGTCGGTGTTGCTTATGCAGTCTGGTCGGGACTCGGCGTCGTCATAATTACAGCCATTGCCTGGTTGCTTCATGGGCAAAAGCTTGATGCGTGGGGCTTTGTAGGTATGGGGCTCATAATTGCTGCCTTTTTGCTCGCCCGATCCCCATCGTGGAAGTCGCTGCGGAGGCCGACGCCATGGTGACGGTGTTCGGCATTCTGAATCTCACCGAGGACTCCTTCTTCGATGAGAGCCGGCGGCTAGACCCCGCCGGCGCTGTCACCGCGGCGATCGAAATGCTGCGAGTCGGATCAGACGTCGTGGATGTCGGACCGGCCGCCAGCCATCCGGACGCGAGGCCTGTATCGCCGGCCGATGAGATCAGACGTATTGCGCCGCTCTTAGACGCCCTGTCCGATCAGATGCACCGTGTTTCAATCGACAGCTTCCAACCGGAAACCCAGCGCTATGCGCTCAAGCGCGGCGTGGGCTACCTGAACGATATCCAAGGATTTCCTGACCCTGCGCTCTATCCCGATATTGCTGAGGCGGACTGCAGGCTGGTGGTTATGCACTCAGCGCAGCGGGATGGCATCGCCACCCGCACCGGTCACCTTCGACCCGAAGACGCGCTCGACGAGATTGTGCGGTTCTTCGAGGCGCGGGTTTCCGCCTTGCGACGGAGCGGGGTCGCTGCCGACCGGCTCATCCTCGATCCGGGGATGGGATTTTTCTTGAGCCCCGCACCGGAAACATCGCTGCACGTGCTGTCGAACCTTCAAAAGCTGAAGTCGGCGTTGGGGCTTCCGCTATTGGTCTCGGTGTCGCGGAAATCCTTCTTGGGCGCCACCGTTGGCCTTCCTGTAAAGGATCTGGGTCCAGCGAGCCTTGCGGCGGAACTTCACGCGATCGGCAATGGCGCTGACTACGTCCGCACCCACGCGCCTGGAGATCTGCGAAGCGCAATCACCTTCTCGGAAACCCTCGCGAAATTTCGCAGTCGCGACGCCAGAGACCGAGGGTTAGATCATGCCTAGCATTCACCTTCCGGCCGCCCGCTAAATATCTCCTTTTGGGTTGTTAATAAAACATCCAATAAGTTGACTGTGCGTGAAAAAGAAAGTTTTGTGTGATGGCGTTGAAGATCGCACCGTTAAGCTCTTATGTGGGATGGTGCAGAGCTCGACGACTACCGATAAAACGCAACCGCCGCAAACAGACAAGAAAAAGCCCCAACTGATAACAGTTGGGGCTTCAGTATTGTGATTGGTGGAGCAATAGCACCCTGAACCCAAAACCTTCTCGCTCAACCGGTAGTGGCTGATAACAACTCGTGAGGGCTATTGCGGGTTAAGCATTTAGCGATGTCTAGGGCCAGACTGGACGTCTGAACGCAAGCCGCTGATACTGTACATAACCACAGTATCAGCGGAGGATACCCATGTCGCTGGCAAGGAACGCCACGGCGAGTCAATCGCCCACTCAAACAAACGGTTACGAACGCCACCAACCCGACCAGACGCTGCTCTACCAGCTGGTTGAGCAGCACTACCCAGCCTTCAAAGCCTCACTCGAAGCCCAAGGTCAACACCTGCCTCGCTACATCCAACAAGAATTCAACGACCTCCTCCAATGTGGCCGTCTGGAGTATGGTTTCATGCGGGTTCGCTGCGAGGATTGTCATCACGAGCGTCTGGTCGCCTTCAGCTGTAAACGACGCGGCTTTTGCCCTAGCTGCGGTGCCCGCCGGATGGCCGAGAGTGCGGCGCTGCTGATAGACGAAGTCTTCCCCAAGGAGCCCATTCGCCAGTGGGTGCTCAGCTTTCCTTTCCAGCTACGCTTTTTGCTGGCTCGCCATCCCCAGCTGATGGGCCAGGTCTTGAGTATCGTCTATCGTACACTCTCAACTCATCTGATCAAAAAAGCCGGTTACACCAAAGCCTCTGCACAAACTGGCTCAGTGACTCTTATCCAACGCTTTGGTCCGCGCTAAATCTCAATGTCCACTACCACATGCTGTTTCTCGATGGTGTCTATGCCGAAGATGACTATGGCAAGCAACGCTTCCATCGTGTCAAGGCACCCACTTACGATGAGCTGAATACGCTCGCTCACACCCTCAGCCATCGCATCGCTCGCTGCATGGAAAAGCGTGGGATTTTGGAGCGTGATGCCGAGAATACGTGGTTGACACTGGAAGAGGGCGAAGACGATACGCTGACTCAATTACATGGTGCTTCGGTTACGTATCGCATTGCCGTCGGCCCCCAGCAAGGGCGCAAAGTCTTCACCCTGCAAACCTTGCCAGGGCGTGAGGATAAAGCCGACTCAAGCAGTCGAGTAGCCAACCATGCTGGTTTCTCGCTACACGCCGGTGTGATGGCCGAAGCGCATCAGCGGGATAAGCTTGAGCGCTTGTGTCGCTACATTAGTCGGCCAGCGGTTTCAGAAAAACGTCTGGCATTAACCGCCAATGGGCAGGTGCGTTACGAGCTCAAAACTCCGTACCGCAATGGCACCACCCATGTGATCTTCGAGCCGCTGGACTTCATCGCCAAACTCGCTGCGTTGGTACCTAAGCCGCGAGTCAACCTCACACGCTTCCACGGCGTCTTTGCACCGAACAGCAAACACCGAGTTCAAGTAACACCCGCCAAGCGGGGCAAGAAGCCCGACAAATCGGAAGGTCTCGATACTAACTGGCGTGACAAGAGTCCTGCAGAGCGCCACCGCGCCATGACCTGGATGCAACGCCTCAAGCGAGTCTTCAATATTGATATTGAAGTCTGCGAACACTGCGGCGGTCACGTCAAAGTGATTGCCAGCATCGAAGATCCGAAGGTCATTGAGCAGATTCTCAAGCATCTGAAACAGAAAACAGCCAAGGCGAATGCCGCCAAGCAGCGTGAGCTGCCACCAGAACGAGCGCCGCCACTGACTCCCAGCCTGTTCGATCCATCACAGAGTCGTCTCTTTGACTGACGACCCCAAATCCAACACTGCTCAACACTGCCAACTTTTAAACGGGGCGGTGGGGCAGTTTGTATCTCTCGAGCTATCAGGCTAGAGATTTTACCGCCAAATCGAACCTTATTAGAGCGGTTTAGGCTGGACCGGCAGTTAAAATTGGGGCTTGAGCGGTAAACGAGTGAGGGAATTTCAGGTAAGATACTTCGGATGAGGAGCAAAAAGGTGGTTTATACTTCCTATACCCCCTATACCCGGTTTATACTTCCTATACCCTAAAAAGGCAGCTTTGGCTGCCTTTTGTATAATTCATATCGACTTATCAAAAGGACAATCCGATGAATGTCATTATAAAAGCTGTAGTTACTGCCTCGACGCTACTGATGGTATCTTTTAGTTCATTCGAAACCTCAGCGCAATCCCCACTGTTAAAAGAGCAAATTGAATCCATAGTCATTGGAAAAAAAGCCACTGTAGGCGTTGCAGTGTGGGGGCCTGACGATCTGGAACCTTTACTGATTAATCCTTTTGAAAAATTCCCAATGCAAAGTGTATTTAAATTGCATTTAGCTATGTTGGTACTGCATCAGGTTGATCAGGGAAAGTTGGATTTAAATCAGACCGTTATCGTAAACAGGGCTAAGGTTTTACAGAATACCTGGGCTCCGATAATGAAAGCGTATCAGGGAGACGAGTTTAGTGTTCCAGTGCAGCAACTGCTGCAATACTCGGTCTCGCACAGCGATAACGTGGCCTGTGATTTGTTATTTGAACTGGTTGGTGGACCAGCTGCTTTGCATGACTATATCCAGTCTATGGGTATAAAGGAGACCGCTGTGGTCGCAAATGAAGCGCAGATGCACGCCGATGATCAGGTGCAGTATCAAAACTGGACCTCGATGAAAGGTGCTGCAGAGATCCTGAAAAAGTTTGAGCAAAAAACACAGCTGTCTGAAACCTCGCAGGCTTTGTTATGGAAGTGGATGGTCGAAACCACCACAGGACCAGAGCGGTTAAAAGGTTTGTTACCAGCTGGTACTGTGGTCGCACATAAAACTGGTACTTCGGGTATCAAAGCCGGAAAAACTGCGGCCACTAATGATTTAGGTATCATTCTGTTGCCTGATGGACGGCCCTTGCTGGTTGCTGTTTTTGTGAAAGACTCAGCCGAGTCAAGCCGAACCAATGAAGCTATCATTGCGCAGGTTGCTCAGACTGCGTATCAATTTGAATTGAAAAAGCTTTCTGCCCTAAGCCCAAATTAACAGACTATCAGCACTATCTAAGCCGCTGACTCTGGTTGTACACTAAAGCTATGGTTTGAAATTGGAGTAGGTTATGCAGTTATTAGGTTCAGTGGCTTCCCCTTTTGTTCGTCGTTTACGTTTAGTACTGGCAGGGCAACCTTATCAGTTTGTAGCGCTTAATATTTTTGAGTCTGAAGGCCGTTCAGTGTTGGTACAACATAATCCGGCACGCAAAGTGCCTGTGTTAGTGGATGGAGAGCAGGTTATTTTTGATTCAGGCGTAATTTATCGTTATTTGGCTTCGAAACTGAAATTCAAACCATTGAGCTGGGATCAGGAAAACGGTCTGACGACCATCAATGCCTGCACAGACTCCTTGGTTGAATTACTGCTTTGTAAGCGCTCAGGTTTTGACGTGACTGAAGATAAATTGTTTTTTAATCTTCAGCATGAGCGAATTCAGGCGACGCTAGAGGCACTTGAGCAACAAATCAGGGCAGGGCATTTCGGTGACTGGGACTATCCTGGTATCAGTCTGTTCACTTTAATCGACTGGATATTGTTCCGCGATTTAGTCGACTTAAAACCCTTCCCTGTATTATTACAGTTCAGAAATGCGCATTTAAACCGGCCGATGGTCGCTGAAACCGACCCGCGTTTAAGCTAAAAACAACAGGTCAGAGCCAAGACTCTGACCTTTATTATTTATTCCACACCAATAAAGCCGCCGGTTTGATGCGCCCATAATTGAGCGTAAATACCGCCTTTGGCGATCAGTTCCTGATGACTGCCTTGTTCCACAATACGACCTTGATCCAGAACGATCAGCCTGTCCATAGCTGCTATGGTAGATAAACGGTGTGCAATGGCTATAACCGTTTTGCCTATCATCAACTGAGTCAGACTATGCTGAATAGCTGATTCTACTTCGGAGTCCAGCGCTGAGGTGGCTTCATCCAAAATCAGAATAGGGGCGTTTTTCAGTAAAACCCGAGCTATTGCAATACGTTGACGTTGACCACCAGAAAGCTTGACTCCACGTTCGCCCACCTGAGCGTCGTAGCCACTGTTGCCTTTAGGATCGGTAAGCTCCTGAATAAAAGCATCGGCTTCGGCTAAACGGGCTGCTTCAATCATTTCCGCTTCGGTAGCGCCAGGACGACCATATAAAATATTTTCCCTTACAGTACGGTGTAGCAGGGAGGTATCCTGGGTCACCATAGCTATATGAGCGCGAAGACTTTCCTGTGATACAGTTTTGATGTCCTGACCGTCTATCAAAATCTGGCCTGAATTGACATCATAAAAGCGCAGCAGTAAGTTCACCAGCGTGGATTTACCAGCACCAGAACGGCCGACTAAACCTACTTTTTCACCGGGTTTAATCGACAAGTCCAGACCATCAATCACAGGACCATGTTCACCTGCTGCTTTGCCGTAGTTAAAGTTCAGTTGCTTAAACTCAATCTGACCTTGTGGCACTTCAAGCGGCTTCGCATCAGCTTTGTCGATGATTTGCTGAGGCTGAGACAAAGTCGCAATACCATCTGCCACAGTACCTATGTTTTCAAACAGTGCACTGACTTCCCACATGATCCACTGCGACATACCATTTAAACGCAGCGCCAGACTGACTGCGATGGCAATAGAGCCCACAGTGACGGCATTGACAGACCAAAGCCATATCGCCAGCGTGGCAATAGAGAACACCAACAGATAGTTCAGACCCTGCACACAAATATTGAGCCAGGTAGCCAGTCGCATTTGTCTGTACACAGGCACCAGAAACAGCTGCATGCTATCGCGGGCGTATTCTGACTCACGAGCCGTGTGTGAAAACAGTTTAATAGTGCTGATATTGGTGTAGCTGTCGACAATACGGCCTGTCATTTCTGAACGGGCATCGGCTTGTTCTGTTGCAACTTGTTTCAGTCTCGGCACAAAATAAAACTGCAAGCCGGTGTATATGACTAACCAGGCAATCATCGGCAGTACCAAGCGCCAATCTGCATCGGCGATCAGATACAACATAGAGCCAAAATACACCACCACATACACCATCACATCCAGCAGCTTGGTGGCCGTTTCGCGCACTGCCAAAGCCGTTTGCATCACTTTAGTGGCGATGCGACCAGCGAATTCATTCTGGTAGAAACCCAAACTTTGTTTCAGTAAATAACGATGCGCCAGCCAGCGGATCGACATAGGGTAGTTACCCAATATAGTTTGGTGGATCAGGGCTGAGTGAAAAAATACCAAACCAGGCAACACCAGCAACATCACTATGGCCATAGTGATCAAGGTATCCTGCTCTTCCTGCCAGAAAGTAGCCGGATTCTTGGTTACCAACCAATCGACTAATTGCCCCATATAGCCAAATAAGGACACTTCTAATGCGGCCAGTAAGGCTGTCGCAATAGACATCAGGATCAGAGGCAACACCATGCCTTGACTGTAATGCAAACAAAATGCAAACAGGCCTTGAGGTGGCTGAGTTGGCTCTTTATCAGGGAAAGGGTTGGTTAAGCGTTCAAAAAAGCCCAGCATAAAATTCCTCTGCAGCAACGAAAAAGGCAGTTATTGTACGTCAAAGTTTAAAAAACAGATGTAACTATTTGATGAAAGCCCGGTTTAGAACGGCCATCTTATTTTATAACCGATAGCTTGTGACTCGCTTTTTTGCTGAACAGAACAGCAGATTGTTGAAAATAAATACAAAAAATCTGAAAAATCCAAAAGATGCTATATCACATGAACTCAGCAGCTTAGATTTATTGAAGGACCGTTAATAGGTAATAACTGGAAAATCTATAACTTAGCTTCTGTTTTGTCAGCTTGCAAAGGACTTTTTGCTTTCTACACTGAAAATACAGAGTACCCGAATCAGGGTGTTGTCTCGTCTTACAGGAGTGTTGAAATGGATGCCAAAGAATTATTGGTCTACATGAAGCAGGCAGAACTGCAAGCTGAGTTAGTCGTTGAGGCTGGTCAGCAACTGGACAGAGCCATCAAACAATTACATGACTGGTCTGAAGACTGGGATTGTCAGCGCCGGGCTTGTGAAGATATGTACGATGCCGTGCATTTAATTCTGATCCATAGCTATCAATTATCCCGGATTTTCTGGCCCGCCAAGTGTTGCGGAGAACTGGGGCTGGATTTGTGTCATAGAGCCATGGCGCTGCGAAGTGAAATCAACCTGCCTGATCTAAACCATCCACTGCGGAATGAGGCGTTATGGCGTCATGCAGATGAGCTGGATCATTCAGTGCGGGATAATACTGCTCTGCGTCGTTATCAAGCGCATCATTTAACCGGTTTTAATCAGGTGATCACCTGGATGGATAATGAAGCCATGTTTTGCTGGCTTGAACCTGCCAGTAAAACCTTTGTGTTTCATGCCGAGGAGTTTGCTTTAGCCCAATTACTGGATGCTGTGCATCAGGTTCAGCAAGATATTCAGAATTTTCTTAACAAGCAGCATCAGTCAAATCTAAAGGTGGCCAAAGCTGGCGTGCATCACTATGAGAAGCAGTGGGGGGCATTTAAAATAAGACAAGACAGATCTTGTCCACAGCTTTGTTGTTATGACTACTTATCTAATTTAATAAATCCGTAGGCAGAAATCTCGCTGAGCTTATGTTCTCTGATCTTTTTTGCGACTTCTGCTTGGTAGTCTTCAATGTACAGGTGCAAAAAATCTTTAAACTCTTCATCCAAAGCACGTCTATCCACAGAGTTACCGAACCGTTGCGCTTCGTATGCAAGCAGGCATAATCTATGCGCCCGGATCTCCATATCAGCGGCCACCTGCTTTTCGATAATGTTTAATGCATCTGACATTCCAATCAACTTCTTGTAGAAAAACAGACTTAACAGTAAAAAGCCAAACGTAATTGCAGACATAACAAAAGTCAGCATTCCTGAAGTTCCTTTCTGTGCTTGACGGCTCCTGATATGGACCATAAAAATATCGCTAAAATTGCTGCGATATTTATAGCTGGTATTCCATATTTGTATATACCACCCAATAGATCAGTGCCAAATATGACTCTGTCTGTGAATCTCGCTACCTGCAGAACAGAGTGCATCAAGATGCTTAAACAAATGAATTGAGTGATTTGTTCAACCGCCCATACGAATTTTCTATGAATAACCCAGATGATACCAAGCGTCAATGTTTGACATATCACCCAACTTGGGTACCAAAGTAAGCGAGCGAGCTCAGGAGATGTTTCAGATATCCCCATCAGCAAAGGAGCAATCCTGTCTTGAGCTAATCCCGATAAAGTGAGTATCAATATGGTTATTCGTGCAGATTTACTGGCCGACCAGACTAAGGACAGCAGTAGAGAACCTATGCACAACACCCATAAGTACTCAGCAAGAGTCGTAATAAATGTCCCCACAAACTACCTCTTATTTTGGTGGTTCATTACCCCAGCCACCACCTAATGTAGTCAGTGTTGGATTTATTGCTTTAGATTCTTGCTGCTCTGCAGCCAGCTTCGCCTTTGCTTCAGCAGATAAGGTGACAGTGTCTGCAGTAGAGGGTGCTGTTGTAGTGGTGGTTTTAGCCTGAGCAGCAGGAGCAACAGTTTGTATTGTTGATGTAGCCGCTGTGCCCGGAGTATTTAAGTTGATTTGCATAACTGTTCCTTACCATTGTCACTAAATCAGAAAACAAATGTACCGAGGGCTTTACTAAGCTTGCCCCTTCCGCCGTTGTCATAATCGGTTATGGCATCGCATTTTATTTTCTTTCTCTGGTTCTGAAATCCATCCCTGTCGGTGTTGCTTATGCAGTCTGGTCGGGACTCGGCGTCGTCATAATTACAGCCATTGCCTGGTTGCTTCATGGGCAAAAGCTTGATGCGTGGGGCTTTGTAGGTATGGGGCTCATAATTGCTGCCTTTTTGCTCGCCCGATCCCCATCGTGGAAGTCGCTGCGGAGGCCGACGCCATGGTGACGGTGTTCGGCATTCTGAATCTCACCGAGGACTCCTTCTTCGATGAGAGCCGGCGGCTAGACCCCGCCGGCGCTGTCACCGCGGCGATCGAAATGCTGCGAGTCGGATCAGACGTCGTGGATGTCGGACCGGCCGCCAGCCATCCGGACGCGAGGCCTGTATCGCCGGCCGATGAGATCAGACGTATTGCGCCGCTCTTAGACGCCCTGTCCGATCAGATGCACCGTGTTTCAATCGACAGCTTCCAACCGGAAACCCAGCGCTATGCGCTCAAGCGCGGCGTGGGCTACCTGAACGATATCCAAGGATTTCCTGACCCTGCGCTCTATCCCGATATTGCTGAGGCGGACTGCAGGCTGGTGGTTATGCACTCAGCGCAGCGGGATGGCATCGCCACCCGCACCGGTCACCTTCGACCCGAAGACGCGCTCGACGAGATTGTGCGGTTCTTCGAGGCGCGGGTTTCCGCCTTGCGACGGAGCGGGGTCGCTGCCGACCGGCTCATCCTCGATCCGGGGATGGGATTTTTCTTGAGCCCCGCACCGGAAACATCGCTGCACGTGCTGTCGAACCTTCAAAAGCTGAAGTCGGCGTTGGGGCTTCCGCTATTGGTCTCGGTGTCGCGGAAATCCTTCTTGGGCGCCACCGTTGGCCTTCCTGTAAAGGATCTGGGTCCAGCGAGCCTTGCGGCGGAACTTCACGCGATCGGCAATGGCGCTGACTACGTCCGCACCCACGCGCCTGGAGATCTGCGAAGCGCAATCACCTTCTCGGAAACCCTCGCGAAATTTCGCAGTCGCGACGCCAGAGACCGAGGGTTAGATCATGCCTAGCATTCACCTTCCGGCCGCCCGCTAGCGGACCCTGGTCAGGTTCCGCGAAGGTGGGCGCAGACATGCTGGGCTCGTCAGGATCAAACTGCACTATGAGGCGGCGGTTCATACCGCGCCAGGGGAGCGAATGGACAGCGAGGAGCCTCCGAACGTTCGGGTCGCCTGCTCGGGTGATATCGACGAGGTTGTGCGGCTGATGCACGACGCTGCGGCGTGGATGTCCGCCAAGGGAACGCCCGCCTGGGACGTCGCGCGGATCGACCGGACATTCGCGGAGACCTTCGTCCTGAGATCCGAGCTCCTAGTCGCGAGTTGCAGCGACGGCATCGTCGGCTGTTGCACCTTGTCGGCCGAGGATCCCGAGTTCTGGCCCGACGCCCTCAAGGGGGAGGCCGCATATCTGCACAAGCTCGCGGTGCGACGGACACATGCGGGCCGGGGTGTCAGCTCCGCGCTGATCGAGGCTTGCCGCCATGCCGCGCGAACGCAGGGGTGCGCCAAGCTGCGGCTCGACTGCCACCCGAACCTGCGTGGCCTATACGAGCGGCTCGGATTCACCCACGTCGACACTTTCAATCCCGGCTGGGATCCAACCTTCATCGCAGAACGCCTAGAACTCGAAATCTAACGTCCGTTCGGGCATCGAGGTCCATGTCGGGGTGGGACGGGCCCGTGGCTTCAAGATCACTTGCAGTCCGACCGCGATGTCTTGGTTGCGCGAGAGGTTGTCGATATCTGTTGATTTGCACCCAAATTTGACCCGGGATTTGCATTGAATTTTGACCCACCCCTTGTTGTCAGAATTATGTCTCGATTTTCAGTTTGCGGGTCTGTTTTTCCTCCTGCTTATTCTGAGTTGAACTGTGTTTGAAGCGGTAACTTTCATTGCCGGTTTCCAGGATGTGGCAGTGGTGGGTTAGTCGGTCCAACAACGCTGTTGTCATCTTTTCATCGCCAAACACTCGGCTCCATTCCGAGAAGCTCAAGTTGGTGGTCAGTATCACGCTGGTTTTTTCGTACAGCTTTGAGAGCAGGTGAAACAGCAGTGCCCCACCGGTTTGGCTAAAAGGCAAATATCCCAGCTCATCCAGAATCACCAAATCGGCATACAACAGACGGTTTGCGATTTGTCCCTGACGCCCAGATGATTTCTCTTGCTCCAGTGCATTGACCAAATCCACGGTGGAGAAGAAACGCACCCGTCGGTTCAAGTGCATCACTGCTTGTGTACCAATGGCTGTGGCCAGGTGAGTCTTGCCTGTGCCTGGCCCACCAATCAGCACCACGTTCTGGGCTTGTTCCATGAAGTCGCACCGGTGCAATTGTTTGACCGTGGCCTCATTAACCAGGCTTTGACTGAAGTCAAAGCCCACCAAGTCCCGATACACGGGGAACTTGGCCACCCGCAATTGATAGTTCACCGAACGTACTTCACGCTCTGCCACTTCAGCTTTAATCAAGCTGTCCAGCATGGGCAAGGCTTGATTAAATGCTGGTGAATTCTGATTGCCCAACTCCTCAATGGCGTGTGCCATGCCAAAGAGTTTCAAGGATTTGAGGATTCTCACATGGCCTTCATGCTGCATCATGGGCTCTCCTTAAACTGTCATAGCGGTTCACGTTGGCCTGTGGTTCCAATGTCAGCCTTAACCCCTTGGGAATTGGAATCGGTTTGGGTGGAGGTTCTTCGGTCAAACGTCCCAACAGATTAAGCACATGCTCCTTCGATGGCTTGCCACACTCCAATGCCAATTCCACAGCACTGAGTACCGCACCTTCATCGTGGTGCAATACAAGGGCCAGAATTTCCACCATGTCACGGTCACCGCCGGGGCGTTGCAGCAAGATGGATTGAAGCTTCTTGAACGCGGGTGGCAATTCAGCAAATGGCGCACCATTGCGCAACGCCCCAGGTTTCTTCTGAAGCACAGACAAGTAATGGTGCCAGTCGTATTGTGTGTGGCCACGCCGAGCGTGGCCACTGCCAAACAATCTTGGATGCTCGGCAATGTGTTGGCCTTCGGCAGCCATCACCAGCTTGTCTGCATAAATCCGAAGGCTGATGGCCCTGTTGGCGTAACTGGCAGGAACGCTGTAGCGATTGCCCTCGTGGTGAACAAGGCAGGTTGAAGTGACTCGCTTGGTTTGCTCCACGAATGCATCAAAGGCATTGGGTAGCGCCATCAACTCGCCTTGTTCATCGGCAAAGGCCTCTTGCACGGTTTGGTCCAATTCGGGGTGGCGCAGCTCAGACCACAGCGCTTTGCAGCGATGCTCAAGCCACACATTCAAATCAGCAAGGCTTTGAAAGTCTGGTGCCCCTTGCCACAGGCGTTGGCGGGAATCCTGCACGTTCTTCTCAATCTGGCCTTTCTCCCAACCCGATGCTGGATTACAGAACTGCGCATCAAACAGGTAGTGGCTGACCATGGCAGTGAACCGCTGATTGACCCTGCGCTCTTTGCCACGCCCCACCGAATCCACAGCGGTCTTCATGTTGTCGTAGATGCCGCGCTTGGGAATGCCACCGAAGATTTGAAAGGCATGCCAGTGGGCATCAAACAGCATTTCATGTTTTTGCTGGTAGTAAGCCCGAAGCACAAAGGCCCGGCTGTGGGCCAACTTAAACTGGGCAATCTGAAGTTTGACCTGTTTGCCCGCTATGCGGGCAAAGTCCTCACTCCAATCGAATTGGAAGGCTTCGCCACAAGCAAAGCGCAAGGGGATGAAACAACCCTTGCCCGAGGTTTGCGCCTTGAACTGTTCGGAATCTTTCCACTGTCGGGCAAAGGCACACACTCGGTCATAAGACCCGGTAAAGCCCAA
Organism: Providencia sp. PROV272; assembly: GCF_049901975.1. Taxonomy (NCBI): domain Bacteria; kingdom Pseudomonadati; phylum Pseudomonadota; class Gammaproteobacteria; order Enterobacterales; family Morganellaceae; genus Providencia; species Providencia sp. PROV272. Next base: position 112,420 of record NZ_CP096293.1, read on the forward strand.
AGCGACCAAATCCCGGTACATGCTGCGCAGGTTTCTGCGCAGCTTCTTTGTCTTTTTGTGCTCGGTGGAGAGCCACTGCCTTAACTTGGGCTCAAAAGGACTTAACTTGCCAACGCTGTCTCGCGCTGGGTACTGCGGTTCAACCACCTTGCTTTGCAAATACTTGCGAACGGTGTTCCTGGACAGGCCGCTTCGTCGGGCTATTTCCCGAATCGACGCACCATCGCGAAAATGCCAGCGTCGAATTGCGCTCAATATCGCCACGTTTATCACTCCTTGATTTCTCCCGCCATATCCAGACGGGAAACAGTGTCATACGTGGGTCAAATTTCGACGCAAATCTTTACCCTAAGTTGGGGTGCGGACAAAATCTTGGACTACTTTAGGAGTAGTTCATGTATTCGTATGAAGATCGCCTTCGAGCCGTGAGGTTGTACCTGAAGCTTGGGCGCCGGATGAGCGCCACACTACGGCAGCTGGGATACCCCACCAAGAACTCGCTGAAGGCCTGGTTGGCAGAATTCGAACGGAATCAGGATCTTCGCCGAGGCTATCAACGGATAAAACGGCAGTACACCGATGAGCAAAAGCAACGGGCAGTAGATCACTATATCGAACAAGGCTACTGCCTGAGTCACACAATCCGAAGCCTGGGCTACCCAAGCCGCGAGGCCTTGCGTGCCTGGATCCGTGATTTACGCCCTGAATTCGCTAGGACGGTCGTCGGCAGCAGCGCTCCCACAGTCGCCCGCTCTCGCCTCGAGAAGCAGCAAGCCGTCATTGCACTGAACCTGCGCGTAGGTTCGGCAAAGGATGTGGCCGACACTGTCGGTGTATCGCGACCAACGTTGTATAACTGGCAGCATCGATTACTTGGCAAAGTGCCCCTAAAACCCATGACAAAGAAGAAAGGTGACACCTCGCTCGAGCAGCGGCATGAGGCACTACTCAGGGAACTGGCCGAACTGGAGAGCCAGAACCAGCGGCTTCGCATGGAGAATGCAATTCTGGAGAAGGCGAGTGAATTGATAAAAAAAGACATGGGCATCAACCCCCTCGAACTGACAAGCCGAGAAAAAACGAAGGTGGTTGATGCCCTCAGAGTCACGTTTCCATTAGCCAATCTGTTGTGCGGCCTGAAGCTGGCGCGCAGCACATACTTCTATCAACGCCTGCGGCAGACGCGGCCCGACAAGTACACGCAGGTGCGTGAGGTCATTCGGACTATCTTCGAGGACAACTACCGCTGCTATGGCTATCGACGCATTGATAGTGCCTTGCGCCTTGGTGGCATGCGTGTGTCCGAGAAGGTCGTGCGTCGCTTGATGGCGCAAGAGCGTCTGGTCGTGAGAACACCGCGCCGCCGGCGCTTCTCGGCGTATGCTGGCGACCCGACACCAGCGGTCCCGAATCTGCTGAATCGCGACTTTCACGCGTCGGCGCCGAATACGAAATGGTTGACCGATCTGACGGAAATACACATTCCGGCAGGGAAGGTCTACGTCTCGCCGATCGTCGATTGCTTCGATGGGCTGGTGGTGGCCTGGAATATCGGCACCAGCCCGGATGCGAACCTGGTCAATACCATGCTGGATCACGCGGTACGGACACTGCGACCCGGTGAGCATCCGGTTATCCATTCGGACAGGGGCTCGCATTATCGCTGGCCTGCGTGGATCCGCCGCACTGAAAATGCCCAATTAACGCGGTCGATGTCCAAAAAGGGCTGCTCGCCAGACAATGCTGCATGCGAGGGCTTTTTCGGACGATTGAAGACCGAACTAATCTACCCGAGGAATTGGCAGCACGTGACGCTGAAAGACCTCATGACGCGAATCGATGCCTATATCCACTGGTACAACGAGCGCCGCATCAAAGTGTCGCTTGGCGGGCGTAGTCCCATCGAGTATCGTCATGCGGTCGGATTGATGTCCGTATAAACCGTCCAAGAAATCGTCCGCACCCCCAGTGGGTCAATTTTAGATGCAACTCAACAGGCCATGCTGAGTGTGCGATGGTTGATCGCTTCCTCGCCGCTCTCCACGGCGACGATGGCCGCCGCCATCAGCAAGTGCGCCAGTTCCCCTATGGTGCCCTCGCTGCGTGTGAGCAGGTAGCGAGCCATGTCCAGCGTGGCAATTGGGGAAGGCCGGCGCAGCGGGAGCGAAGCGGCGAAGCTGGCCAGCAGTGAGCAGCAATCGTCGTTGGCCTCCCATACCGGCAGCATCATCGGCTCGAAGCGATTTTCCAACTGGTCATCGGAGCGGATGGCTAGGTAGGCGTCGCGCGTGCCTACCCCAACCAACGGGATGCGCAGTTCGTTGCCGAGGAAGCGCAGCAGGTTGAGGAATTCCCGGCGGTTGACGCTGTTGCCGGCCAGCACGTTGTGCAGCTCGTCGATCACCAGCATGCGCACGCCGACCTTGCGCAGCAGTGCCAGAGCCAGTTGCTCCATTTCCGGCAACCGTGGGCGTGGGCGCAGCGGCGCGCCCATCGCGGCGAGCAGCGCGACGTAGAAGCGGATCACGGACGGCTCGGACGGCATCTGCACGACCAACACCGGGATGTGCTCCTGGTCGGCGTCGGAGCTGGCCGGGTGGGTGCGGCGGAACTTCTCGACGATCATCGACTTGCCATTGTTGGTCGGGCCAACCAGCAGCAGGTTGGGCATGCGTTGCTTGTTTGGCCACGCATAAAGGGCTTCCAGCCGGTTCAGCGCCTCGACTGCGCGCGGATAGCCGATCCAGCGGTCGGCGCGAAGGCGCTGGATGCGCTCGTCCGCCGGAAGACGGGCCAAGCCCTGGGCCGCCGGCAGCAGGTGGGACAGGTCGATGATGGGATATTCGTCCACGGCTACCACTCCTCAATCTGGTCGAACGGTTTGGCGGGTGGCAAGTTGTCTGCCTGCGGGTCGGCAATATCCGTATCCGGCGGAACGGGCTTGTCCGGCCGAGCTGATGTCTTGAGGTGCTGGCGGCGATCCGCGTCACGCCGCGCCTTGCGTGTGGCCTTCTGCGCGCTGGTCACAATCTCACGCATCTGGCCGATCATGCGGAACAGCGCCGACTCATCCACCTGTTCGCGCCCTTGCTGCCGCAGTTTCGCCAGCGCCTGCCGTTGTTCCCAGAGGGTGACAGCCGGATGCGACAAGGTACGGTAGGGAATTTCCAGGTAATGCTGTCCCTCCGGTTCCAGGACCCAGATACGGCTGATGTCGCGCGGATCGCGCCGGATCAGAAAGGACGGCCAGCGTTCACGCCGCGCAATCCACGGCTTGAGCGCATCGGCGGGCACTGTTGCAAAGTTAGCGATGAGGCAGCCTTTTGTCTTATTCAAAGGCCTTACATTTCAAAAACTCTGCTTACCAGGCGCATTTCGCCCAGGGGATCACCATAATAAAATGCTGAGGCCTGGCCTTTGCGTAGTGCACGCATCACCTCAATACCTTTGATGGTGGCGTAAGCCGTCTTCATGGATTTAAATCCCAGCGTGGCGCCGATTATCCGTTTCAGTTTGCCATGATCGCATTCAATCACGTTGTTCCGGTACTTAATCTGTCGGTGTTCAACGTCAGACGGGCACCGGCCTTCGCGTTTGAGCAGAGCAAGCGCGCGACCATAGGCGGGCGCTTTATCCGTGTTGATGAATCGCGGGATCTGCCACTTCTTCACGTTGTTGAGGATTTTACCCAGAAACCGGTATGCAGCTTTGCTGTTACGACGGGAGGAGAGATAAAAATCGACAGTGCGGCCCCGGCTGTCGACGGCCCGGTACAGATACGCCCAGCGGCCATTGACCTTCACGTAGGTTTCATCCATGTGCCACGGGCAAAGATCGGAAGGGTTACGCCAGTACCAGCGCAGCCGTTTTTCCATTTCAGGCGCATAACGCTGAACCCAGCGGTAAATCGTGGAGTGATCGACATTCACTCCGCGTTCAGCCAGCATCTCCTGCAGCTCACGGTAACTGATGCCGTATTTGCAGTACCAGCGTACGGCCCACAGAATGATGTCACGCTGAAAATGCCGGCCTTTGAATGGGTTCATGTGCAGCTCCATCAGCAAAAGGGGATGATAAGTTTATCACCACCGACTATTTGCAACAGTGCCGAATTAAATTTTCATCTTTGGCATTTTGATATTGCTGTTGTGCAAATATACGTTGCCATTCTGAAGCAGGATTGAAGAAAATTAACTTCAAGTTAAATGGGATAACGTCCATAGGGTTTACTCGCCCTTTTTTGGCAATTATGCGTCCATCTGGAGATAATATATCCTGTGGTATCACAACGCTTGGGTCTACATAGTGGGTGCTATCTTTTAGAGCTTCAGGGAATTTGTATATATCTTTATTCTTCCAGTATCGGTTATAGGCATCCTTTTTCATTTTCTCGAAATCTAGATTTTTAATACCTTCTTCAATTAAATCCAGCATATTACGTTCAATTACCTCAATAACTGGTCCTTGCACACCCATATTCCCTGTTTTGTTATCGAGATAATTAACATTGGAAATTCCATGTACCAGAGATACAAATTCTCCATCATTTTCATGAATGATAGTCGGAATTGTTCGCACACCATATTTAATAAAAATGTTCGGATCTATTGTGAAATTCACTTCTGACTTTGTATCGCGAATTAATTTATGCCAGTGATTTATTTCATCGACCAGTGAATCTTTATTTCTAACTCCCTGAACAACTAGGATTACATCATTACGACCTGATACTGACCGCATAATATCAATTACTTCAGTATCTTTAAGACTTGCCGAAATCAATATGTAAAATACATTACCTTTTTGCTGTTGGTTGAAATTTCCACTTTCATTCTGACTTTTGATCATCTCCTTCAGTATCTGAGCTTCATCAGTCGTTAGCTTGTTAATAGCCTGATTTGCCATGACGTTTTTATCTGCGATAAGCTGGCGCGTTGTTTCTCTGTGAGCTTCAGCTTGTGCCACTGCCACTGCTTTCAGTTTTTCCAAATCTGCCATGTCTGCATCAGTAGCTCGTTCGACAGTAGGAATGGATTCTGTATATGGAGTAACCATATTTAATTTACTATTTGCACTGGATGTAATGGACAGTGTTAATAGAGAAATCAATAATGTAACTTTCTTTTTTACCATATCGGATATGCTCTCCCGATCACATTTTCTATGGGGAGTACGCCCCAATACCGTGAGTCAAAACTGACCTTGGTTCGACCCATTAGCCAGATGTGACCAGCAGGAATTATCCCTTCACGTTGTAATTCCTGCTCTGTATGACCAGATTCTCTTGCTAATAGAAGTCCTTCACCCACCATCAGATCATTGACCGTGGTTTCTTCAGGATTGACCCTAACCTTGTCACCAGCTACACCGTCTATAAATTTGATCGCAATGCTACTGATGTATTCAGACCGAAAAGCAAATATTTTCCCTTTCTGAATATCTTTATCCATTTTATCAATTAGATAAATTCTGTGTTCAGGGAGGCAGGGGTAGTTTTGTGGATCAATCCCAATTGAAAAGCGATTAAGTACGTAATGGCTGGCAGGTGCGACAGTGACGACAATAACCAACATATAAAGAGATTGCCGCCCCCAACCTCGTTTTTTCCTTGAAATTCTTTTATAAAAATTCTTCAGGTGCATATCAGTTATCTTTTAGCTTTCCACTGATGTATACGCCGTCAGGAGCCGTATGAAGCGCTGATTGATTGAAAATGATGAATCCCTTATCTTTCAAAATATCAGCTCTATGCTGTATTACAGCGCGTTCTTGGGGCGACTTGATACTCCCGTCCGGATTGCTCATATTTATCACAGCAATTTGTGCCACTAGCGGTTTTGGTGGCTTTAAGTGCGAGTAAATACCCGCACCAATAAACCCGAACAAGATCGGTAATAAAACGGTTTTAATCATCGTTTCCATACCCTTGTTCTATTAAATATTGATCGATTGCATCAATGACGTCTTGTCCCTGTTTCAGACGATCCTCAATCGCCTGTACTTCAGAAGCTCTTGTTGTGTAAAGCATGTAAGAAAACTTATCAACGAGGAACCGGCAAATTCCGCCACCCATAGCACTCATAAAGTAGACTTCAGAATAGATCCCCGTTTGGCTTTTAACTGTTTTCAAAAATTCGTAACCGGCTTCGTCGAGCGGCAAACGTTCTTCCCTTCGTGCTTTATTCACCGCAGATTCGGTTTGTCCAAGCATGGCAAGAAATGCGGAATTATCAGTGATAGCAAGACCGACACGGTCCTTATACATATCATTGATAGATTGGGTAATCGTAATAGCACTGCCGTAATACTTACGGAACCGGCGGTAGCCTTTCTCAATAAATGCACCGATGTTCCCTGTCAGTAACGCCCATGCTTCATCTATGATCACAATTTTCATTTGATCACGATCACCAAGATACATATCTTGTTGAATCTGATAAATTAATTGCATCAAAATGATTTGTTTCAGGTGTTCGGATTTTTCAATACGACCCAACTCAAGTACAGTAAACGGATTATCAAAAGAGATGTTGTTTTTACCAGTAAAATATTTGCCGTATTGACCTTCTTTTGTGAAAGGATATAACTGCTCACCAATATCTTTAATGCGCTGATCAGGATCGCTTTTGCAGGAGTCTGCTACCATGTCGATAGTTGTTTCTTTACCGTGTATCCTGACTAATTTGGCAACATGATTTTTCAAACGCGATGTTTCAAAATCCCCCAACCCGTCTTGTGGTGCAGCCATGACTGACAGCAAACCAATAACTAAATCTTCTTCACCGGTTCCTTCTTCAGCATCTTCATCCTCTCCAAAATAATCCTCTATAATTTCAAAGAAATTAAGACATGGTTTAGTCGATGGATGGAAATCTACATACGAACCATCAAACATCTGACACAATTTTTTATATGAGTCGCCAGCGTCAATTACCCATACCTTCGCGCCTAGTGAGCGGTATGCAGAGATAATATAGTTAGTTAAGAATGATTTACCTGAGCCGGATGATGCAGCAATACAAACGTTGTAGTTTGTATCGCTTTGGAAAAAGTCCATTGTCTGGACCTGACCATTTCGTGATGTAAGAGTTAGAACCGGATTACCAGTACCTTGCCAATCAGAGTAAAGTGGAGAAAGAACGAGAGCTTCCTCTACCGCAAGAGTTTTAGAACGACCTAAAACTTTGTCAGCATTTGCTTCATAAAATAATGGCAGCGTTCCTAAAAATATCGGTGCAACAAAATTGACATCGGGAATCATTTTGAAAGATAGATTGTTGAGGTAACTGGTTGCCTCTTGTACTGATTGATTAAGTTGTTGCACAGAGTTGGCAAAAATTGAAACAGTAAAAGCAGCTTTATAAATTGGCTGTCCATCATCAATTTTCTGTGCCAACACATCAAATCCCGCACTCGTAGTTTTCATTGATGGAACCCATCTGGAAGATGGTCCATCAGCGTTGCGCGTAGCAACTGTACGTTTTGATGTAAATGTACTTTTAGCATTCTGCTGGTCCGGATAAACCAGTGTCATTGTGATAATGCAAGGGTTTTTAATACCAGTTGCACCGTTCATCAAATCGCCTAAAAAATACTGAGCAGAACCTTCTTGAAATCTACGAGGTAACTTTTTAGCTGAAATTGTTCTTGCAAAAGTAGTGTTTGTCTCTGCCTTACTACTCTCATCTTCCGGATTGCCAAAACCGACATAATTAGAGCGAACGAAAAACAAACTATCCAGTTCTAGTAGCTGTTCCGAAATCATTTTGTCTTCATCAACTTCAATCGGCATTCTGTCGCGCCATGTCGCATTACTGCCTTGATTTATCATTGAAGTGATAGCGGTAAGATATATTTCTCTTGTTAGTTGCTGAGGTGCGAAACCCGTCATTCTAAGTGTGGTTTCAAAGTTACCCTGCATCTCTCTAACAGTGTTTAATTCATTCAGAGAAGGAGAAAGATCATTTTTAATAGGCACTTTAACTGTAAAGTATAATTCACAGTTACGAGCCTTTGTATTTGTGCCGTTAAACGCTTTCGATGTGTGAGCCAACAGAAAACGTGAGCGTTTTAAGCTCGTCGTTTTCATAACCTGATTCTGACAATTCATGCGTAAGAAATCAGATCTATTTGCAATGTGGCTGATATTTGGAGAGGCAAATAAAGATATCTGAATAACGGTACTATTTGGGAAATACCCAGATAAAAGTGTTTTTAATTGAGAGAGCTCTTTTCCGGTTGTACCAGACAAGGGAATACATTTAAATCCAAAACCAATATAGTTATTTTCACAAATAAAAATGTTTTCATCGTCATGAATAGCTAAAACTGGACATAAAGATGAAAAACGCTTAAAGGTTTGCATTTTTTTTAAGATAGAAGCTGTTGCCATTATTTACCACTCTCCAAAAATGACTTTAACCCTTCAACTGGTTTACCAACGTTGTAAGTACCATCGTCACGAATAATGAATGGAATCATGCTCACACCAAAAACTTGTGCGGTAATTTCCCTTTTCATCAAAGCCTCACGGTCACAGTTTTCAATTTGCTCGAAACGAACACTGTTATTCCCAGTAATGATTGCCCTGTCAGCTCTGTATCTGTCTTTTGCACAATACAATTCAAAATTGCGTTGCTGGCTATTACTGTTTAAAACGCCTACGGAAAGTACATGAACAGTGTATTTCTCAGGGTCAAGATAATTTAGTTGTTGTAAAGTTTCATGGCACTGAACGCAGAACGGGTCAGTGAAAATAATGGTCTGCTTTGGACCTTTTCCCCACGTTGCAGACTGCAAATCATCCATTTTAATATTGAGGTTCTTTACAGGAATAATTGAGCCGTACTTTTGAATTTCTTCAAACGAGGTTAAATCTTTTTTCGCCCATGTATCATATAAAGTTCCCTTGATAACAAAGCGCCCATTCGAGGTAAGAAGCTGTAAACTACCATTGTTATTTAGCGCAATTATCCCATTGCTTGGTAATAGAAATTTGGGAATATCAGGCGTTTTTGTGGGATGTGCTTTTAATGCTTCTTGATTGAAAACAGTCTGAGTATTTGTTTTTTCGATATCAGCATAGTTCGCATGAGCGTGTGCGGTTGTGAATGCTAAAGCTAATGAGATTAAACTAAGGTGTATCTTATTTTTCATTTTGAATCCTGCACCATCTGCGTATTTATCTGTGGATTGTGATTTTTTCACATCTGAAAAATTTCTTTTCTTGTCTGGTAATAAAAAAAGGACTTAAAAAGTCCTTTTTAAAATTGTTGCTGACCACTAGCTATTTTCGGTTATCTGGTGTTTGTAGTGGTTTGAGAACCGCATTGTGCTTGCGATCTGGACGAGAAACACCGACTTCCCATTTACGAGGCGATATCTCCGTGTAGACATACCCTGTGATGATAAGATCTCCATCTGTGTTTTCGTATGGGTCGATTAAAACACGCATTACCATCGACTCGCTTCTAATGGGTTGTGGGTTTGCCGCAGGTTTTGGCACAGGCACATATTGTCCAGACTCCGTACCAACCCATTTACTATTTTCTGATTTGAGTATGTTATCCATATCGCTTTTGCTTACTACTTCTCCGTTGAGCTGCATTTGAGAAACAGTATCAATTTTTTCTTGATAGTTTTCACCATCAGTCAATTTGTGTACGTCACGAACACTCATACACGTTACTGAATTAGGCATACCTTTACAGCCAAACTCTGTTTCACCGACCATAAGAGATGAACAGGCGGTTAATGAAAGGGTAGTTAAAACCATCAGTGGCAATAGTAAAAATTTCATAGAGTAAGTCCGTATTTTAATTAGTTTGTCTGAATTGAAGTTGAACGCCTTTTGTGACAACAAAATCTATTGATCTGGCAGGGTCAATTTCAATTACAGGGAACAGGTCTTGTGCCATATCCATGTAAAAGTCAGCTAACCGATTGAGTGCGCTGCCTACGCCTTTCATTGCTGCACCTTGTACCTTATTGCTGTTAATTTGTTGATAAGGTGACTGTGTTGGTCCTATTCCGTCCTGTGTTAACGTGATAGACGGAATTTGCTGAACACTGAACATTTCCGAGCCAGCTTGAAGAAATCCTGCAATAAGCGCTTTCGCAAGATATTGCCCCTGTTTTGTTACTAAGCGCCCACGAATACCGATTTTCCCATCCTCTCCGACGGCATACGAATCAAAGGTTGCTTCAATAACTGCCCCATCTTCTCTGATGCAGGAGATCGTGTTACTGCGTAAGTAGGCACGTTCTGATGATAGCTCGCCATAGCCACTGCTAATAATTGCACAATCACGAATATCCGCAGTGTAGTTATTAGGTAAAATGGCTTCTCTTTTCACTCGCACTAACATTGGATAAGGGTGTTCTCTTGCCGCTTTTGCTGTGGGTGCATCCATCCCTGACAAAGCAACTGTGGAAATAATAGAGCCAGCCGGTAAGTACGTTCCTTCCAGCTCAGGGCTCACATTTGCATCCGTTTCGGATTTTGATAATGTATTATTCGCTTTGGATTCTGAGTCGTGATTATTTGTACCATCATAGGTCGTCAGCTCAGGGTATTCTTCATCTGATCCGGACGTATTTGCTTCCTGTGTTGTGTTCGGACTGTACGGTATATCATTTTCATAAACATCATTCAGATTACGACCACCTCCCACCTGATTTGATGATCTGCCGGTATTGGAGAAACTATTCGTATAATCCGGTGTGTTCATCTTCTCTTTTACTTGCTTATCAAGCTGTTCTTTTAGCTCAGTAGCAAGATCATTTTTTTGATTCTCTAATATTTTTTGTTGAGCATACAGTTGTGTAACTTCCTTTTTATACGATTCTTGTACTGATAACAGGCTATCAATTCTGTCATCAATTCGTCGCAAATCAGCGGCGATTGATTCTTGGCTAACGCCCTGCGTGTCAGCATTAGTGAGTAAATTTGTCACTGGTTTATTATTCACAGCCGATACAGCAGTTGGATAATCAGGTTCACTGGTTAAAAAATACAAAGCAGTTACCAGTAATAATCCTCCCCCACCCCATAAGACTATTTTTTTCTTTTTGGGGCTCAGGTTTTCGTATTGGTCTTTGATAGACATGCATTACTCCGCTAAACGAGGGCGAGAATTTTCAGAACGTGTTTCCTCTGCCGTATTAGATTTACGAATTACAAAATAAGCCTCAGTAGATTGCTGTGGTTCTAACGTGTTATTACTCCAAAGTGCTCTTGCCGCTAATCTTGGGTGCGTACACAGTGACTCATCAACAGTGACAGTTGTGTTACCAACGTTTTTCGCTACACCAATTATTACGCCGAAATTACTGCCGGACAGATACTGCCCTTCGCTGAAGGTGTATTTGATATTATCTTGTGGGCTATTTGTTCTGAACGCGCAATTAGGTATAGAAATGCCAGCATTATTGATCCCCATAATTTCATAGCCAGCGGGTACATCACCTAATGCAACACTCCTGAGTAATTTAGTAATGGTACGAGTGTATGAGTCACTTTTTTCCCATTTATCCGCCACGTCCTTATTACCCGAGGCTGTGGGGGTGTAATACTTACCGCTGTTATATACAGCCATGTTTCCATCATCTTTTTCTAAAAGAAGGGTTGCTTCAACAGGTGGTCTTTTTTGTGGGTGAAGGGATAATGAGATTGCTTTACTTTCATCACCTTTATTCGTGATGTACATAGCAACAGGGTTATCTTTGAATGCAGTAAAGTAAATTACATTACCCTCCTGTCTTATTTTTATTTCATTCTTTTTTATCGTTTGAACAACCGGTTCTGAAAACGGTGTAACAATTCTGTTAGGTTGTCCTAACGAGACTGGAATTAACGTGTTTTCACCTGAACGAATTGTGTATGTCATACGGGAATTAGTTTTAGCTTTTGATGAAATGACAGACGATGGCACCGGTTGAATATTTAGGTCGTCTGAAGCAATCTCTTTAATCGAGCTGGATTGATTCTCAGCACCGCCTGAAGGTTGTTGATCCTGACCATAGACAGAAATGGTTTTCGCTGAAGCGAATGAGCTCAAAGCTAGTGAAAGAAGCAAAACCTTACAATTGAACTTCGCCTGATAATTAATCATTTATTCTACTTCCTTCGATAATTTCTTTAGACTGTGAATCATCTGGTAACACACCGCCGTTTGCTTCCTGCTCATAAGTCGGCAAATATGCATCCCCATTCTTTAATTGAATATCTTCGATAACGGGCTTATAGCCACGAATATAAACTGTGACAATGTAATGAACTGTCTTAGTCGTAGTTCTCCCTGTCACACTTTTAACTTCTTGTGAACCCTCGACAAAGTAGACGCCCTTCGCTTTCGGGTCTGTTGAAATGCGAGTTGGTGTAAATGACAGTGATACACGGTCACGATTTATCTGACTGATTGCATCATCAATACTTAGCATGATCCGTTGGTAGCTATTGGGAGAAAGAAACGGCGCTAATGAGGATTTAACGAAATTTACTGATGAGGGATTAGTGTTGCCAAGTAACGTTGCGATATAACTCGCCCACGATTGCATATATGCCGTAGAACCTTCATTTTCATCAATCCAGCCAGTTGTTTGTAAGTTAGGCGGAACAATAATGATCTTTTCATTCTTTCCGTACAGAAGGAACAGTAACCCAATCGCAATGAAGCCAGTGCATAAATTAGATAGTGATAGGACTTTTGATGTTTCCTGTAATCTGGAAACTGTTTTTGTCATTTTGAAAAATTTCATCAGTAGAATTCTCTGTCAAATGAATCAGGAATAAATGTAATTTTGTTGTCACCGATGCCAAATCGCCAGTAGACCAAATGGGCTAAATATTTATCAGATGCTTTATCAAGAAAACGTCCATATATCTTGCTAAGAACAACGCCAACCGCGATCATGGTTAATAATTTTCCAGTAAAAACTCCAATACCGATCATGACCATGAATGGAAATAGCTCGTCAACGGTCCAGAAAAATAGCTTAGGTGGATCATCAACACTGTGAGATATATTTACTACCTTACTCATTTTAAATACCTTATATATCAACTAATTGACTTGTGTTAACTGTCCCATTACTGCTTTGATTTCGTTTAATGGAACTGCGCCTTGTAACGGAACCGCTTTTTCTTGATATGAAACGATAGTGCTTGGAGTTCGGTCAAAGTTAAGACCAATGGCTTCTTGTGTATCGAATAAAATTTTCGCGTTGCTGCTATTGCTGTTTACGCAGCTCTGAAACACTGTCTCATCGAGACTATAACTACTTGCTAATTGAGCAATAGGCGTGCTAAATCCGCCACTTCGTTGAGAATCGAAAATGAATTTCGCAACTTCAAAAAAACCATAATTACCCTTTTGCGCATATGCACACTCTGTCAACGTTGATAGATACAGCGAGCGTTGACCATGACCAAGTGTGTGTTTGAACACAAGAGCTACGTTACCGCCGGATGAATCAACGAAATCGAGTAATTCAGGAAACTCCTGACCGCAATACGGACACTCAAAATCAGAATAGTGAATCAATAAAAATGGTGCATTTATGTTCCCGTAAACGCGATCATTCGTTGGTGACGGTTGTTCGAGTGTACTTTTATTGCTCTCTGAGATTTGTTCAGGTGTTTTTAGAGTTGTTGGTTTATAACCAGTTGCAGCGATATACGTGCTAAAAAAGTTCGCCAAATCATCATCATTGGCTATTTTAGGTATTTCAATACTGTCAACTGCTATCTGAATTTCATTCATATCAGCATTTAAAAAGTATGTTTTCGTACCCGTAAAAGCAGTTAATGCTGCAAGAGCAACAACACTGACGTGTGTAAAAGTTATTTTTTTCATTTCTTCTGACCAAGTTCTATTAAATCGCTACGAGAAATCATTTTCCTTTGTGGCATTTGATTAGTCGCTTCGAGTTCATCTTTAGTGAGCTCAAATAACTTCAATACAAGTTCGCTTTCATCTTCAAGATAGACAGAGCTCAATGTGACTTTTGAAATATCGCTATTAAATGTTCTAAGCGTGTTAGACAAATGAAAATTGACAGCCAACGTAATGATATTGAAAACAAAAATACTCGCTAAAACTGACGTAATTAAATGACTGGATTTATTAAGCATAGGACCCCCCGACAGAGGCATAATGTACCAATCTATCGGGGTTTTTTTTGGCAGAAGGGTATTAAAACAATGATGATTGTTTTTAGATTTGCTTAGGGAGATTACTGATCATTAAAATAATGGAAGTCGGTATAACAAATAATGTCATGACTGCATTTATAACTGGTGGTACGGGCAGTGGTATCAAAATTGATACTGCAACCAAGAAAACAGTCAACCCTATGAGCTTCATACTACGTCTGTTTAAAAAGGGTGATACATATGAGAAGTCGTATTGCTTCCGCTTCCATCTGCAAACACCGGCAATGAGTGAGGGTACTAAAATGATACAAAAGAACGGCAACCAAAATGATAAAAGAGCCATACGATATACAATCATATAGTTATGGTAATTTATCATTTTCGCTAAGTTAATGAAAAATGGATAGAAAATCCCACTTATATTGTTAAACGTTTGCTCCAGCGGATCAGCTGACACTGGCAATGGTGCATAGTAATTTGTTAACGCAAAGTTGATACCGGTTTGAACAAAAAAGTCATTATATAACTCATTGGCAAATGGGAGAATCTGGCTATGAAAACCACTTTTACCAGTAATCAATTCGCCCATTTTTAACTCGCTAACCATGTTTGATTTATACCATTCAGCAGGGATAAACAATGACATGATAATGAGTAAAACTGTTACCGTAAGTAACAGTTTTTTAATTGAGCTACCGTTAGATTGTGTATCGGCTGACATTAATAACCTCTTTAGAAACTGGAAATAACGCTATTATCTAACCTTTCAGGGAATTTATACTTGTGATATTCATCTAAAGGCGAAGTGTTATTTAACTTTGAAAGAAAAATTATGGATTTTGAAATGACTATTGCTAGATTGTCCCAATCTGAAATCTTCAAATCAGTTTTTTTTCTTTGATAATATTTCTCAATTTGTTCGTTGAAGTAGTCACAGAAAATGGTTTCAAATTCAGTGTCCTTCATAGATAGAAGCATCAATATGATCTGACGGCTACAAATATTCCACTGGAGAAGAAAACGACCAAAATATATGTCGCTTGCATTGGATCTAAACTCATACTCTGGGACAATATTATCCATTTAACGTGCCTTATTAAATTCTTTGATTAGCATCTTTAACTTTAATACTTCTTTTTCGCTGGTTGGTAATTGTACAATTGGAATTTGACCTTTACATATATTCCCCGCTTTTAAAATAGCGCAAAACTCTAGATTTGGGAGGTTTCCTAATAGTTGTGGAGGAAATAACTCACTCTCAACCTCCATCAATCGCTCACCAATACTTCCGGTGATTTTTTCTGGATCTTCCCCCGAACTCGTACCATGCCCTCTTTGGATGTACTTGAAATTTGTAGTTGGTATTCTTTCTATTAAATCTTTTTGACCTTGAATATTGATAGTCCGTAATGCAATGTTATGGTTCGCATTTATACTAACTTGTTCTTTTTTCGCTTCAGAGCCAAGGGTAGCAACGTAGTCAGTGGTAGACTGTGAGGCAATGAATAACTTAAACCCTGCCCCTCTCCCTTTATTTTGAAGCCGAATAACCTGATCGTTGATAACTTCAGCAGCTTCATCAATAAGAATATTTGTATCGCGTTTCTTTTCACCGCGCGGTTTTGCATAGTTATAAATATCAGCCGCAACAGCAGTGATATCGCTTAGAAATATTGAGCCAACAGCGTTTCCTTTATCACCATCAGCAAGAGAATTAAGCCCTAAATACATCATCCCGTTTGTATTGATGATATCTTTCATATTAGTAATGACTCTTTCATCATCAATATTCTCACTGGACGGTGACAATACTTCATCTAACCCATCACTAGTTAACATGCTTAATACAGGTAGTGCCGTTAATATCATCTTTTGGAAATGTTCACGATTATGCTGAAATAGGTCAATTCCACTTTTAATGAATGTATATTCCTTAATTTTTGCAATATCATTCAGATAGATAGTGATTCTTATTCCGGCATGGTTCTCGATAGTTCCTGTCGTTCTAGTCATTGATTGATGTTCTAGTCTACGATCAAGAAGTGAGTCGTATACATCAGGAAATAGCTCATATCCTAATTTGTCGATTGCTTTAACAAGTAATTCAGCAAAATTACCCAAATTAGTACCAAGCTGTGCTTTTATATTTACAAGAGTAGGCTTTACGTTTGCGAAATTCATCAACTGCACAATAGTTGTCAACGTCATTGTCGCAAATGAAATAAATGGATCAGTTGTGTTATCAGCCTTCTGGATAACGGAAATAATACGGCTGGCTACTTCAGTTGAGTTGGAATAATTTGATATTGGTGAAATCCGGTTGGATTTATCCAAGTGTGCAATGGAAAGATAATAAAAATCATCTTCTCGTTCCATTAGTTTCATGCACTTGTACATATAATCAGCAAGTTCCTCATCATTTTTAGGGTCAATTAGAATAAGAGGTTGCCGTTTTAAAGCAGCTTGCAGAATAAGTAATTTGTAAAGAGTCGTTTTACCGGAACCCGTAGTACCAGTTAATGACGTATGTAGCGTCATTAAGTCGTCAGGTACGCTGATCCACTCATTTGAATTCCCTAATTTATGAATCCAACCGTGCCCCATGCTTTCATGATCATTAGGTAAAAACCTGTCAGCAACACCACTTTTTAAAATTTCATATGCCCGTTGTCCATGCTCATGCCGCCATGTAAAGCCTTTACCTATCAATGTCGTGTCGCGATTGTTCATCATTTCTTTGACAACATCATAGGCTGAAGTAAACGTAGGAGCCGGTCTGGTTTTTAGGTTTTTATGCAAGACTGCAATTTTAATTGCATTTGGTAATGATTTCATAGCGAAAATGCTTTGTATCGCAGCAGCAGATAGCGTAGCAGTTAGAGGCATTGATAGATATGTACCAACACCGACCGTAGCTAATACACCGGTTCCCCAACCACAAACTTCATACATCTCGTAGTTAGTACGAAATGGCATTAAATGTTTCCAATCACTCATTGTTTTTCTCGCATAAATTGAAGTCCAAAATGGCTGTTGTAGCTTTCAAACCTAACAGCCATGATTTGTTTGAATGTCGTTTGAGACACCCCCAACTTAGCAGATATTTCAATAAGTTCTGTCCGACTCAACTCTATATATTGAATCGTTTTAAATTGGTTTTCTGAAATGTCGTTTTCATTGTGAATAGAAAATATGACATCTTCAATTAATGAAGTTGCTAAGTCAGGAATGACTGGATTTAACATTTGTTCAATTTCAGAAAATCCAGTGATGATAAATACATCAATGAGTAATTCTTTTTTCAAAACAAGATAGAAATTTGATCTTAAAAGCACCAGCGCTTCATCATCTTTAGAACGCGATGCTTGAGGGCTTCTGGCTTTCCATGCCGAGGGTATTTCGAGTTTATCATCAACCAGTAAGTGATTTTGATTTATGTTACTAATTAACTGCTCTTTTGAAAGCCCTAATAGATATATTTCAAAAGCCTCTCGGATATGCAGATCGGCTGTAATATAGATATCGCTATGCATCCCCTTTTGAGTTGTAATCTCTACGGAGTCTGTGTCATCAAGTTTCACGTCTGCAAACAATGATTTCTGCTCAGATAATTGAGTAGCTACTGGTATATCAGTCAGTGATTTCATTGGTAGTGCTACTGACGGTTTACTCATGGCAATAATCCGTTCTTTTAACCCTATGTTGTGTTTATGGGTTATCTCAGGAGCAGGATTGCCTACTGGCAGTGTACTACCACCCTGTATCATGAGATCACATGCTGCTATAACCTGAACTTCAGGTACTTCAACGGCTTGTTCATTGCATACCGGCTCGATAATGGCTAGTTCTTCAAGTGTTTCCATTATGCTAGTTACATTATCAGATTCTGGATATGTATCATTTATTATTTTATCTACGATATCAATCGGTTGATGCTTATTATCTTTGTTTTCGATAGTAGGTTCAGTTTTTTCGCCTGTGATTTCTACATTAGTTCCTGTTTTTGGTTCAAAACTAACCCAACTCGTTTCGTTTTTGACATAAACAGATGCATGTGTTGGTTTTATATTCTCGCCAAATAGTAATTCGTCTGAAGCTAGTTTCACGCAGTAAAAGAACGTGTCTGGATCTTTTATAAACGACGGAGATTTGAGTAACTTTTTTGGGGCAATCTTCCAATAGAGTGAACCTCTTGGCGCTTCAATGATTACATCATGAGCTAATAGTATCTCACCTAAACTATCTGCTGATTGTGGGATAAAAATTCCAAGGTTTTTTATCTCTTTGCATAATTCTTCAGCGGCACTAGCCCAAATAATGTAGACCCCATCTGGCGTTGACCAAATCGGACTTGGAGGAACGTTTGGGGTCCAACGACCTGATGATATAAATTGGCGCATAGTATCAACCAGACGCTGAATTGTTGATACACCAGAACCGGCAGCGCGTATCGCATCACCTGATGTCAATTTGAGGTCATTTGCAACAGAGGCTCGGTCTGCGAGTAACAGAATATTAAACAACTGATTGCCATTGATTGCTTTTTTATCCGCCTGTTCCATGTTATCGCTGTTAGAAATTGCCTCTATGACTTTGAAATATAGGTTTTTACTATTTTGTTGAAGTAGTTCTATCACTTTCGCAGGAACAATTTTATCAATAAGCGAAGGTGCTATAATTCTATGATTATTATGTCTTTTCTTGTTCCACTGTAAAAAATACCTTTCTATGTCGTGTTCAACAGCCCAATGAAACAGGTTTTTTCCACTAGGTTTCCACTGATATACACCAGTCTGATCCCAAATTTCATAGTCAGACACTGGTTTACCAATGTCGTGCAGTAATGCAGTTACAGCCACTGCAAGACGCCATTTCAAAGCGTTAGCAGACCGTTCTTCAGGGGTTTCATTGCTATCAAAGTCCGTGGTCTTTGTGTGCTTAACTGCGATGTAACAGACTTCTAAACTGTGACGTAAAAGCCCTCCTTGAGCTCTGTGGTGATGTGCTTCAGAAGCCGGTAGTAATTGTATAAAATCAGCAGTATTACATAGTAGTGGCATGACCAATTCATCAAATAGCTCACCGATTTGCATTTCTCTTTTGATTTTTGTGATCATTTCCGCTTGGGTTTTAATCAGCAATTGTTTTCCGCTGATTCTTGCAGGATATCCTTCAATTTTTGGCGGATATCCAATCGGCATTTTGAATGTTTCTATTTGAGATTTAATATCATCCGGAATTTCAATCTCACCTTTTTGAAGTATGGAATGCTGTGATTCCTGCATATCTGGCGATGTTGACACATCTACTGAGAAGGGATCTTTCCCTGATTTCAGTATGGATTTTAACCAGTTTATAAACATTCGGTGAACCTGCTTCTCTAAATTTTTAAGATTATTTGATGCAACAATGTTACCTGTTTTTAAATTTGCAATTTCATAATTAGAACCGTTTTGCATTGTTATATCGGGAAAAACTGCACCTAAATAGTTCATACTCACCACGATCTTCAGTGAGGAACTTAGATGAAAAAGTCATTTATATTTTGTTGTCTGCTTGCAACATCCTTATCAGGTTGTAGTAGCGCAGATAAGCCCATATTTGGGTGTGGAAATTATGTAAAAACATCCACGATTAGCATTGAATCGGGTTATGGCAGTACAGCGAATGACGTAATTGATAAGCAAATTGCTCGAAAAGCAGTAACGGCTACTTATCCTGCTGACTATACATATCGCGAAAATTGGAAAGATACGAATAGAGGTGGCGCATCATTGCGACAGCAAGGTTACAGGCACGTAATTGCATCACCATACGAGATCTACGACCAAGGTAAAAAACATATTCCTGTGGACCGTAGCTTTCATACAGACCTGTTAATAAGTAGTTTAGCTCGCAGTAGTTCATCGAACGTTTATACCAAACCTGAATTACCATCGTTCTGTGGTGAAAATTCACGAAATTATTTTCTGAAGGAAACGCCTGAGAATAAAAAATCTCGGAATGAATATATTCGTATCAAAGAAAAATACTGTTCTGATCCAGAGTATAAATTAACTAATGAAGAATTAGTTATTTTACAAAATGGAGAGCCTGACTCTCTCAAAAACTATCGAATGAAAATCTATATTGATAACCAAAACGAACCATCACCTGCAATAAAGTAGAAAGGTATTTTTCATTATGAATAAATTATCAACGTATCAAAAATCAGTGATTGCACTTTTAACTACAATAGTTGGCGTAGGAATAACCAGTACCTATTTAACCACAAGTGAGCTAAAGCAAACTAATATACTATTGGCTTCGTCAATTACTATTCAAAATGCTACAAAAACAGAAAGTGCTGGTGTAAACCAGTCTTTAAGAAAAATTTTGTCACTGTCCGAAAATACTGAGCCGGTGCAACAGCCTGAAGCGCAACCTGAAGAACCAGATCTCAATCTTTCTCAGGTCCAGCTTGATTCCAACACACTAACTTATGGCAATGAAAATGCAAGATTTTCACTTGTAACATATATGGATTTCCAATGTCCATATTGCCAACGTTTCGCGTCTACTCCTAAAACATTAGTTGATAAAGCGAACGGTGGCTTAGTCAATTGGAAATGGAAAAACAGCCCTCTGCCATTCCACGAGCCGAATGCTACGGATTATGCCGTGAAAATGCTCTGCGCTGGCGCTCAAAACACTGACAATCACTGGAAGATCATATCAATGTGGGGGAATCATGAAATTGATTTTGCTACCGCAGATATGGTCGGAATGTTTGAGTTAGACCCTGTTGCGTATAACACATGCCTTAAAACCGATTCTGTTAAGTTAATTTTAGATAAAGACAAGGCAGAAAGTCGTGCTCTTGGTGTTTCAGGCACTCCTACAACTGTAATAGTTGATAACAAAACTGGAGAAAAACGTGTGATCGAAGGTGCTGTGCCTATGGATATGTTTGTAAACACCATCGAAGCCATGATGAAAAAATCACAATAAACCAATTCGTTTTACCAACCTTATAAAAGATAAATATTAATTAGTAAATGTAAAATCCACGTTGATAGTAGTTTGCTGTCAATTTAATACTGTAAATATAGAAGGGTTAGATATGCAATTAGTAAAAACATGTGCCATGCCGAAAATTGATACCAAAAAAGTGCTTTTCGTGGTTTTAGCAGTGTTATGTGTAGCGGCACTGGCAGTTATGTTTGCCTATGGCAAAGGAACCGAGCAATCCGGTTTCAAAGAAGTATGGATGCAAATCACTGCATATATGCAGGGCTCATTAGGTCGTGTGTTAGTGGGGCTGATTGTCGTTGTTGGTATTGCGGCGGCGGTTGTTCGTCAGTCGTTAATGACCTTTGCTGTGGCTGTTGGTGCGGCAATTGGTCTGTACTATGCTCCGGACATCATCAACGGTATCATGACTTCTTCAGTAGCTGTTACAACAGTTCTGCCAGTCTTATAATACTTTGGTTGTATTTTTTGAAAAATAAAGCCGTATTTTATACGGCTTTATTTCGTTAAGCCTATCCTAAACGCTGAATAATAATATCATTTATATGATTTTTTAATACTTCAGCCACTTCACTGATTGGTGTGGGATTGAGTTCTTCAGAAATCCCACTTGAATACAAGTCCAGTTGACACTCTCCATTTTTAAAGAGAAAGCCAGACTCATATTCTTTGTCACTGTTTAGCACTGCCGTTTGATAGCTTAAAGCACTATCAGCGATTAATAATCTATTTTTTAATACCGGATAACATATACCGAATTCTTCCATGACTGGCTGTGATTCTTTGCTTACAAAAATTTCAACGCGCCATGCTCCATACTGATATTCTTTAGGTTTATAAATTCGTACTTGGCAGTATTTTGTTTCCGCATCGTTGTCACGAACAGGGAGAGGCTGAATCCCTTTTAACTCACGAATAGCATTTATATCTTCCATGTACTCATAATAACGACCCTCAAGTTTAAATTTATTGAAGATCCTATTTTCTGCTTCCTTCACTTGTTCTTGGGTAGTACCAGCTAATTCACAGAAAAGAGCAAACCAAAGAGAACTGGCAGTAAGAACAGGGACGTTGCTATTGCCAAACATTGTCTGACGCGCTCTATGTAATATGTACTTTCCGTTATTAATCAGAACACTCTCTAGTTGACGGCTATCCTTTATCTTCAGTATTTCACACATGGCAATTTTTTTAGGTGTTGTCATAAAGTTGTCTATCGGAATACTCTTAACAGTTGTACCTAGTTCTCTTGCTAAAATTTCGTCATATGCAGCAACCAGAGAACTTGAGGCGGCATATTGGTCATATCTATTTTGAAATATTTCTTCTAATTTATTTCGAATAAAAGTAGATTTTGGTATACCGGCTGCGGCTGCGAGCTGAGTAATCACTTTATCTACTGCCGCAGAGTTGCCACGTATGGTATAGTCGATAGTGTCATTTGAAACTGACATAGTTGTTCCCCTTTTGTGGGTTTAAATACAGCCGGTTCATATAAACTTTGCGGTAGTTATGAACCGGCTTTCGCAAAATCATCAAAACAATACATAGTTGACGATTCTGTAAATCGTATACTATCACTTGGTATGATGATTCGCCAGCTTTGTTTTCTCTAATGCATGTCTAAACCGCTAACGCATTGAATATATGCAGTATTAATCCATTTTAATGTTTTGGTTCCCCTAGGATTTCATTGCCCTCCAAAGTGATTTAATTTCTATGATATTCTCCATTCCAGCTAATAGTAATGGATTAATAGATATGCCAAAAATCACTCTTTCTCAAGAACAAGAAGCCATTTTAGCCTCTGAAGAAAAGTATATTTGCTGTCAGGCTTATGCAGGTTCAGGAAAAACGTTCATATTGACTCAACTGGCAAAGCGTAATCCGGATAAACGTATTCTGTACTTAGCCTATAACAAGGGCATACAGACTGAGGCATCACAAAAATTCCCGTCAAATACCAAAGTGATCACCACTCATGCAATGGCATATCGGTATTTGAAAAACTTGAAGTTCAAAATGAAGTTTAATTTCAATGGGTTCGATGTTGCGAGGCTGCTTAATATTACCTCTGTTCAATTACAATTCCTCATAATTGAGACTCTAAATAATTATTATAGGTCCGCTGATTATTCGTTACAGATACATCACGTTCCAACAGAGAATACAGGGAATGGTAAAAAACATGCTGAAAATGTTAAGAAAAGCGCACTAGAAAATGCAAAACTCATTTTTGAATTACAAGCTGATCCTAAAAGTGACTTTCCTGCTCCCCCTGACTTTTACATAAAATATTTTCAGTTGGTCGCCCCTCCTCTACATACATGGTTCGACATCATTTTGTTTGATGAAGCTCAGGATGCCAACTTAGTAACAAAGGCATTGCTAGATAAATGTGAATGCAAACGAATCTTTGTAGGTGATACGCACCAGATGATCAACCGCTGGCGTGGGGCAAATGATGCCCTAGATGCATCTGTACGTGATGGAGCTCAGATATTGCGTCTAACCACGTCATATCGGTTTGGACGATGTGTGGCTGCTATTGCAAATGCCATACTGATGTTAAAAGGAGAGACTGTAAGCCTTAAAACGACAGGTATTATTGATAGGCTCATAAGTAAAGCTGAAGTCAAGAGTATCTTCCCTAGAACTGTGATTTCACGCACCAATCTATCTGTGTTGATCAATGCAATTGACGCTGGAAGATGCGGTAAAAAAGTGTTCTTCGTAGGTGGTATTGATAGGTATGCTTTAGACGATATTGCTGATTTTTACTATCTGTATATCGGCAATACTAAAATGATTAAGAGAAAAGCATTTTTATACGACTATCCAAATTGGGATCGGGTTGTAAGTGTTGCAGAGAACTCAGGCGACAATACGTTGAAAAGGACGATACACCTAATTGAAAATGAGCCTGATATTCTAGAGCTGGTAGATAAAATTAAAGAAGCAGCAGTTAATAATTACAATGATGCTGATTTAACGCTTGTAACTGCACATTCATCGAAAGGACTTGAATGGGAATATATTGAGATTGATGATGATTATGTTTCATTAGTTGAATATATTGAGAAAACACCAAAACAAAAACAGAATCTAATATTTATTAATGATGAATTAAATTTGTTATACGTTGCAGTAACAAGAGCCACGAAAGCCTTGTCTATATCAATGGTAATCATGGAAATAATTTTGTTAATTAAAAAAAGAAAAAATAAAAACATTCCGATACCTATAGTCACTCCAATAGAGTTATTTTTATTTATTAATCAGAGGTGTGTTATTTGAAAAAATATATAAATGCCGATAATAACCATTATTTTTTAGTCTAAAAATAGTTGTATCGGCAAGGTTAGCTTTTCAAGTTAATGAAGGTATAGTAATTATTCGGTAATTCTATTCTCACCAACTTTAAAATCCGGATTTGCTTCAAAAGAGAAACGCCACAGCCCAAGAACGCTTCCTTTATAATCTACAGGGATTTTGACTGAAAAAACGTCAGGTTCTGCTCCAGAGGTAATAGCTGTTACTTCCTGCTCATAGACGGTATGTTCATTAAATGCTTCAGTTATCATAGAACTTAGATTACCAAGTATTGAAAATCCATTTTTTTCAAAGCCCTCCATAGATTGGGGGACAAATGAATAACGAACACTCTGTAACGTATTACTCTGAGTCATTACTGCTTCTGGTTCACCACACTCCCACTGACCGAATCTCATAAGATAGAAAGCTATATTTTTTTCATTGTGATCAATAATTTCTTCTCCATCACAATACATTTTCACATCACCACAGACAAAATGCGCATAATTGTCATCATTGATAGAAATCTCTTGTGTATTATCTGCTACTAGTTCGATGATAAGTGGAGGCTTTGTTGCAATCATTACATCACCAAGCATTGCCATTTCACTGTTTCCTAAAGAATGCAAAGCACATGTTTCATATTTCGTTTTGCGCTCAATAAATGAAGTTACCGGTAGTAAAGTCCACATTCTTAGACAACGGTAGTATATTGCAAAAAAGAGAGGTATCTGGTTTATTTCACTGTATCGCTGAAGTTTTTCAACATAATTCTTTGTAAGAAAATATGATGCTTTCGGGTTAGAATGATTACAATTTTTCACTTCAACAAATACTTGTCTCCCATCTTTCAAAATGAGTCTGTAATCTGGTAACTTAATTTCGTCATCATCATAAATTACGTCACCTATATCTTCAGTTTTAATCAAACGACAACCATGCAGACCAGCGACTACTTGACCAAAACAAGATTCCATACGCTTGCCGTGAAGCAAAATTGTATTTTCCTGAGATACTTTGAGAGTATCACGAAAAACTTGCAGGAATTTTTCGGTATCTTCTTGTGATCTAAGTTTATAACCATGTTCACGGCTGAATGCTGTAAATACCTCTAGTGCTTCAAATTTTTCAGGGTTTCGTTCTAGGCGTTTCATAGTTTCTCACTGATGGTAAAACAGACAAAATACGATAAACATTAATTATCAGTTTATGTAGCTAAAAGCATTTCTAAATGATGTTTCACCAGAAATTTGAACATGACTCTATCATAACCGAGATATTGCTCGACTGATAAATTAGCAATGAATGCAGCTTCAGTCATTGTTATACCATTTGGATTCTGATCTAAACCTAAAATTCGCCTCATAGCCTCTGATTCTGCACCTCTCATGAGTGTAAACACTTCATCAGAGCAACGATGTTCTGGAAGTAATTCCTTTGTAATTTTCAAGGGATTTACGCCAGCATGATAATTTGCTGTTTTGTCTCTCTCGATTAGGTTAATTCCTTGGTTTCCCTCGCGAAAATCAATTAAAGGGTCTATGACGGTATGAGCCTTTGTCTCGATCCATGAGTATTGCAAAATGCTGTTTGTGTAAGCTAAATCTGTCTCCGGAGTTTGGACCAGTTCTTGCTTATAGATACCAATCACAGCCTCGCCCTCAATGTATCCCTTTTTTAATAATTGTCGGCATAATAGATATGAATATGGGTACATCTGAATATCGTCAGCTATTGTTCTCAGACTCGTGTATTTTTCCATTTTGAATCCAAAAAAGCCCCAAAAAGGGGCTGTAAGGTAGTTTTGGGAGAGTTAACGATCACTTACTGGTTGTGTTTGCGCTTACTTTTTCATAATGAATAGAATCAGTTCTTTCATCAGGGCTTTTCGCACTAAGTAATATAAATGTATAATTTTGTTTACCATGAGTGATGAATAAGTCTGTGCCGCCCCACACTTCAGAACTTGGCTTTTTAGATAAGAGCAAAATGTTATTTGGTAATAATTTGATATCGAAATGATCGTCATGGTCTGAGCCATTGATGAAGTAATTGAGCTCTTTAACGGCTTCAGATTGTGCAGGTAGGAAAATTTTCACTGCAAAATTACGGTAGAGATAGACTTTAGTTTGTGAATTTGGCGCGTATGGGATCGTTAATTGCCTCCCAACGTAGTCAAGATTTTGGTCATTTTCAGTGCGTTTATTTCTTTCTTCCAATGCTGCATCAAATACGTTTTTAAAGTCTTGTTGCTGTGTTGGAGCCTGATTGCTGTAATACCCATCACTGAGCTCCTGAGCTGCCGGTGCAGGTGGTTGACCAGTAAAGTTGGTACTTAATGCCTGAGTGTGTTCCACTACTGAAGTAGCTGCTTCGCTAACATGCTCAAGCATGTCATTAATGCTTTGTTCGCTATCAGATGGATTCTGTTTTTCTGTATCGCCAGAATGTTCCTCTACTGCTTCTGAAAGCGTTTTAGCTACGTCACCTGTAACAGTGTCGGATTTAGCTTCAGATGTCGGAGAATCGGTTTTAGCTACGTTCTCGGCACTGTTCGATTCTGGTTCTGCCTCTTTTGGATTGTTAAAAACAGGAATAGAGGTTTCAACGTCACTATAATAATTAACATCAATTTCTGTCGCGTCTGTTGCTGGTTTTAGTAAAACAAATGCTGCTATTGCACCCGCTGAAACTGCAACTGCAATCATGGATTTTTTATTCAGAAGAAAACCAAGTCCTTTTTTACTTTCATTTTTTTTAGTATTGGAAGAAACATCCATCATTTTGAGCCTCAATAATCTGTGTTACGTGTATCTGCTATATGTTATAGAATTACACCCTACGAATAGGGCGCAATGGTTCTAAAAGCGGATTACTTTCTTAACAGCAATAATTTATCGGCTATCATTTTTCCATCCATGAGTGTCAGACGGTCGGATGTTCTGTGACTGTATAGAACTGCATCGTTAGAAAACTTACCTGATGTGACTAGAAATACATGCTTAAATTCGGGTTCTGCTTCTAGTACACCAACCATTTCACGGGCGATAGCAACACCTACATTGTCAGATTTCCAGTGTTTGCATTGAGCGAAAACTTTAATTCCATCACGTTCCATAATGATATCTTTCCCACCATCTGGACCATAATTAGTGACAGTAGCTCTGTACCCAAGGCTGTTGAATAACTCTCTTATAAATTCCTCAAATTCTCGCCATGATAATTCTCGGATAAATTGCAATGCATCTTCATGATAGGTGGCATTAAAAAGTACCTTTTTAAACATAGTTTGTTGTTTATAACGAAAATACACACTTGCTGAATAAGCCACGAGCAGGAATGCAACGCAAGAGCGTAATATATGGAATGTATAATATGTACAAACTGGGATATTCCTCAGAGAGAATAATTTATTCGCACTGCTTTGCCCGAAAACATCTGCATATGCTGTTTTTATATCTCCCCATATCAGTTGTATGATTTTCGTTGTTATCACATGGTCATAACGAAGAAAAAATACAGTTATTGTGGTAACAGCAATTATCACTAATGCAACTTGAGGGTTTAATAGAGGGGCATTTCTTTTGATTCCCACTGAAGCCCATTCAGGTTTCTTTTTCTTGTGTAACCGCAATATTTTGCTGCTAGGTGACAATATATAAACAGCAAATAAAGGTATTACTAAAGTTAAAACTCTCGCAATAGAATCAAATCTAAGAAATACCAGAGTGGTCATATAGAATATAAAAGCAATATTCATATTAGTTACATAGGGATTTCGTTTCTTAAATCTACGCTTTCTTCTCATTACAACATTCCAATTTACTAAAATAGTAGCTGTGTCACAGTAAGTAAGGCTCCGTTCGGAGTGATATGTATTCCATCCTTTGTGCGAACTGTTGTCCCATCTATGACATCCTTGTATGTTTCACCAAGAACCGTTCGTGTATCTACGGTGGTGATCCCCTCTATCTGCGAAGCCGTCTTTATGGCTTGCCGAGTGTTATCTAATAGTCTGTTTTTGGCGGGGTCTTTAAGGGTTGGAGGAAGTAACCAGATCACATTTTGGTTTCTGGCTTTTATGGTTTGGATAAAATGCCGAACTTTAGAGGTGTACTTTTCTTTTTCTGATATTTGAACATGGTCGTTAGTACCGAGAATCACATAAACGGTATCGTATTTTTCAAAACTGAATTGCTCTGCGTATCTCTGCCAATCAAGGATCTTCTTTGTGGATAATCCGCTACCTACTTTGTATCGAGCATCAACAGCTTGGATTGTGCTGTACCCTTTAGCTATCTCATAGGTAAGTGAATCTCCTATAAAAACAGGTTTGCTGTATGACATAGAAGAAAATAAAAGGGAGCTGATTACTGAGATTTTATAAATATTCATTGCAACCCATATCAGTTATAAGCCAAATCTCACTACTTTGACTTGTGTTCTTTTTAAGCAATATCGAGCATGGTATAGATGCCATATCAATTTTTATTAATGTGTTGCCACTCCCCTTCACCTCATAGAGTTGCTTTATTTCGTTGGATTCAAGACCAGTAATCTCTCTTGCCAGTACATAGGTATCAGCTACTCTGTCGAAGCCACCAGAACTGACATGCTTATCTTGTGCGGCTTGCGTCACAAGATGCTCGTGTGTAGTGATCGCCCCTGTGGTAGAACCACAAGAGGATAAGAAAAAGCAAACTAATGCGATACAGCTTCTATTTATCCCCATCATTCCCCTCTGCCGTTTGAGCTTCAGAAATTACTTTTAAGCTATTCTCCCCTATATCAAAATCGCTTTTCATAAACTCAAGTGTAAAAGCCGTGGCTAAATACCGGCTTATCAAAAGTTCCTTTTTAACAAGCCCTCGCAAATGCCGTGGAGTTCCAACCGCATTTTCAAAAAAACGTGAATCCCATGAGTGATCCCTGTTATCGCCAAGAACAAAAACATATCCATCAGGGATTACCCATTGTGTATAAATTGGCTTAACGAATGGTTTACGGTTATCAATGACGTACTCATATTGTTGCGCATTACGTTCCTGAAGCGCCTGATAGGTACTCGTATGGTCATTATGAAGGTTTAGCTGCCCGATCATCCTTCCGTTGATCTGGACCGACTTATCATCGGTATAAGTGACAGTATCGCCAGCCAATCCGATAATGCGTTTTACATAAATGAATGAAGGGAATGCAGGAGCTCGGAAAATCACGATATCCCCACGCATCAATTGCTCTTTTTGCGCATCAACCGGCTTTGCAAAAATGAGATCACCAGCTTTCAATGTCGGTGCCATAGAGGATGTAGGGATAATGTAATAGTCCAATAGGTAGGATTTAACGGACCATACAATAAGTGAAATTATTACCAAACTGACAGTATAAAAACTAGGCTTACGTTTACGATATACGAGGTAAAGAATTCGTAGGATAAGTGCAATAATAAGGGTACTTATGAAGTTCATGACCTTCAGCCTTCAGAAATCAAAAAGGCAATGTACCCGTTATGTAGTATCTTTTTTCTTAGTAAACAGTCATAAAAGTATCACTTTCTATTTTGATGGTGCATGGTTATGGCTTTCAAATATCCATAAAACCATAACATATTAAAGTGGCTACTTATTTTTAAAGGCAAGAAATAACATATAGTTTCACTGGAAAAAATAAGATATCCCATCTTATTATCTATTGCTTTAAAACTAATTGAATCAATATTGCTTTTAGAGTGCTTAAAATAGATGTGATAGCAATTCACATAAATTGCAATAAGAAAGAATGATGCTAACACCTTAGATAATTCAATTAATGCTATGCACTCTATAAAATCTCCAATTACTGAAATTAATACAATAAATATTAATATGGAAATATCAATTATGTTTTTTCTGCGTATTAATAAATACGCTGGATATACACAAGCAACGGTAAAAAAAATAATCTGAATGAAAGAGATGTATTTATTCTTCATTAGACCACCATTCAGGAGCTGCTAATGAATCATCTGAAACTTTCCAACCAAAGTTAATCAACATTTTCTTTATATTATAAGGTTTATCCATAAAATAGCTCATGTGGGTTTTATTGTTCTTTGTGACCTGCCCTGCTGCCCTAACTGAAGTAATACCAATGTAGGTCGTTAAATCTGCAAGTGTATAACCTAAATACGTTACATCTGACAATTCTTCGATACGCTTATTTTCATGAATAGTGTTTAGTATGCCCTCTAATTCTGATTTAACAAACATATACAATTGTCTGCTATCACTACCGGTTATTTCTTTCCTTTCATCGTAGTGGCTATTATGAACATTCTCATTATCCTTGTTATTTTCAAGCCACCAATTAGGTGCAGATAAATTATTGTTGGTAACAACCCATCCATGATTAATAAGAACAAGCGCATTATTAAATGTATACTTTGAAAGTTTCAATTCATTAACTTCAGACAAAAAGATTGCTTGTTTATCAATGCATTCTAAAATACCAAGATCTATTAACATTGCGGTAATAGATGATTGATTTCTATGTATTTTATCTGCGATTGAGCTTAGGTTCATCTTGTTTTGTATCATGGAGATAACTATATGAATTTCCTCATTAACCCATACTGTTTCATTACGATTCAATTCGATAGTGTTGCTCATAGGGAACTGATCATTACTCACCCACCACTTGGGGGATTTAAGAGATTCCTCCCTATTTGATAACTCATATATCCATCCAAGTTCTAGTAATTTAGGAATAAATGATGAATGAGGAATGAGGTAGTTTAAATTAGTACTCCTAGCCGTACATATCTTATTATCCTTGTGATTTATTTCACACAATCCCATATTCAATAATTTAGAGAGGACATCATTTACACTACGACCGGTATATTTGCATGTTTTTTCAATGAAGAATGGCTCGTCAATCGCCCCAATCAACTTTGTTATTTCGGAACAAGTCCATGTGGTTAGGTTTCGCATAACTATTTAACTCAAATCATTTAAAATGGTATAATATTGGCATGGTCATAAGCTATTTCATTGAATGTGTCTTTGGATATAATTTCAGTTTTAATACGTTCTAACATTGCCAGTTGATCCCATATTACTGTAAAATCATCTGAGCTAACATGATTATTAGTATATATATTATGAAATGCGTCTTTAAGGTTAAATATATTAATGTTGCTTCCATGCGAGTGTGTATTTATACCAAGGTAGTTAATCAACCACTGAATTTTGATAAGTCTAACGCAAAGATCTACACAGTATCGACTAACTTCATATTCTCCAGAAGCGAAAGATTCTGCATGTAATACAAGTTCCTCATATAACTTTAAAAACTCAAGGCTTTCTATCTTTGCTCTATGTTCTGTCAAAATGTTATAAATTTTAACTGTATTGCTATCTAAGTCATTTTCTTCAGGAAAATATAGCGTTACCTTTTCTTGTTCACGCCAGTTTGGTTTTTTATTGTTTAATTCTAATTCCACGTATTTTTGAAGCCAAATATACTTAATTGATTTACTTGTTATAGATGTGTAGAAAACAAAAAATGGTACATTAAATAACAATGCATATTCTATAGTTTTGACGGGGAAATCTGGCATTTTAACACTACCATTAAAAATTTTTTCAGTGCCTTTGGCTTGTACAAAAAAACAGTCTCCTGTCGCTTTTTCGTTCTTAAATACTTGAATCATTAAATCGATCCCATAGTCACGTTCACCTATGGTATGGACAACCCAATCTTTAGCTGGAACCTTCACATTGATAAGTGCATTTGCTTGAGAGTCGGTTACATGCGATTTACTTCTCATAATTCATCCTTTGTTAGTATTGAAGGTTACGTGCAGCAGCCTCTAAGCGCGTTACACCTCGTTTATCATATCGCTGTGTAGTAGCGACACTACTGTGTCCCATCGCTTCTCTGACAGTAAGTAGGTCCTCACCGAGTTCTAACAGCTTAGTAGCATAGGTTCGGCGGCAATCATGGGGTGTGAATGACTCTAATTCTGAATCTTTCACCAATTTATCAATAATATACCGTAAACCATCGGTTGTTATTCTATCGCAAGTCACATCATCATTTTTACGAATACGGGTGAAAACTGCACCGGAATGATCTCCCCTAACAGTTTCAATCCATAAGCGAGTGCGGCGGAGGGTATCACTTGGCATAAAATTAGTTCTTTCTTTGTTACCCTTCCCCATTATTTTTACGGCGTAGTTATCAAAATTGATATCTTCCATATCTAACAAAGTGACTTCAGCACGGCGCAAACCGCATCCGAGCATCAGTGAAACAATCGCTGCATCACGTATAGAGACTGCGGTGTTTAGGCTATCAAGATGCTGATAAATTTGCGTTATTTCACTACTACTCAGTGAACGCCCTCTACCAATACGGTTCCCACGAATGCGACGTATGCTTCTAATATCCTGATATGTATCGCTATCTATGGCTCGTGATGCTCTGGCTTCTTCAGCAACCCCTTTAATCGCGCTCAGGACTAGGTTGATACTATTTGGGGTCTTTTTCTCCAGTATTAACTTCTGAAGTACCAATTGGACCGAATCCCGATCCATAATGGACCAGTCAAACGTGAATGGGTCCTTAGAACGAAACAGCCTGACCACCGACACGAGGCAGGATCGCATTGTCTTTTGACTTTGTTTGGAACGCAGCCGTAGCAAATAGCTGGTTGCTGGATTGTTGGTGTTTTTCGTCATGTTATTTACATCAACAATACTTGTTACAGTGTCACGTAATATTAACTCTCCCATTACCGCCCTCTTTGGTGTAGAAAATTAGTGTAAAAATTATCGTTGATTCTGGTGCGTCAAACAGCAATACCTATCGAAAACCTAAAAAGATTTTACGCTACTACATTAAACGTATATTTAACCGAGTAAAGAGTAACACAAGGATTTATCATCCAAAAGTTAAAACATAGATATTATTGCAAATATAACAATACTCGGTGATATATTGCACATTATTGATGATTAAAATCCATAATGTAACTTGTATTATGAATTTGTGGGTAGAAAGTAGGTTTAATACACTGATTAGTGATTTCCTTTTTTTGGTAATATCAGAATCAATTGAATAGCTACCATGTAGCTATAATTATAAATTTTTATAATTCTATAAGTACTAATTTATAGTAAAAATAAAGGAAAAAATGTGAAAGCCAATAAATTAATTTTATTTGCAGTCTTATCATTGAGTATCACACATATCCAAAATGCGATTTCCGCTGAAAGTCAAATGTCATTTTCACTATCAGAAATTTGTAAAGCAGGATTATCTACCATATATGATCGTGATATAGATATAATGCAATCGACGGAAATTTCAAATAATATCAGTAGAATTAGATACATAAGAAGCCAAGATGGTAAACTCTTTTCATATCTGTGTAGAAAAGAGTCAACAAACAGACTAAGTTTCTTTGACGAAAACTTACCCAATGCTCGTTGGTATGGTGCTGATCTGTCTGAACCACAGATATTTTTCTCTACGGCAAACAATGTGCTAACTATAAGAGATGTTGTTAACGGAGAAACCTTAAAAACATATATATTTAGTAGAAATGATTTTATTGACAAGAAGGAAACATCTAAGGATGAAAGGGATAAGATAAACATCTGGCTAGATGAGTACATAACCAATTCATTCAATAAAACTAATGCGTGGGATGTTAAATATATTGGTGTTACACAAACGATGTCTAGTCCGGTTAATACTTATATGCTAAATTTTGATACCACAGATAAAAAGTTACTCTCTCTTAAAAATGCAGATGTTGATGCGTTTGCTTTTGAACAAAACATATCAAGAATATCTAAATGGAAGAATAGCTTTTGTACAAAAGAGATTTCAGATTTTATGATTAAATATAGCATTGATGTGCTACACTCAAAAATATCTAATAACGGAGAATTACAATTCATCTCTACTTGCTACAAAGGTAGCTATTAAGGTTTATTGAAAGGTATTAATAACATGTGGGTGTAAATAAAATTATACCCACCACTAATATATGGTGATTTCATAGAATATTTAAATATATAATTGATATTATTCAATTCAAGTTAGTATGAGCCATTTATATTAAAATACTTAAAGAAATATCATAAAAACAAACACATATTATTAATAATAAATAGTATTGCAATTAATAATAATCTGCTAATATCGTTTTGGGTGCTTGAATCATTTTGGTTCGAGCATTGATACGAGCCAAAAAGACGAAAGCCCCGAATCAGGTATAACCCTTAATTCGAGGCAGTCTACAAACTTCGCAATTTGATTCTGTCTCCTTTTACTCAAGGAGTCAAGAGAAATGAGCAAATTTGCCCTGATAGGGCTGATTGCTGTGTGCATCACAGTTCTGTGCTTCTCATTGTTAATGCGTGATCGCTTATGTTCACTTAATTTCACAAGCGGAGGCACAGTGGTTCAAGCAACGCTATCTTGTGATAAGTAATGTTGCTCTTGTGGGGGGAAACCCCCACATTTTCTCTTTTATAGATTACGAAGGATTGGTGATACAAGCACCCTTTTTCGGTTAGCTATGGTTCACTCTTTTTGCTATCAATCATACCACTTTCGTTGAATAGATAGATAAGCCAGTATATTAAATATAATGCTGTTGTAATCATGCCTATATTGATCATTAATAATCCGAATCGCGGTGTATTATTAATATCAAACAGTAAATCATCCCTGATAAAATAGCTAGAGAGTAAAAATACAACTGATATACCAGAATAACCAAATGCCAATTTGAATAGTCTTGATTTCGATTTAGCGAAAATCATTATTAAAATTATAAAAAACAAAACATAATCATTTACTGTGAAAATAACATCTAAAATAGAGCTTAATGATGATATAGCATTATCTAAAGGAGTTTGATTACCTGTTGCTGTGTGTAGTGTTTCATTTTCCATTCTATCCCATAACCCTTATAATTATTATATCTAACCTATTAACGCCTTTGCTTTAGCTTTTATCTCTGCCAGTTCTGATGCCTCCACTTTGCCCTTTTTAGTAACCTTACGAGCTCTCCAGTCAACACATGTAACTTGATCCGCTAATGCGTAACTGTCTCTTTCGTTCGAGAGTTCGCATTCAAATGGATAGCCTTTGCCCTTAGTTGTACATGGTACGCATAATAAGAGCCCTACTTTATTATTGTATGCAAATGGGCTGAGGACAACTGCTGGACGATGACCGCCCTGCTCATGTCCTTCAACTGGATCAAAGTCAATCCAAATCAAATCGCCAGAATCAGGAACGTATCGAGATACCATTAAATTAATTCCTTACCTGTTCGAGCTCCGAAGTCTACTTTCTCATGAATATTCTCCGGCGTGATACCGGCTAACAAATTTTCTAATGAGTATTCTACTGCTTTAACTGGCGTAATGATGATACGACCTTCTTCTACCGCTATTTCAACCGTATCATCAACGCTAAGTGCCGCTTTTTGCATGATTGCAACAGGAAGCCGTACAGACGGGCTATTGCCCCATTTTTTTACTGTGACCTGAGCCATTTATCACCTCTACAATTCAACGTCCGAGTTTTAATAGTAGCACTCTAATTTAAATGTATCAACATTGTTGATTGTGTTAATGTAGCTAAACACATAAACACATAAACACATAAACACATAAACACATTAGCGCGTGTATAAC